>DATGLT010000001.1:0-12918 GCA_035294005.1 Verrucomicrobiia bacterium
GACGCCGGGGTTCGGGCTTGGCAACGTCCCGCTCCACGCCTTTAAGGTCCACAACGCCCTCGTCCACAAGGCCCTCACTGTACGCCTGACGTACCTCTTCCAGCAACTCGGGTGCGGGCAGGTCCGCAACCGCACAAACCAAACCATTCCAGGCAAAGGAATGTGTGCGCTTGAGCCTCCCGTGGAAAAGGCTACGGAAATAATCAATGACTTCGGCGCGGGACATCTGGCCGGTATTCTCCAGAACCAGAATGGCGTTAATAGCGGCATCCCGGACGTATTCGTCAGCCCGGTCGTTCTCAATGAGCCCGTATAGCGGGCCAGGGTTGCCGTCGTAAACGGAGGCGAAAATCTGCTTCAATCCTTCCGTGACCGTGTCTCCCACGAGCTTGTACGCAGTTTCGCCAGGAGCACTGAAGATTCTCACCATTGCCGGGAAGGCCCGTTTCTCTCGGAACTGAGCCAGCAGATACAGTGTGAAAACCGGCAGCGTGGAATTATCCCGCTGGGCGAATTCAGTTGGATTCGCGGCGATGGCTTCCACGATGCGCAGCAACTCAGGCGTGATGGCCTCACGCTGCTCAATGGCAGCTCGCATCGCCTCCATTGGAAATTTCCTGGTGTACGGCTCGAGTTCTTTCAGGATTTCAGGAATCGTCATGGCAGGGTCGGGCAGCGCAATGAATTCACCACTTGAAATCCGGCCAATCCCGTTTCAGACCAAGGCTTTGAGGCGGACAGCCTTGTTTCTTTGCTTCCGTGCGCACCTCTTTCTCGAAGGCTCGGTATTCATCCGAAAACCAATGAAATGAGCGCAGGAAACCGGGCAAAGCCTGCAGGCGCCTTTTGGGCCGCGTCTTGAAAACGAATTTGTACGTTTCCTCTTCTATGAACAAGCTAATGAAATCACGAGTGAGTCCGGGAAAGTGATTTAGCCACTCGCGACAGAATCGAGCGGTTTCAGGGTTCTTTTCCGCCAAGGCTTTCTCGGTGACGTGTTCCAAAAGATAAAGCTGAGAGTGGTGGATCGCCGACGTGGGCTGGATTTTAGCAAAGCCACGGAGCAACCCGACCTGCACCAGGTAGAATGGCCAGAGGATTTTCACTCCAAAATACTTCACGCGCTCACGCCCCGTGCCGAAAAGCTTCGTTTCCCGGGCGCCTTCGAAAGATTTGCGCACATCGTAAGCAAAGCCGAGTGCGAACTCGCCGAGGTGCCCCGCGACATTTGGATGATCACACAGATGGTGAATGGTCTCGTGCAGACTTTCGAGATCATTGTAGTCGCCGTAGATTCCGACACCGGCGTCATGAGCAGTGGAAATCGCTCTTAACATTCGAGCAGGAATTCTGGTAATCTCTTTTCAGGACGCAAAGCAATTCTGCACATGAAGCTTTTCGTGCATGGGCAATGGTGGTCGTTTTGCCCGGCGCGCGCGACGAGGAGAGCGGCCACCGCGGCAAATCCTGGAATTCGAAGTGCCAGCTTTTGACACTCGCCCCACTTTGAAACTGCTGTCGAAGTGCACTGCTCGACTTTGGCCGGTTGCAGAGCCAAAATCCAATGATGCCAGATGAAATCTCCGAGCGCACAGAAAAGCTGGAATCGCACGTTGCTCACCTTGAGCACCAACTCGAACAATTAAACGAGGTGGTCATTGAGCAGGGAAAACTACTGGACCGCCTCAAAAAGGAAACCCAGCGGCAGTCCGGTATCCTGCAGACGTTGGAACTAGAACGCATCAAGTCCAACGTACAGAAGCGCCGCATTACCAATGAGGTCTCCGAATAGGAGCCCAGCCCTTGTAGGGAAGCGCAGCAGGCCAAAATTGCCTGGCGCGGTCCGGTCGTGGCGGCAAGTTCTTGGAAGAGACCTGATATGCAAAAAGCCCAGTTGTTACAGCAAATCATCGCCATCCTGAGGGACAGCCTTTGCGTTTTGGAAAAGGCGGCTCGCGCCTCTCACGCGGAAGCCACGCATGAAAGCAGTAAGGCCGAAAGCAAATACGACACGCGCGGACTCGAAGCCGCTTACCTTGCCGGCGGCCAGGCCCGACAGGCCAAGGAGATTCTGGACTCTATAGAACTCTACCGTGCCTGCCGGTTCGCGATTTTGCCTCCGACGACCCCGTCGACCTCACCGCCCTCGTGGAACTTGATGTTGACGGTACGCGAGCCCTCTATTTCATCGGGCCGCGGAACGGTGGCTTGGAGATTGAGAGTAAACGCAAGGAAGTCACGGTGATTACCCCTCAGTCGCCGTTAGGTCAGCAGCTGATGGGTAAGAAGGCGGGCCAGCGCTGGACGGCTAAGCTGGGTGGGTCGGTCGCGAAGTACCACATCGTTTCGGTTTCGTGAGTATTTGTTGATATCCGCAGATTCAAGCCCCCTGCAAAGCGATCAAAAAACGAAGGCTCCCCTCAATCCATCCAGATATTTGAATGTAAGATATTCATACCCCTAAAACTCTAAGTAGACAAGATTAGGATACTTATGTTAGTATAACGCGTACCTATATTCCCGGGCAACGAAAGGCACCCTTTGTCTTGAGCACGAATTCGAACTTCCGCTTCAGATCCATGTTCCCGAATGTGTGGTTCAATGTTTTGTGGCACACCACCTCGTTGCCTTCTGTGCGCGTGCCACCCAGGGATTTAGGATTGAGATGTTCGATACTTGCCTGCTCTTCTGTGAGCGGCATTCCGCAGAAAAAGCAGTTGCCGCCCTGAAGATACAGCATTTTCCTGAGCTTGGTCAGTGCCTTCGATGTCTTTTGTTCACCGGCAGGCGGCAGCTTGGCGTTTGGTCGAGGCTCAAACGGGATAGCGGCTGATCCGCCGTTCTTCTGATGCGCCCTTTTTTCAGCTCTTGCTTTCCTTATTTTCTCTCGCTGGCTTGGGGTGAACGCACATTCTGACAATTTGGCTGGAAAGATTTTGCCCAGTGGACCTCCAGCAAGAATGCGGGCTACATATTCATCCACTGTGGCGTCAGTGACAGGCGGCTTCATGCCTGACGGTAAGTTTCGACCATTCATGAAGTTTGGAAAGCACAAACCTGATCACCCGGCCTTCGGCGAAACAGTGCCATCATTTCAGTCCCTCGGCCGGTATAGATGAAGTTCCGATGGTTTACAAAAATATCCACGATGTCATGGCCGCTCAGAAGGACCTCGTGACCGTCTTCGGCCAGTTCCATCCGAAGCTGGTCAAGATGGTGCCGCATGGGGAAGACCGGAAGACTGATGTGAAGGCGGAGTAAGAAATGCCGACGCAGCAAGGCGTTTACGTGCCTCGGGGCTAGAGCACCTGGCCGGTTTGCTGCCCCTCCACTGCTGCGACATAGGCCGCGGCCACTTGCTCTGCCGGCATACCCGCCGAGGGATCCCTGCCTATGTTCTTCAACGTCTCGCTTACCCAAGGGGGACTAGCGACGTTGATACGAATTCCGCGCGGCAGTTCCAAGGCTGCAGCACGGACAAACCCCTCCAGGCCAGCGTTGACCAGGCTGATGGCCGCGCTCCCCGGCCCCGGCCCATTCGCCAGCAATCCGCTGGTGAGGGTGAACGGCCCTCCGTCATTGATGTGTTTCAGTCCCAAACGCACCGGGTTCACCTCCGCTTGGCCGATCGTGAAGTGTTTGACCGATTTAGCAGGCACTGATAATGGGGGCTGACACATGGCTATGAATTCTACCAGTAGAGCTATAAAGGAACTCGCACCGCCGAGCAGTCGCACCCCGAGGTTGTGCCTGTTCTTTCTTAACCTGATGGCTGCATGGAGCTTGCTCGCTCAAGCAACCCCGCCAGTCGAAAACCCGCAAACCAGCGGTCGCCAGGAAACGCTTTTTGATCGAGGCTGGCGCTTTCATCGAGGCGGAGCACAGGGCGCGGAAGCGAGCTTTTTCGATGACTCCAGTTGGAGGGCAGTGGACTTGCCGCATGATTGGAGTGTGGAGGACCTGCCTGGCGCCGATTCTCCATTTGACCGGGACGCGATAAGCCAGGTGAGCGGCGGCTTCACCGTCGGTGGGACGGGCTGGTATCGCAAGGCTTTCACGTTGCCGGCTGACGCGAAGGGCCGACGGGTGATTGTTGAGTTTGACGGCGCATACATGAATGCCAAGGTCTGGCTGAATGGCGGCGAACTGGGAACTCACCCCTACGGCTACACGCCTTTCTGGTTTGATATCACCGATAAAGTCTCGCTGACGGGCACAAACTGGCTGACGGTCAAAATCTCAAACGAAGGGGAGAACAGCCGCTGGTATTCGGGTTCCGGCATCTATCGCCATGTTTGGTTGCGGTTCCTGAATCCGGTTCACGTTGCGCACGACGGCATTTATATCGCCACGCCGCGAATCGATTCGGGGTCTGCCCAGGTTCGGATTCAAATGCGCCTGGCGAACCAGAGCCCCTCCGCCACACGCATTCGGGTTATGAATCGAGTCCTCGGGACCCGTGGGGAGGAAGTCACTCGCGCGGAAACAGAACAGGCGGTTGCGGCGAAAGATATGCAAGAGGTGACGCAAGAACTGGTGGTGCAAAATCCCGGCCTCTGGTCCGTAGAACATCCCGTCCTCTACACCAATATCACTGAATTATACCAGGACCAGCAACTGCTTGACCGGTTGGCCACTCCGTTCGGCTTTCGCCAAATCAGGTTCGACCTGGAACGAGGGTTCTCCCTCAACGGCCAGCCTCTTAAGTTGCAGGGCGGCTGTTTGCACCATGACAACGGGCCACTTGGCGCCAAGTCTTACGACCGCGCCGAAGAACGAAAAGTCGAAATCCTCAAGGCTGGCGGTTTCAATGCCGTCCGTTGCGCCCACAACCCGCCGGCGCCCGCGTTTTTGGACGCTTGCGACCGGCTTGGGCTGCTGGTTCTGGACGAAGCCTTCGATATGTGGGATATCGGCAAGAATCCCAACGATTATCATCTGAGTTTCCGCGACTGGTGGGAGAAGGATTTGCGAAACATGGTGGAACGCGACCGTAATCACCCCTCGGTCATTCTTTGGAGCATTGGCAATGAAATCCCGGGCAAGGAAACACCCGCAGTCGCTGAGAGTGCAAAAACCTTGAGCGCTTTTGTCCGGAAACTCGACCCGACCCGCCCGGTTACCGCCGCAGTCAACAGCCTGAGCCCGGACAAAGACCCGTTTTTTGCGGCGCTGGATGTCGGCGGGTATAACTATGCCGTCGGCGGCGACCATGGAATCAAAGATGTCTATGCGGTGGACCACGAGCGGGTTCCCAGCCGGATTATGGTTTGCACAGAATCGTACCCGCTCGACACCTTCGCCAGTTGGATGGCGGTGCTCGATCACCCTTACGTCGTTGGCGACTTTGTCTGGACTGCCTGGGATTACCTGGGCGAAGCGAGTATTGGCTGGCGCGGCTACGATCAGTTTCATGACTTCTTTCCATGGAATCTCGCGTTTTGCGGCGACATTGACATCTGCGGCTGGCGCCGCCCTCAATCCTTTTACCGGCAAACCGTGTGGCAGAAGGATCGATTGTCCATCTTCGTCCATCCGCCGCGGCCCTCATTCCCGGAGAATCCACTGCGCAAGGACTGGAGCCGATGGCATTTTGACGACCTGGTGGGTCGCTGGAATTGGGAAACGAACGCGACCGAGCCATTGTTGGTCACGGTTTTTTCCTCCTGCCGGGAGGTGGAGTTGTTTCTGAATGGAAAATCTCTCGGCCGCAAACCGACCAACCGCGCCACCCAATTTAAGGCCGTATGGGACGTGGCGTATGCGGCGGGCAAGCTCGAGGTGGTGGGCTACGACGAGCGAAGCAGAGTGGCGAGAGCGGAGTTGCGCACAGCCGCGGCGCCCAGCCTAATTCGACTGACACCAGACCGCTCAAGTCTGAGACCAACTGGCGAAGATCTGAGCTACGTCACGGTGGAGTTGGTCGATGCGTATGGCCTGATTAATCCCGAAGCCGAAAACGTGGTCCGCTTCGAGTTGGAAGGGCCGGGAAAAATTGTCGGGGTCGGCAACGCGAACCCGATAAGCCTGGAAAGCTATCAAAAGCCCGAACGAAAGTGTTGGCATGGTCGCTGCCTGGTAATCGTGAAAGGCCGCGAGGAATCGGGCCGGCTTGTTCTGCGTGCGACCTCTGACAAGCTGCCCAGCTCGCAGGTGATACTTTCTGTCAGTCCGTGAAGGAACGCTTTTATCTCTTGCAGTGCGAATCCCAGGAGGAAAAATGCGCCTTTTTCTTGCAGGGCTTATGAAAAGACTCATTCCCAGCATGGCCGCTTGCGCCTTGGAAATGGAAGCGAACGGATTCAAAAATTCAACGCTCGCAACAGCACCAAGATTGGCGAAAGCAAAGTGGTTCGACTGCACGCGCCGCCAAGCATGCCGTTGGCTACCAACTCGTAGCTGAAGCATAAAGCCTGGTGACGGCCACACGTGTTCAAACTAACATGCGACGTGCTGAAATCCGCAATTTCAGCCGAGTAAAGCCACATGTCTACTGAGCCTTGCCGGCAAGGCCAATCCCGGCCTGCGGGACTGCAGCCAAGCTTGGACGCCAGCCCAGGGCAACCTGGGCACCGGTCTTTTCTGAAACGAGCCTAGTGTTGCACGCTTTGTAGTATAACATGTCGATGACATGAAACCTCAATTCGGAAAAGTTGTTTTAAGCGCACTCGGGGCCCTGCTCGTTGTGCAGAATGCCGCCCGGGCCGGGGTGCTGGACTTTCTCGGACTAGGCGGTCAGGAAAAAAACACGGCCGCAGTGCCCGCCGCAGTAAGCGCTCTATCTCAGGATCAAGTGGTGGATGGGCTCAAGGAAGCACTCAGCAAAGGTGTCGAACAGGCCGTCGGCCGGCTGGGTCATGATGGTGGCTTCTTGACCAATCTCAACGTCAAAATACCGATGCCTGAGAAACTGCGCACAGTGGAGAAAACGTTGCGTACGGTTCACCAGGACAAACTGGCGGATGAGTTTATCGATACGATGAATCATGCCGCCGAGCAAGCGGTCCCGGAAGCGGCCGTGGTGTTCAGCGATGCCATCAAGAATATGTCGGTGGCCGATGCCAAGGCCATTCTCATAGGAACCAATAATGCCGCCACTCAATATTTCCGAACTGCCACGGAAACAAATTTGTACGAGAAATTTCTGCCGATCGTGAAGAAGGCAACAGATCAAACCGGAGTAACCTCGGCCTACAAGCGGCTGATGGAGAAAGTCGATAGTGGAAGCTCCCTCGGGGGCTTCGGTTCCTTCGGCCGATCACTGCTCGGATCGGAAGCTGTGGACGTAGACGGTTACGTGACCAACAAAGCGCTGGACGGCCTCTTCAAAATAGTGGCGGAGGAAGAGCAACGCATTCGCGAAAATCCAATCGCTCGCACGAGCGATCTGCTTCAGAAAGTGTTCGGCGCTGTGAGGAAATAGTGGCGGTCGCTTGAAAACCTTCGCGCACCTGCCTACCCCCCTGCTGGCGCAAACGAGAACTCGAGCCGCACGCTCAGTTGCATTCTCTGGGCGAGCGTTTGCCTGGTCTGCCTGTCCCGTTGCGCCACATCCCTGCCAGCCCAAGCGTCGGAAACGGCGTTGGCCGAGCGCTTGCGAGAACATGGCCCCAAAGTGGCACCTGCGGAGCACGATTCGGCCGCGGTAACGGCGAATCGAATTCACTGGAATACGGGGGACGCCGTGGAACCCAAGGCCACGGTTACCTGGCCCGATTTTCGCAAACAGAGCGTCATTGGTCCGCTACCACCCACGCAAAGTGGGGGCCTTCGAGCGCAAAGCCGCGCCGTGAAATCGGACCATGTGAGGGTGCATTCGTTTGGCGTCGACCAAGTGGCCGCAGCTTGCACATGGCACGCTGCCGGTCAGGTCTGCAATCGGCTGCACCAGCAATGGCGCAGTTCTTCGGTGTCTGCTACTCCTGGTTTTATGCCCGACCTTCCTTCCTCTTCGCTCTATCCGGCCGAGAGATGGAAATCCGCGATTTGCCGAAGTTAAAATAGTTTTCGTTCCCTTAATCTACCATTAATTGCGGGGGATGCTTGAAAAATAAAGGGCTGCAATCGGCAGGCCTGGCCCAATCGATTCACGAAAGCTCGGAACATCCGCAGCGCCAGGCCGGACTCGCCTCCTACATCACAGTCTTTATCAAAGTTTTCCTATCGGTTAATGCTACGACGCTCGCTTCGAGAGGAGTGGTCGCATCACGCCGTGAGACGGCTGCCTGTTGGGTCTCCAGGAAGCCGTGAAGGTGGTGCGCCCGGGTTGGGTGCCGGAGTTTGCGCAACGCCTTGGCTTCGATCTGACGAATGCGCTCCCGTGTGACATTGTAGAGGTTCCCAATTTCCTCCAACGTATGGCCGTTCCCGTCGACCAGGCCAAAGCGCATTTCGAGAATCGCCCGCTCCCGTGCAGTGATACTGGTCAGAACATCGTCTAGCTTCTCTTTGAGCAGACTCTGACCCACGCCGTCAGCGGGGTTCTGCGCGCCTTGGTCTTCGATGAAATCTCCCACGTTCACATCCCCATCTTCGCCGACCGGCGCGTCGAGCGAGACGGGCTGGCGGGCCATCTTCAAAAGACCCTCGATGCGGGAAGTGGGCAGCCCTAATTCATCTGCAAGATCTTCGGGCGTCGGTTCTCGGCCCAGCTCCTGGCTAAGCTGTTTCTGCGTGCGCCAAAGCTTGCTCATGATCTCGATCATGTGCACCGGGATGCGGATCGTGCGTGCCTGGTCGGCGATCGAACGTGTTACAGCCTGGCGAATCCACCAGACTGCATAAGTGGAAAACTTATATCCGCGTCGATAATCAAATTTCTCGACCCCTTTGAGCAGGCCGATGTTGCCTTCCTGAACGAGGTCGAGAAAGGACTGGCCTCGGTTGACATATTTCTTGGCAATGGAAACTACCAGGCGCAGGTTCGCCTCCGCCATATGGCTCTTGGCTGCATGAGCCCGGCTTGCGGCCCGTTGCAAATGGTCGAACGTCTTGAAAAACTCCTGCTGCGACTGCCGGACGAATTGTTCCAGAGCAAGAATCTTGTCATGCTCCTCCCGCAACCTTGCTTGTTGTCCGCTGGTTTTGGTCTCACTCTCAAGTCCCTCAATGCGCTTTAATCCGGCTTGGAACTTCTCCCTGAGGTTGCCAGCCACCACGATCATGTCTTCGAGCACCTTCTGCTTGTAAAAGAATTTTGGAAAGGTGGCCTGTAGCCTTTTTTCAAGCTTCTGGGATTCAGCAGACAGCTTTTCACGCTGGCGAGGCGACACAGCCTTCTGCCGGAGGGCATATTTCTCGTCCAGCCGCGCGTCCAACGCGTGCATCTTCTTCAAAAGGCCGCGCAGTTCCTGTAGGTGGCTCTCGCGGCTGGTGACTTTGTTGTCCTCCACGATACGGTCAAAACGTTCCTTGGGCGGGTCGGCCAGCAGCTTCTGGGCAACCGCGCTGTGTTCCTTCGCGGTGAAGCCTAAGCCATACACCAAACGCTTCATTTCCAATTCGGCCTCTTCGATGCGTTTGCAAACCTCAACCTCCTGCTCGCGCGTGAGCAGCGGCACTTTGCCCATCTGGTTCATGTACATTCGAACCGGGTCATCAACCGAGTCGAACGACCGATCTTCCTCAGCCTCTTCGTGCGGTTTGGTCTTTTCCACCTCGGCATGAGTTACCACCTCGATGCCAACGCTCTGCAGTTTGGTGTAGAGCGTGTCCAAATCATCGGGAGACACGCCATCGGCCAGAATCTCATTGACGTCGTCGTAGGTAAGCTGGCCCTGCTCACGGGCAATTTCGATCAGAGTTTTGATTGCCTCTGTCATGTCCGCCGGCCCGAACGGCCCGTCCCCAATGGCGTTCCCCTCCTGATGACCCTTCGCAACAGCCTTGCCGCGCTCCGCGCCGGTACCCTCAACTGGGATGTCTTGCATTTTTCTCGGTTGCGATCCCTTACCGCCACCCGCCGCGGCTCCAAAGATGAAAGGTGTGCGCGCTGACCGCGTCTTGCCGGGGCTCGTTCGCATTCGCTCGTCACCGGAATTTTTCGCTCTGTTAATCATTTTGACGTTAGAAGAAGTTTTGACGCTCACCACAAACTTAGTACACATAGGATCTGCCGATTTCGACGAAATAAACGGAACCCAACGCAAGATCCATCGCGATGAACAAGAGGACGAAGCCGGGTGAAACGCGGAGCCGAGCCCCTCATGCCACTGGTTCTCTCATCCTCGAGCGAATCGCTAAATGGTCCCGGCTATGGGTGAGCGGGGATCAGAACCTGCGCACTTTTTGCTGGGTCTTTGAGTTCGCCTGATGGGGCACAAGTTGGATACTGGCGGCTCGCGGGCGGTGTTATTTCGAATTCACCGGTGACTGATGTGCAGCCGGCAGAGCGGTTACGGTCTTTGTGGCCGGCACGGAGCTGCGCTTCCGCCTCAAGCCAGAATTGCAAATCCCGGCTTGGGGGGGCCGGCCTTTTCCCACATCTGGCAAGCAACCACTGCGATTTCGGACTTATTAACTGTTTTTGAATGCTCATTTGTGTTTGTCATATTCATTTCATTGATGTTTAACCCATCACTCGGCGTATTTTCGTTTATTTAGGCGAAAGGATCTCTCGACTTCATTCCCAGTTGGCTGGCCCGGGCGCTACGACTTCCCCTAGTTCGAAGAAACTGTGGTGAGCTCACGTCCGTACACGCTGAACACGAATATTCGATTTAAGCCGGAGATTCTGATTGTCCTCGAACAACCTGGGGTTCAACGCTTTTCCGAATCGCGATGCACTATCAATAGGCAAGTGCCGCAAGAAGTCCTCGATGGCAACAGTAGCACACGTTGACCGCATGTCAACCGCGTTGATTGAATTCGCCATGGGCAGGCTGGCGGTTAACGCGTCACCTGCAAAACTTCAAACGTCTCACGAATCCTAGAGTCGAATGAGCTTTTGTTAGGGGAGCCATCAGCCACTTTAGCCGGGCCAACGTGTTGCCCGTTCTGCTTGCAGAATGTTTTGGAGTTGACACTTTCTGGCACATCTCCGTCGGTAAGCTTCACAGGAATAAAGGCTTCTGAAGGCCCCGATCATCGAGGCCTGTTCCCATTGACATTCGATAGGAGTGTGGTAATACTCGCTACAACATTTTTCATGTGTTTATAGTGCCAGAGCCAACCGAAAAGCGACACTGTATACGCATTTAACAAGGCAGCTATTGAACGTGTTACGCCGATTCTGGAGGAGTTTAGCGGCGATGGTCGAATTGCGAGGGCCTGAGACCGAGATGGATGAGGAAATTAGAATCCACATCGAAATGCTCACAAAGAAACACCTCGATCAAGGGATGGATACGAAAGAAGCGCGCGCGGCTGCTTTGCGTCAGTTCGGCTCTATAGAAGGAATGAAGGAAACTTGCCGAGAGGTGTTGCGATTGGGGTGGCTCGATCGCGTCTTCAAAGATCTGCGGTTTGCTTGCAAGACTGCTGGGAAGAGTCCTGGGTTTACGGCGGTCGCAACGCTTTCAATGGGTCTGGGAATAGGAGTAAGCACTTCAATTTTTTCTTTTGCAAACGCGCTTTTGCTTCGGCCGTTGCCGGTGCCTGAGCCGTGGCAACTTCGCGTGGTCAGCTGGAGTGGACGCGATTTCAAGGCCGTGGCACGCGGCAATTTCGACCTGGCTTCTTCCGGATTATCGAGGGGCGATCCACTGCCTCTTACAATCTTCCGCCACTTGCAAAAGGAATGCGCGGGCCAAGCCGAGCTTTTTGGGTACTACGAGATTGGCGTGGTGGCCCGGGCACGAAGCGCCGCGAATTTCGCAAATGGCATGGCAGTTTCTGAAAACTTTTTCCAGGGACTTCGTGCCGAGCCTCTAATTGGGCGGTTATTAGGGCCGCGGGACGACTGCGCTGGCGCGCCACCGGTGGTGGTCATTTCTTATCAATGGTGGAAAGCTGAGTTCGGATTGGACCCTGGAGCCATTGGCCAGCAAGTCATCCTCGATGGTATCAGCCACACGATTGTGGGAGTGACGCCCAGTCACTTCCCTGGGATCGGCCCCGGTCGAGAGATGAATTTTTATATTACACTCTCAGATCAAGAACAACTCGGTTCGCGAACCACGCGAGCGCCCATAGAACCCTGGCTTATTTCCGCAATGCTGCGATTAGGGTCCGGCACGACCGACGCCGGATTGCAAGGTATTCTTAATACTGTCTTCCAACGGGAGGTAGGACCAGAACTCAAAGAGCCAAGAATTGAGATCAGTGATGGGCGCACCGGCCACAGTGTATTCAGGCAGCAAAACCGAAGCATAGTTCTGATGCTCCTGGGAGTTGTTGGGGTTGGCCTGGTTGTGGCTTGCGCAAACCTCTCAGGTTTCCTTTTGGCACGCGGAGTCTCCCGTGCCCATGAATTTGCAATTCGCTCGGCGCTCGGCGCTGGAAGGTTCCGACTGTTTCAACAAAGCCTTACGGAAAGCTTGTTGCTGGGGGTTCTTGGTTCGCTTGTTGGCTTGCTAATTGCCAAATGGGGCCGGTCGATCCTGGTGAATTTTCTCCCAACGGAGTTTGCGCTTCAAACGGTCCCCAGCCTGGACTTTCGGGTTCTTACCTTTGCGTTCTCACTGGCGATCGTCACCGCCATTCTCTCTGGCCTTCCGCCGGCCTGGCATGCCGCACGAGGATTGCCCCAGGAAGGGCTCAATCTGCGGGTGGCAACACCTTCTTTAATCCGCGGAGCTAGTCCCTTGGTCGTGGCACAAGTCGCCCTCTCTCTCTTGCTGGTGGCGGGGGCGGGGCTTTTTGTCCACACGCTGGTCAACTTGGCTCGGGTGGATGCCGGGTTTAAGACCGACCATCTGCTCTATTTCGGATTGGCTCCGTCCAAAGCTGGCTATAAGAATACCGAAACCAGAGACTTCT
>DATGLT010000002.1:0-3899 GCA_035294005.1 Verrucomicrobiia bacterium
GTGCCGGGGCTCCCCGCGCTCTTTTCGAGCTGATCCAATTCGGCCTGGAAGGTTTCTAAAATCGTCGGCGGTTCGATTTCCTCGGGCGTTAGAAACAGTCCCTTTCGCCGGGCCCACTCGCCTGAGGAGGTGCGACTAGTCCACGCCGACAGCGGCACGGCGAGCAAAAAACCGGCGATCACAGGGGAAAACCACCAAATCAGCCTCGGCACCGTAAAAGCCAAAAGCACGGTCCAGGCCACTCCCAAAAAAAGGCTGGGCCAGTGCCGACGAAATGCCTCCGAAAAGCTGGTGCTGCTTTCGCCCCGGTCCTGAGCTTTCCATTCTACTTTTCGCCCCATCAGGATTCCCACGACGAACCGGGTTTGGAGCAAGGCCAGGTTCGGAGCCAGGAGCGTCGAAACCAGGGTCTCGCAGGCGGCACTCGCAACGAGCTTTAATTCGCCGCCAAACGCTTTTTGCCGTTCAGGTTTGCGCAAATGGATGAGCAAACTCAGGAACTTTGGCATCAGCAGCAGACCCATCATGACACCAAACAAAATGAGCGCCTGTTGACCAACCGAAATGTGCCACACCGGAAACAGGCTTCGCTGCGAAGGGAAGTAAGTGTGTTTTCCGAGTGCCTCCTTTATTCCCCCAGCGGTCGTCAGAACCAGCAACAGGAGCCAAAGCGGTGACGCCAGGTACGACATGAGGCCCATCAGGATGTGGATACGATTGACGAAATGAAAACCCGGCGTGAACAACAAGCGGGCATGTTGCAGGTTGCCCTGGCACCAACGGCGATCTCGAGCCGCATACCCGATGAGTGATGAAGGCATTTCCTCGTAGCTGCCGCGCAATTCGCTCGCGAGATACACTTTCCACCCGGCCCGCCGCATAAAGGCCGCTTCAACGAAATCGTGGCTCAGAATCGATCCGCCCAAAGGCTCTTTCCCGGGCAATTTTGGCAACCGGCAATGCTCTACGAAAGGTTTGATGCGAATGATGGCATTGTGCCCCCAGTAATTGGCGGCGCCGCCCTGCCAAAAATTCAAACCGCTGATGAAAATCAGGCTATAGGCCTGCACCGCGAATTGGTGTATCCGGCCAAAAAGCGTGCGGCGGTTCACCGGCAAGGGCGGCGCCTGCACGATGCCGACATGCGGGTTAAGTTCCATGAGACGCACCAGGTTCACCAGGCTCAACCCTGTCATCATGCTGTCGGCGTCGAACACAACCATGTAACGGTAGCGTTCGCCCCAGGTGGCGCAAAAGTCAGCTATGTTCCCGGTTTTGCGCTCGGTGTTTTCCCGGCGGTTGCGGTAAACCAATCGTTCCGGATCCGCCACTTGCTTTCGAAGCTCCGCAAACGCGATCTCTTCATTGACCCATGTATCGGGGTCGGTGGTGTCGCTCAGCACGAAGAAATCAAAGGAGTCCAGGAACCCCGTGTCTGCGACACTTGCATAGGTCGCTTTGAGCCCGGCCAGCACGCGGCTGGGTTCCTCGTTGTACACCGGCATCACCACGGCGGTGCGAGGCAATTGCTCGACCCTGTTCGCCTGGTCCAACGTTCTGCTCAAATCAAGGCTGTCACCTCCCCGCCACTGGACCACAAACCCGATCGCCGCCGTCCAAAACGACAGCGCAATGGGCAGCAACAAAATCATGAACAAAACAAAACTCGCGATCTTAAGCGCATCCAGGCCGTTGACCCGGATCATTGAGAACGCATGCCAACCGATTACCAGCGCCGTGATTAGGACGAGGCTGGCAAAACCCAAGCGCCGGAGCATCAACCAGAATTGACTCGGCTCAAGCCCTAGCGTTTTCACGGAGGCCCGGGGCATCACGGTAGTTGGTAATGGTACATCCATGTTTCGCTGAGGACCTGATTGCCTTTATGCAGGAAAAGGCGCAGGTCCGCCGGTTTATTTCCCGTATCCGCCCAATCGAAGAACGTTCTCCACCCACCCGTGATTTCGTTTTTTTCGATTACCAGGTTCCTCACTTTGCCCTGGGAACTTTCAACGTTTACTTCGACCGCGGCGTCCGCCGGCAGCGAGTTTGAACTGGTCGAGGAGAAATCGATTACAAAGTGCGGAGGCGATTTGGCGTGTTCGGGAGTAATGCGAGTCGCTTCCACTTTCATGAGTTCGGTCTTTAATGGCTCTCCCAGACAAGCCGAAAGGCGATACTTGTAACGGCGTTCCTGACCTTTTTCCGTTTTCTCTGAAGGGACCCAATAGGCGACAATGTTATCGTTGTATTCGGCTGGACTCGGTATCTCGACGAGTTCGACGTTGCCCGCGCCCCAGTTCTCACGCGGTTCGATCCAGAGGGTCGGACGCAGTTCATAGCGGGCGCCAAGATCCTGGTAATGGTCGAAGTTGCGGTCGCGTTGCAACAAACCAAAGCCCTTGGCCGACACCAGTGGAAAGCGGCTGATCCAATGCTCCTTTTGCGGGTTGGAGAGAGGCCGCCATTCCAAGTTCGAATCCCCTGGTTCGATCAAGAGCCCGTCCGAATCGTGGACCTCGGGCCGGAAATCAGGAATAAAGCGCAAATCATTTTTGCCTTTCAGAAACATGCTGGTGAGCGGACCAACGCCCATCTTTTTGACGGGTTTCCTGAAGAACAGCGAGGCGTCCACTTCCAATTGTGTAACTTCGCCCGGCTCGATTGTGAATTGATAGGCGCCGGCGACGCTTGGTCCGTCCAGGAGCGCGTAGATTTTCATCGAGGCGTCCAGCGACCCGGGTTTCTCAATCCAAAAGTGAGTAAACCGCGGAAACTCCTCTCCCTCCGGCTCAGCAGTGTTAACGGCCAGGCCGCGAGCCGAGGCGCCGTAACGCTGGCCGGCGCCGATGATCCGGAAGTAGCTGGCGCCCAGGAAGGCGGCTACTTCGTCCTGCTTCCCCGGGCTATTCACCGGATAGAGAACGCGAATGCCCGCGAACTCCAATCCGTTCGATAAGGATCCGGCAAACGGCAGCTTGCCATAGTCGAATTGCCTGGGTGAAAAAACAAAATCCTGGACCTCTCCATGGTCGACAAGGTGAATCGCGACCGGGTCCTGGTAAATGAACCCGCGGTGAAAAAACTGAAAGGTGAATCGCAAACCGCCGGCCTGCCACGGGCCCTGGCTGGGCACAAAGTGGATGCGCTGATAGTCATCGTAACTGAGCTTCTTCAGAGCCTCGGGCAATTCCGGACCGGATTCAGAGTGAAAATCACCGCCGGCCAGAGTCCGAGCGCGGGCGCGAAGAATTTCGTAGGAAAAACGTAAAGCAGGCTCCTGGGCCTGAGCGCCGAGTGTCATTACAATGATAACCGCAGGCGCCAAACAACGGAGAAGCCATGGCATGGGCTGAGTGTGAATTACGCCGGAGGTGGGCATGTGAAGCACTCGACCCGATCACAATCGCCTGCGCCTCAAGAGGGATATGAGGAACAAGACAACAAACAACACAAACATCACGCGCGCGATGAGCGCCGCGATACCTGCCAAGGCAAGAAAGCCAAGGGCCCCGGCCAGTAATGCGACCAGGAGGAAAACCAGGGCGTAATATAGTGTGTTCGGTCCATTCATAGCTTTCGCCATGTCCAAACCTGGAGCACTCAACTGGCAAAGAAAACGGGGTGGACTACTCCCCTCAGCGCATTTTCCGGTCTGCGATAGAGCCGTTCACGGGTCCGTCGGAGAGAGCCGGATTTCCGTTGAGTTTACGTTTATCCGATTTGTTTAATGCCGGCGAGTTTGGCTTCCTTGAAGCCTGGTTTATGCGTAAACCACAGTCTCCTATGGGTTTTGGCTTCGGAAATGCTACAGTTTTCGTTGCTATGCCTGAGCAGGACAGAGTACTGGGAAAGAGGATACTCCTCGTGGATGACGACCCCGGTGCCCGCGAGTCCAT
>DATGLT010000003.1:0-8081 GCA_035294005.1 Verrucomicrobiia bacterium
CAATTAAACCGAGCTGGCGTGGCAGCTCATACAAGGAGTAATCATCGTAATGTCCGAACTTTTGGGCCGCGAGCCGCTTGCCCTGGGCCAGGCGCTCTCGAACGCCTCCTCTGCACATGCACTCGAAACCCGGTCGTTGCTCCTGCTGCCGTTGCGCCGCGATGCTCTGCTATGCCAAACATTGCTCCGAGAGGCCGGCCTCGAGGCTTACATCTGCGCCGATGTGCGCGAGTTGCACAGTGAACTCCAACTGGGCGCCGCCACCGTCCTGACCACCGACGACCAACTGGTTCGCCCCGAGGCCGAGCCCTTGTTCGGCTTCCTCGCCCAGCAGCCGCGCTGGTCTGATTTGCCAGTCCTGATTCTCACCCGCCCGGAGTATCACTCGCCCGGCTTTGCTCGGGTTCTGCTGCGGCTGGAAAACGCGGTCCTGCTCTCCCGGCCTGTGGATGCGGACCAGGTCCTGAGCGCGATCCGCTCGGCTCTCAAGGCCCGACGGCGCCAATACCAGGTGCGTGACTTTTTGGCGGAAAGAGAACGCGTCGCCGCGCAGCTTCGAGAAAGCCAGGATCGCCTCCTGCTGGCCACCGATGCCGCTCAACTCGGCACCTGGGATTGGGACATCGGCACTCGCCGGCTGCTCTGGTCGCCGCGCTGCCTTGCCCTCTTCGGTCTCGCACCCGATGTGAACCTCAATTACGAGGACTTCCTCAATGCGGTGCACCCCGAGGATCGCGACCGCGTTTCTCTGCAGGTCCGCACCGCCTTGCACCAGCGATCCGATTTCGCGACTGAGTTTCGCTGCGTTTGGCCGGATTGCTCAACGCATTGGGTCGCCTCCCGCGGCCGCGGCTATTACGATTCGTCAGGGTACCCCGTCCGCATGAGCGGCATGGCCTTCGACATCACCCGCCAAAAAGAGATCGAAAATGCCTTGCGCCTCAGCGAACAGCGATACCGGTCGTATGTCGAGGCGACCAGCAACGTCGTTTGGCGGATGAACGCGGAGGGAGAGGTCGACGAACCGATTCCCTCCTGGAATCTGTTCACCGGCCAATCCGATCAACAGGCCGCCGGTCTCGGGTGGATGGACGCGGTCCATCCTGAGGATCGGCCCGCGGTTGAGGCCGCGTGGCGCTCCGCCTGTGAAAACCATTCCATCTACCAGGTCCAGTATCGCTTGCGGATGGCCGACGGCCAATGGCGCTACATCCTGGCCCGCGGCGTTCCGGTTTTCGAATCCGACGGCGCCGTGCGCGAATATATCGGTGTCTGCATCGACATCACCGCTCAGCGACAGGCTGAGCAAGCCCTGCTTCGCTCGGAGCAAACCTATCGCGCTTTCTTCCACCAGGCAGCCGTCGGCATCGGCCGGGTCGATTTCAAAGACGGCCGCTGGCTTGAAGTGAACGACGCTTTCTGCGAAATGCTCGGCTACTCTCGGGAATTCCTGTGCGCTACCCCCTCGCCTCAAATCACCCACCCGGATGATCTCCCGATCGACCTTGACCAGTTCCAGCGCATGGCCGCCGGCGAGCTCGACAGCTACACCGTTGAAAAGCGTCTTAAACACCACGACGGCCATTACCTCTGGGCGCGCCTCACCCTTTCGATTGTCCGCGATGCTGACGGCCGCCCCGATTACGAGATCGCCATCGTCGAAAATATTGAAGACCGCAAGCGGGCTGAAGGGCTCCTGCAGCGCCAGGCCAGCCTGATTGATCTTTCACCCACGGCCACTATCGTCCGAACTGTCGAGGGCACGATCACTTTTTGGAGCGCCGGCGCTACCGCCCTGTACGGGTGGGCGCCTCATAAAGCCATCGGCCAAATCAGCCATGCCCTCTTGGAAACCGAATTCCCCGTGCCGCTCGAACAGATCACTGAGCATCTGCTCACCAAAGGACCCTGGATCGGCGAGCTCCGACACCGCACTAAATCCGGCGCCTGGGTCACCGTGGAAAGTCATTGGCTCGGCCAATTCTCGCCTGACGGGCGGACGCTAGAACTCCTCGAGTCCAACATGGATATCTCCGCCCGGAAAGCGGCCGAGTTCCAGCTGGGCCGCGACCTCAAGGCGATGAGGTGTCTCCAGCAGGTAGCCTCCCTTTTCGTCCTGCAGGGAAACCTTCAGCCGGTTTTCGAAGAATTTGTTCACGCAGCTATCACTATCGCCGATGCCGATTTCGCCAATGTCCAACTACTCGAAGAAGGTTCGCGCCTGCGCATGGTCGCCCAACACGGTTTTCCTCCGGCCTACATCGATTTTTGGAACAACCTCTCCCATACTCAGGGCGCTTGCGGGTCGGCCCTGGCCTCGGGCAAACGCGTCATCGTCCACGATGTCGAACTTAGCCCCATTTTCGCCGGGCAAACCGCCCTGGAATTCCAGCGCCTCGCAGGCGTTCGCGCCGTCCAGTCCACGCCGCTTCTCTCCCGCTCCGGCAAACCTCTGGGCATGCTTTCCACACACTTTAAGCAGCCTCACACGCCGGACGACCACACGCTTCGCCTCCTGGACCTCCTCGCCCGTCAGGCCGCCGACATCATCGAACGCGCCCAGTCCGACCAGGCCTTGGTCGCTGCTCGAGATGAGCTCGCCCGCGCCAATGCTCACCTGGATCGCACAGTCCAGGAGCGCACCGCAAAACTCCAGGATACCATCTCCGAGCTCGAAGGCTTCTCCTACAGCCTGGTGCACGACATGCGCGCTCCTCTCCGGGCCATGATCTCGTACGCTGAAATCCTCTCAACTGACGCTGGTGACCGACTCAAACCCGACGAAACCGACCTCCTCCGCAAAGTCGGCCTTGCCGCCCGCCGCATGGATCACCTCATTACTGACTCGCTCAATTACAGCAAAATCCTCCGCCAGGATCTGCCGCTTGGCCCCATCGACCTCGGTCCTCTCCTCCGCGGCATGGTCGAGACTTATCCCAACCTGCATCCGCCCCTGGCTGATGTCCTGATCGAGTTTGACCGCCTCCTCGTCCACGGCAACGAAGCCGCTTTGATCCAGATTTTTTCCAACCTCCTAGGCAACGCGGTCAAATTCGTCGCCCCGGGTGTGCACCCCCGCGTCCGCGTTTATACCGAAACGCAGCCTTGCCCCGACGCCCTGGAAAAAACTGGCCTCTCCTGCGCTTTCGTCTACGTCCATGACAACGGCATCGGCATCCCCAAAAACGCCCACGACAAAATCTTTGCCATGTTCGCGCGCTTGCATCGAGCCGAGACGTACCCGGGCACCGGCATCGGCTTGGCAATGGTCAAAAAATCACTCGAACGCACCGGCGGCTGGATATCCCTCGAATCCGAGCCCGGCAAAGGCAGCCGCTTCTGCGTGCAACTGCCGCTGGCGTAACCGCGAACGCCGCGCCCGATAAGCCCGGCCTTCCGAGCACTGTCAGCCGCCGCAGATTGCAGCCGCGCGCCGTGCTGCAAAGGCGCGGACCTCGGGATATCCCAAAAAACTCTCCGTTGTCACGTCCCTGTGTCATCACTACTATCCGAATGGCTTTGTACGGAAGCTGATTCTGCCCGGGATCGGGCAGGTCATTCAGGCGCACTACCAATGTCCGATCGCCAGTCCAGCTCAATATGACTATTGCTGCGGATGTCGCGGAAGCGAATCGCCCGCTCCAGGTTGCACGTGGCAACAGCCGATACCGAATCGCGGATTGCTTCTTGTTGGCCCTGTTTGCGGGGCTCGCGTGGCGGGCTCTGCGCTTTGCGCTTCATTATGAGATCACCTGCGACGAGGCGGGGATCCTGCGCAGCGTCATCGAGCGCGGCTATGGCGGCCTGCTCCAGCCCTTAAGTTACGCGAACGTGTCTCCGCCCGGCTTTTTGTGGCTGACGAAAGCGCTGGACGCCGCGTTCAGGAGCGAGTGGGCGGTGCGCCTGGCGCCGTTCTTGGCCGGGTTGGGTGCCGTCGGAATGTTTTGGCTGATTTGTTGCGAAACGCTGCGCGGGTATGCCCGCCGGCTCGCCCTGGCGCTTTTCTGCGTCTCGAACGTTCCGGTCACGGAAGGGACGCGCGTGAAAGGCTACACGTTGGATCTATTGATTGCGGCGGTTCTGTTGTGGCTGATGTTGCGATGGTTGCTCCATGGCAGACAAGCCCGCTATCTCATAGGGTTGGCAGTGTGCAGCCCGATTTTCGTTTGGTGCTCTTACACTTCGGTATTCGTTATCGGCGCCGTGAGTCTGGTCCTGTTTATCGCGCTGGTTCAGAAATTGATGGAAAAAAAGGGAGTCTCGGATGAGGCCGAACCAGGGGGGTGGCAGAACCCGGCCCTGGGCCTTGCGTTGATGCTGGTCACGGGCGGCAGCGCCCTCCTCCTTTATCAATTCAATGTCCGGCTCGCCATCCAAGGCAGCCAAACCAGTGGCCTGTCCGACTTTTGGAAGGGAGGCTATCCGCCCCTTGACCATCCCCTCAGCATTCCCGCCTGGTTGCTGGCGGCGCAGACCGGAAGGGGCTTTTCGTGGCCTATTGGTGAAAACCATTTTGGTTCGTCGCTGACAGCGGCTTTGTGGTTGGCAGGTTTGGGCGTTTACTGGCGTCGTGGCAATCGTTTCATCTGGGCCTTGCTTTTGGCACCGCAAGTCTTGTTGCTGGCCGCTGCCTTTCTTCACAAATATCCGTACCTGCAAGATCCGCGTCTATGTCTGTTTCTGGGGCCGGGTATTTGTGTTTTCGTTGCAGCGGGCGGGCAATACTTGCTTGGCGCATTAAGCCACGAAAAACGGCGCTTGTGCTATCGATTCGCTGCATTGGCGCTTTTGGTTTGCGCCCTGGGCGGGGTGACCCGTGAAGTGGTCTGCCGCGTAAGGGAGGTTAAGGGTCCCGGGATTCGAAGCACACTTATCCAGGCAAGCCAGGTGGTTGGCGCGGACGGCCAGTTTGTCGTTCTGAACGACGAAAACATATCCGACGTGTTCGCTTATTACATCCGACGCGCGGTTGGCCAAAAGGTCTGGTATAACGGGCGCGTTCCCGCGACGGATCTTCAGGGCAAGCGATTGGCGCTGGTGATGGTTGCCAACAAAAACACGCAAGCGAACATGGACTCCATGTTCCGGCAGTTTCAGGCCCAATGCCCTACGCCGCTGAGCGTCAACTGGACCCGCACCGCTCGCGAGGTGCTACTGGATAACAAGGATTCCATCTCCGTATGGGTATGCGACGCGCAAAAGTGAAATCTTTATCCTGAACCAGTGAACGTTCGCTTTCTTCAGGCCGTTGACCGGTATGCGGGCGTGCCTTTGTGCTTCTGTTTGACCCTGGTGCGGAAGCTCATCGGCTCACGGCCCCTTGCAAACTCCTCGCCCTTGCGCAGCATCCTCTTTGTCAAACTTGCAGAGCAGGGGTCGACCGTGCTCGCTATCCCGGCTATTCGGCGCGCCATTCAAATGGTAGGACGCGAAAATGTGCATTTTCTCGTGTTCGAAGAAAACCGGTTCATCCTGGACTTGTTGGGACTGATTCCCGAAAGCAACGTCATCACGGTACAAACAGGTCGTCTTTTACCCATGGCTGCAAGTCTAATCAAAGCGGTCCAGCACTTGCGCCGCCTGCGGATTGACGCGGCCGTTGACATGGAATTTTTCTCCCGCGGATCCGCCGCCCTTGCCTTTCTCAGCGGGGCCGGAGCGCGAGCGGGTTTGCACTCGTTCTATGGCGGCGGCCCGTACCGCGGCGACTTGATGACTCACCCGATAACCTATAATCCTCATCTGCACACAACGACCGCCTTCCAGGTCCTGGTGGAGGTGCTGGCGGCCAATCCGAAATTGCCAGTTCCGTCCTTTGAGCCGCCTCCGGCAACTTTTGAGCCTCCTGAGTTTGAGCCCCGGCCGGAGGAGATCGAATCTGTTCGACGCCTTTTGCCCAGCCGCGATGGGGTCACCATGCCGGTCATCCTGCTCAACCCCAATGCCAGTGACCTGCTGCCCTTGCGTCAATGGCCCCGGCAACGCTACGCCGAACTCGCAACCCGCTTGTTGCGCAGATTCCCTGACCTCGCCGTTGTGTTCACCGGTCTGCCCGTTGAAGCGCCGGCTATCCAAGCCCTGGCCCGGGGCGTCAACAACCCGCGTTGCGTGTCAGTCGCCGGAAAAACGAGCCTCCGCCAATTAATGACTCTGTTCGCACTCTCCGAAATTCTGGTGACCAACGACAGCGGACCCGCCCATTTCGCTACTTTGACGCCTGTCCAGGTTGTGACGCTTTTCGGTCCGGAAACGCCGGCGTTGTTTGCCGCACAGACAACCCGCAACGTGCCCCTATGGGCCCGGCTTGCGTGCAGCCCGTGTGTCAACGCTTATAACAATCGCCAGTCATCCTGCACCGACAACGCGTGCATGCAGAGCATCAGCGTCGAACAGGTGTTCAATGAGGTGTGCCGAATCTATGAAAGGCGCGCGGAGTTGGTGGCAGACCAGCCGGATTGAAAAAATTTGACCTCTAAACTTTTGCTCGCTTACCATGGCTTGTCCGTTCAAAACGTAAGTGTCGGTGTCTGAAGACAGATTGTCCGTGAACCCAATCAGAAAGACAGTCAGCGATCCTGCCGGTGCAGTCCTCCCCACTCCGTTCGATTGAGCAGACAAATTCTTATGAACCAGAACAGGCTGTTTGTCGGCAACCTTTCGTACCAGACCATGGAAAACGATCTCCAGGATTACTTTTCCCAAGCCGGGGCGGTCACCTCGGTCAACCTAATGCTCGACAAGGTGACCGGCAAATCCCGCGGGTTTGCGTTTGTCGAATTCGCCACCCCGGAGGAGGCCAATAAGGCCGTGGAACAATTTCACGACCAAGAATTCCAGGGCCGCCGCCTGACCGTGAACATCGCGCGTCCGCGTGAGGACCGGGCTCCCCGTTCGGGTGGCAACTCCCGCGGCGAAGCCAGTTTTGGTGGCTAAACCACGACTCCGGTTTACGCTGCTCCGCCTTTGGCGGGGGAGGCAAGCCGTGTCATCAGCCGCGCCAAACCTTTTAACAACCGCAAAGAGGTTGCCCGCAAAACCTTCTTTTTACCCTGCAACCTGAAAGCGCCGTTTTGCTGTTGAATGCCCGGTTTTGACCGGCAATATGGGTTTGACACTCCCTCCAGCCACCCTTACGTTGCGTCGTAAGAGCTATAGAAGCCTGGATTACGAGAATCGTTATGACAGAGGCCAGTGACGGTGCCGCATTTATGCAACTCCTTTACTGGTCCGGAGCCCCATTTCAATCACCTCTAACTTAATTATGGCTGAGAATATTCCCAATATCCCATCGGGCGCTGTTCCGCCCAAAAAGGAAACCGGCAAGGTCCAACCGAAAAAAGAGACTGTCCGGATCAACTTGCCGCCCAAGCCCTCGGCTGCGCCGACCATTAAATTGCCGACGCTTCCGCCGGGCGGACCTGGGGCGGGTGCTCCAGCTCCGGCTGCCAGTGCTGCAGCGCCGGCCCACGCCGCTCCTCCAGCCGCACCTCGCGCCGGTGCTGCCGCCCCGGTCGCCGCCCGTCCAGCCGCGGCCGCTCCTGCTCCGGTGTCCCGGCCAGCGCCGGTCGTCGCCGCCGCGCCGACTTTGAGCCCGGTCGACTCGATTCTGGCAATCGCCGCCGGCGTCGTTGGCCTCATCGCTGTCGGCACCACGGCCTATTTGATTTGGGTCTTGCCGACCTGAGGGTCGCTGCGGACAAAAGACGCTATTGAAAATGACAGGGCAGTTTCTGCTCGTCACAACGCAAGTGGAATATTTATGGGATCTGCCAATATAGTGACGCTGACACAATCGAACTTCGCTGCCGAAGTGTTGCAGGCGCCGGGCCCGGTGCTTGTGGATTTTTGGGCCGAATGGTGCGGGCCTTGCAAGATGCTCGCGCCTGTCCTCGATGAGCTCGCACAGGAATACAACGGCCGGGTGCGAATCGGCAAAGTCAACATTGACGAGGCTCAGGAACTCGCCGCCCAATATGGGATCCGTTCGATTCCGACTTTGCTCCTGTTCAAACAAGGACAGGTTGCCGAACAAATGGTCGGCCTGCGCAGCAAACGCGATCTCAAAGCCAGTTTCGATCGTC
>DATGLT010000004.1:0-22084 GCA_035294005.1 Verrucomicrobiia bacterium
TCCCAGCCCGGCACGTACGGCGCGTCAAACCCCCGAATAGACTTGTACTTGATGATGACGTCTTTCAGGATCTTGTTCAGCGCCGTGCCGATGTGAACATCCCCATTGGCAAAAGGCGGTCCGTCGTGCAGCACAAACCGCGGCGCACCGGCGCGGGCAGCACGAATCCGGCCATACAGGTCGGACTCGGTCCATTGCTGCAAACGGGCGGGCTCCCGTAAAACCAGGTCGGCCTTCATCGGGAAGCCAGTCTGCGGCAGGTTCAGGGTGCTCTTGTAGTCCATTCGCGCGCCAAAAGAAGGCGCAAGTTAACAGTGGCTTCAACGAGTGTCAACGAACGCGCTGACCTCGCTGACCTCGTACTGTCAGTCCTGATTCAAAACCGCCGCTGAATTCACGGATCTTACGACCGAAGGGGCTTCGCCTGTATTCGGCATTTGGCGGTCTTCCTACAAGAAGGTGATTACCACGTAATTTCGTTTGCCTTTGCGAAGCAGCAAATGCCTTTCAAAGAGCAAATCATTTGAGGTCAGGTTTCGAATCGACCCTTCGCGCGTATTGTTCACGTAAACACCGCCGCCTTCAATGTCCTTCCGAGCCTGCCCTTTGGATGAACTCAAGCCGCTATGAACCAGGGCTTCAACCAAGCCCAGGCCGGTTCCATTCAGTTGTTCGCGCGACAATTCTTTGGTCGGCACTTCTCCAACAATCTCCTTGAACGTGGATTCCCCGATGCCCGCCAAATCCCCGCCAAATAGAATGTCACTGGCGCGCATCGCCTCCGCCGTTGCGGCCGGACCGTGCACCAGGTCGGTTACCGCGGCAGCCAGCGCCTTGTGAGCCGCGCGGGCGCCGGGATTCTCAACATGCTGCTTCTCGAGCTGCTCAATTTGTTCTCGTTCGAGGAAAGTGAAAAACTTCAAGTAGCGGACCACATCCCGATCGTCCGTGCGGATCCAAAATTGGTAGAACTTATAGACACTGGTCCGTTGCGGATCGAGCCATATAGCGCCGGCAACCGTCTTGCCGAATTTGCTTCCATCCGCATTCGTGATCAAAGGCAGCGTAGCCCCAAAAACAGTGCGGCCCAGTTTTTTGCGTGTCAGTTCGATGCCCGCGGTAATGTTGCCCCATTGATCGCTTCCGCCGATTTGGAGTTCGCAGCCGTGATCGCGGCAGAGCACGTAGAAATCGAAAGCCTGGAGCAGCATGTAGCTGAATTCCGTGTAGCTGATCCCGGATTCGCGGTCCTCCATCCGGGCGCGGACACTTTCCTTGGCCACCATTTGATTGACCGAGAAATGCTTTCCAATGTCGCGAAGGAAGCCCAGGTAACTGACCGGGCTGGTCCAATCGGCATTATCGAGCAAGCGCGCTGGGTTGCCTGCTACCTCGAAGTCCAGCAACCGCGTCAACTGCTCTTTAATTCGCGCTATATTGTGGTTGAGGACATCGCGGGTGAGCAATTGTCGCTCTTGAGTTCTTCCACTTGGATCCCCGATCGAGCCGGTCGCACCGCCGGCAAGCGCGATGGGGTGGTGGCCCAGTCTTTGGAATCGGCGAAGCCCCAGCAAGGGCACGAGATTACCCGCATGCAAGCTGTCCGCCGTGGGGTCGAACCCTGCGTAAACGGTAATAGGGCCGGCCTCAAGCCGTTTTGTTAGCTGGTCCACATCGGTGCAGTCGGAAAGCAACCCGCGCCACCCCAGTTCATCCAACACATTCATTGAGGCGAACATAGGTGGTCAGGTGAATTTTTTCAGTGAAAAATTTGAATAGAATCGGGGCGGGGCCTGTCAGAACCAATGACAGCAACAACCTGAAAAAACGGTGGCCTAATTGTAAAGTCAAGTTTAGTTAATACTTTAGGCGACCCGGTTGACAAAAATAAGAGTCGGTGATTAATTGGTAGCACATACGCCGTTAGAATTTTAGATCGGGCTTTGTTAAATTGTTCTTTGTTCGCCCGACATTGTGATTTCGGTTCGAGTTTTGGTACAGACTCGGCCCGATGTTCTCCGTAATCCTACTGTTGTACTTAATTCGAAAATTCCCCGGGCTTTTCGGTCACCCCCTGACTGACTAGCCCGGTTTTTTTTTACCTACGCCGGCTAGCCTTGGGCTTAAACGACAGCTGAACGCGGATGGTCGTAAATTGCCAGGTTTACTGGTTCTCCCCCGGCTTGTTATCAGTTCCGCAATAGCGTGGCGATGCGGGTGAAGGTTTCTGGCGGGAAGCCCATCGCCTTTTTAAGCTGGTAATCGCGCTCCAGCACATTGGGATGTCGTTCCCACCGGCGAAACGTTTGCCAGTCCACAAAGCCCCGTATCCATGGGAAGTGTCCGTAGACCGGCACAGGAAAATCGCTTCCATGCACGATGCGTTCGACCATCGGTTTACGGATGCACTCGCGAACATGGCGGCCGCGAATAGGGACTGTGAACGCGCTGTTATCGCCGTAAAGATTTGAAAAGCGACAAGTCATCTCGGCGAAGGCATAGAAATATTCCGGATCCGTAAGGCCGCTTTTGGTGGCGCAGTGGGCCGCAATGACGTTTACACCGCATTCGAGAGGCAGGCTTAGTGTGCGTGGATCGCTGTATTCGGCCCTCACAATCGGCAGGGTGTGCTCGCCACCCGTATGCGCCAGCAAAGGCAAGCGTGCCTCGGCCATTTTCTCCCAGAAACGTTTGAACCGGCGGTCACTGCAATTGATGTTTTGGCAGTTGGGAAGGATTTTCATCATCCGTGCCCCGCCCTCGAGACATCGCTCTAATTCCTCGAGGGCATCTGGCCGAGCCGGATGAATCGAAACCGCCGGAAGGAATTCCGAGTACTTGCGGGAGAGATCAAGGACGTATTGATTTGGAACGTAAAAGGAGCCCAACTCCGGCAATGCGCGCCCCGAATCGTCGTGGACCATCTCCTGGGCAAGGATCACCACGGCGCCGAGCGACGAGGTGCGGACAAGTTCGAGAAGCCGTTCCACATAGAGGCGGTCAAGGTCTCCTCGAAGAGCTCTGCCGGGCAATCCCACATGCTTGAGCATCAGCGCGGCCATGGGCCGGCGCCACGGGCTGACGCGTACCCAGCAACCACTCCCGCTCGAACCGTTTCCAACAACATGCACATGCATGTCAATTGGCTTGCCGCTCTCCAACATCGATTAAACGTAACCTCCGGTCACAAGGCTCGCCAGGGAACAATCACCAACTGCTTACATGTTGTGAGGGGGTGGAGTGCTGGTGTAGCGACCAAATGAAGCCCACCGGGCAAGCGAACGCTGTACGGCTTACCGGAAAACCGACCGTCAAACGGAAAACCTCCGCTGGAAATCTACCGCAAGACTCCCTGCTTAGCTTTCCGAGTACCGCAATTCGATTTTATCAATGGGAACAGCTGTGACGTCGCCCAAGTCATCGAAAGCGAAAGCCAGTTCGATATCGTCAAGATGCCAACGTTCCACAAAATCGATCGCGCGATCGATCATCTTGAAGTTGTGGGCCTGCGCAGGGTTGTCCGTCCATTTATCCGGTCCTTGAAAATATTGCCCTGTCGAGACCCTTCGCAGCAGCGTTTTCATTTTCTTCTCATCCCGTTTCACATTTCCCTACGCCCGTCGTAAACTCACGACAGCACAGGCGGTGCCAGACTCAGAAACCTACGGAAAATCGTCATTTTGGGCGCTCGAAGTGGGTAAAAACGCGTGTTTTTCACGCAGCGCGCGTGAAAAACACGCATAAACCCGCAGCCGCAACCTTGACGCAAGTCTCACAGATTAAAATACTCCACTGGAATTATTATTGTGACCGGTTCTCTTCAGCTTCGTGCGATGGCAGCACAAACACCGAAACGGCAGGATGTTAATTAATGCATTCGAGCGCGGGCATGCTGCTGGTGCGGTTGAAGTCAATGGGTGATGTCCTGTTTACATTGCCCGCGGTGCACGCGTTAAAAGCCGCGTTCCCCCAATCCGTAATTACTTTCCTCGTTTCAAAGGAGTACGCCCCGTTGCTGGAAGGTTTCACCGGCCTGAGTTCCGTCATTGAGCTGGACCGCAATGTCTTCAAAGGCCTTCATCCCATAAAGATTCTGAAGGAGACGTTCCGGGTGGTACGGCAGGCGCGGCGCCCGGACCTTGCCCTAGCCATAGATTTTCAGGGTTACGGCGAAACGGCCTTCTTAACCTGGGCGAGCGGCGCCACCCAAAGGTGGGGAAGCGCATCCCGCCCTGGACGCCAATGGGCCTATACGAGCACGGTTCCGAGAAACCTGGAAGTGCATCCCGCGGCCGACAACCTGAACCTGCTGGCCGAAAACGGAATCAAAATAGGAAAAATCGATAACCATTTTACTTTGCCAAAACGCGTTGGCATCGAGGCCGAAGAATTCCTCGCGGCCAGGGGAATCAAGCCCACTGAGCCGATTCTCTTCATTCAAGCGATTACGAGCGCGCCACAGAAGAACTGGCCACTCGGAAATTATCTTAAGGTGGCGCAGCATTGGCGCCAGCAAGGGTGGCAGGTCCTTTTCGGAGGCGGGCCTGGCGACGTGGGCATCCTGGAACCTGCGCGCACCGCGGGCTACACCGTATCCGCAGGAGCCTCCCTCCTGCTGAGCGCCGGGATTGCGCAACGAAGCACCTTGATTTTGGGCGGTGACACCGGCCTGGTGCATTTGGCGGTCGCGTTGGGCAAAAGGGTCGTAATGACGCTCAGAACATTGGAAGCCGGCAGCGCGCACCCGTTCCAACATAAGGAATGGAGTATCGCTCCTCAATCCGGGGGTTTGATCGAGTCGATTCCGGTCGAGACGGTTAGCAGGGAGTGCGAACGCGCCGCCTCTGAGCTGAGGGCGATGCCGTGAATCAATTCACCCTGCCGCCCTGCGGACCGGGCAACCCAGGCGGAATTTCCCGGATTGTTCCGGCGCAATAATATCGACCTTCTGGATTTCGATAGGGGCAGCAGCACTCAGGACCCGAGAAATTCTCTCGCGCAACTCGGCCCGGTTCGCTGGTGAAACCCCTCCGGCGTCGGAAACGAACCGCAAAAGCCATGGCACACCGGCCCGCTCAATCAATTGGTAGTGAGCGACGCCTTCGATCCCGGCAAAACATTGATCGACTTCCCGAGTAGTGACCCGGTTTTGATCGCGCAGAATAAACGCATCGGCTTTTCGCCCGTGCAGCAGGTAACGAGCGCCGTAAGGCCGTTCAATCCGCTCGACCAGGTCCCCAATCCGGTAACGCAACAGCGGCATGATTGGATTGGTTAACGTCGACACCACGAGCTCGCCAACTCCGCGGGAATCCGTATTCACCACTTCAAGAAATGCCGTCTCCAGGCTGGAGCGCATTTCGCCTGAGTCATCCTGCACCATGAGGTGGCCGGTTTCGGTCGAACCGTACAAATCCAGCACCGGCACGCCGAAAACGCGCTCCAGGATCGCGCGGTGAACCACGCTGACGAATTCATAACTGCAAAGGACGAATCGAAGGCCGGCGAAGCGAATGTTGTTCCGCTCGCAATAGAGAGCAAAGACAACTCCGTAAACAGGATCGACATCAAGGAATTCCGGCTGCCACTCCAGGATTTCGCCTGCAATTCGCGCCAACTCTTTCTCGCCCCATAAGAACGGAAACCGGGACAAGCTCACAAACAGGGAATTCCCAACGACACGGTTGTCTCGAGAAGGCACGCCGTTGTATCGAATATCGCCGCTGCAGACCGGCGAGTTGATGGTTGCTCTCTTTGCCGCCGGGTTTCGCCGGAACAACTCAGCTGCGTTGCCGTTCAAGTTGAGCGCCGCCAATTCCTGACGCGCCCACCAGCCTTTTGGCAGGAGCAGAGCCGTGCGTTCCTCCGATGTCCCGGACGTATGCTCCAATTCGAGGGCCTCAGCTTCCAACAAGGAATCGAGTTCAACCGATGTGCCGAGGAAATTGGCTGGAAACCCGCTACGAATATCCGATTTGGTGATAAACGGAATTCCGGCCAGGTGAACTGAAGAAAAGCTCGATTCCAGCAGGTGAGATTTCAGGTTGCGGTAAAGCGGCACCTGCCCCGCGCACCGGGACAACTCGGTAAACAGTCGCTCGGTTTGGGCAGATTCCTGCAGCAACTCAGGGGTAGCCAACATAAAATATGCGCAATTTAACCATGCTCGAACCGGGAATTATAGCACAAGTTTTTGACCCCGCAGGCGAACGGGCGATTTTTTTAATGCGACTAAGCTATTAAGGCAGGAGGCTTTGAGTGCAGGGCTCTTGAATTTGTAACTTTTTAAAGTTTGGACGCCCAAACCGGTGCGCTTAGGCTTACGAGAGATGTCGTCACCGCGGCGAGCTGTCATCGATGTGGGCACCAACTCCATCAAGCTGTTGGTGGCCGAGGTTGTACGCGGGCAGGTGACGCCGGTGCTGGAGGAAAGTCGACAAACCCGGCTCGGCAAAGGTTTTTATCCGGCTCATGTATTGCAGCAGGGCCCGATAAACGAATCGGCGCTCGCGATCGCGGAGTTCGCGCGCAGGGCGGCGGATCTCGGAGTGGAGCACCCCCGTGTAGTGGCGACCAGCGCCATGAGGGAGGCTTACAACCGCGACGCCCTGGTGGCCGCAGTCGAACAATCCTGTGCATTACCGATCCGGATCATCAGCGGTGAGGAGGAAGCCGATTACGCATTTCGAGGGGTCACTAGCGATCCTCGCTTCAAAAGCGATCCGCTTGTTATTCTCGATGTCGGCGGCGGAAGCACGGAATTCATCCTGGGCCAGGGCGAACGAAAGCATTTTGCCATGAGTTTCAAGATCGGCACCGTGCGGCTGCTGGAGCAAGCGCACCCGTCGGATCCTCCGACGGTCGAACAATTGGCCACGTGTCGCAAAACCGTTCGGGAATTCCTGGAAAAGGAAGTGGGCCCGAGCCTCAAGTCGGCGCTGGCTCGTGAAAGCGGCCCGGGCCGGGCGGTGCAGCTTGTCGGTACCGGTGGCACCGCCAGCGTCCTCGGCTGCCTGGAATGCCGCCTTACCGCTTTTGATCGAGAGCGCCTGGAATCGACGCCTCTCGGCAGGGATCGTGTTTCGTGGCATGCGGAACGCCTCTGGTCCATGCCGTTGGACCAACGACGTAACATTCCCGGGCTGCCCTCGAATCGCGCGGATGTGATTCTCACAGGCACAGCCATTTTCGAGGGCATCATGGCCTGCTTCGATTTCAACCAACTCCGAATCAGCACCCGGGGCCTGCGTTTTGCCGTCGTACTGGAGGATTAAGCACGCGGGTCGACACCAGCCGGGTTTGGCGTAATCTTGGGTGGTGGCCAGCAGCACACAATTACAGGCAGAAAAGGCGCCCCGGTCGGAATTTTCAGTTGGGACGGGACACACTTACCTGGAGATCGATGGGATGACGTGCGGGAATTGCGCCCGCCACGTAACGCAAGCATTGCAGACAGTGCCTGGCGTTCGCAGCGCGCTTGTCAACCTGGATGCGCACCAGGCAACGGTGCATTGGGAGACTGCTCCCAACGAGCCGGCGGCGATCCAGGCAGTCGAAAAGGAAGGGTTTGGAGCCCGGGTTATCGATCCAGCCGAGGACAAAGCCGGGCCCAGAGGTTCAGGCTGGAGATTGAACCTGGTTATCGGGATCCCGATCACGGCCTTTCTAATGCTGGGAGAATGGGCGCTTCAGTGGACGATCCCGCCGTGGTTTCAATGGCTGGCATTCGGACTGGCAACGGTTGTCCAGGTGTTGGCGGGCGCGCGCTTTTATCGCGGCGCCTGGACCCAGCTCAAAGCGGGCAACTCCAACATGGACACGTTGGTGGCGCTGGGCTCCAGCACCGCATTTTGCTACAGCGCGTATGCGCTTTTCTCAGGCAAGGGGAGCCATCTCTACTTCATGGAGTCGTGCGCCATCATAACTCTTATCAGCGCCGGCCATTGGATCGAGTCGCAGGTCAGTGCACGAGCCGCGGGTGCGTTGCAAAAACTTTTGAACCTGGCGCCCGCCCGCGCTCTGCGCCGAAATCCCGACGGAACGGAGACCGAAGTCGCCGCTTATCAACTGGCCGAAGGTGAACAGTTTGTTCTGCGACCGGGCGATAAGGTGCCGACCGACGGCTCTGTCCTTGAGGGCGCGTCGGCAGTTGATGAATCGGCGTTGACTGGGGAATCGGCCCCGGTGGACAAGAAAAGAGGCGACGCGGTCTACACGGGAACAATCAATGTCAGCGGCCGCCTGTCGGCGCGCGTGACCGCGACAGGGGAGAGCACCGCACTGGCCCACATCATCCAGGCGGTTCAAAGAGCTCAATCCAGCCGGGCGAACATTCAAAGGCTGGGAGATCGGGTCAGCAGCATCTTTGTTCCGATCGTGGTGTCGGTTGCCTTGGCGGCTGCGTTATGGTGGGGTCTTGCTCCCGCCTCGGCATTGCGAGTGCATCAATGGTTCGGACACATTTTGTGGAGCGTGCACCTGCCGGAAACCGGGGCTGCCGCAGCCTTCATAATTGCGGCGTCGATCTTGATTATTGCGTGCCCGTGCGCAATGGGTCTCGCCACCCCTGCCGCGATTATGGCCGGATCTAACGCGGCAGCCCAGCGCGGAATCCTGATCCGGGATGGAATGGCGCTGGAAAAGGCGGGCGTCGTGACCGCTGTTGTTTTTGATAAAACCGGCACGCTCACTCTCGGCAAACCGGTTGTCAGCGAAATCCTGGTTATCGACAGGGCCGCTTCTGCACAGCCCGGCGATGAACGGCGGAACAAGCAGGTGCGCAGCCTGGCGGCCACTTTGTCCGCATTTTCAGCGCATCCGGTCAGCAAAGCGATTTCCGAAGTGTCGGAAGAACGGCTCACGGTTTCCGGCTGGGAGGAGATTCACGGCTGCGGCGTGGGAGCCGCCATCCAGGAAAACGAAGGGTTGGCCGGAGAAGCGCGCCTGGGATCATTACGGTGGCTGCGCGAGGCGGGGGTTGAGCTTGGTCGCGCTGAGCAACAAGCGAACGAGTGGTCCGGCAGTGGAGCAACGGTTGTTGGTCTCGCCGTGAACAAAACCCTGCTGGGCTTAGTCGCCGTGCAGGACAAACTAAAGCCGGGCGCTCGGGATGTTGTCGCCCGCTTGCAGCAGAATGGACTGAAAACTTTCCTGATCACAGGTGACAACCCACGGGCTGCCCACAACATCGCAAAGCAGGCGGGAATACCCGAAGAGAACGTGTTCTCCGAAATCAGGCCTGAAAAGAAGGCCGAGCTGATCGCCAAGTTGCAGCAGCAGGGAAATCGAGTTGCATTTGTCGGAGACGGCATCAATGACGCCCCCGCGCTGGAACAGGCGGATTTGGGAATTGCTGTGAGCCGCGCCAGCGACATAGCGCGGGAAGCGGCTGATATCATCCTGTTGCGATCTGAGATAGAGGCAATCCCCGAGAGCCTGGGCTTGGCGCAAGCGACCCTGAGGGCCATCAAACAAAACCTGTTTTGGGCGTTTTTTTACAACGCGCTGGGAATCCCGCTGGCGGCATTGGGCTTCATGAGCCCGATCCTTTGCGCTGCGGCAATGGGATTATCCGACCTGGTTGTGATCGGGAACGCGCTCAGGTTGCGGCGCTGGCGAATGAAGTGAGCCTCGATCTAAATTGAATTGGTGGCCGGCGAGTTCGTCTGCGGAGACAACGGGTGGGAACCGGCCCGACGATCGTGAAATCTTTGCTGCTGTTTCAGCAACTCGTCAAAGCGAGCCCTTTGTTCCGGAGTCAACGCTTCCCTGAACTCGGCTTTGGCCCGCTGGAGCTCCTGATGAAGCTGCGGCGAGACAGGTTCCATGATTTTGCGCGTCCGTTCCTGGCTTTGCTTGAGGAGCTTGTCGATCTGATCCCGTTGCTCCGGCGTGAGGTCCAGATAGGGCTGGAGCCGGCGGAGGAATTCGAGGCGCATTCCGCCCGGGGACCCGAATTCAGCCTGGCGCGATCCTGGCGCAGTGTGTTGCTGTGCGCGGTTGTAGCCGGTTAATGTGAATTCCACGACCAGGCCGCCTGTCAGGACACCAGCCCCGAAGATCACCATGGTCGCAAGAATGACCTTCCAGAAGTTCACCGAAGAGGTTCGGCAACAGATGAATCCGCGTTGGCGGCGGCGAAAACCGTGTTTTCGAACTCCTGCGACATATCAGGCCCGGCGGGGATCTTGGGCCCGCTCAGCAACGATAATGCGATGGCAATCAGGGCCAAACCGACGCAAGGGGCTGCGGCGCGCCAAAGCCCCTGAGCCCATAAACTGACCGAATCCACTGCGCGCAGGTTCTTGATCTGCTGCACAATACGTCGTTCAAAGGCATAGGGGACCTGGTCCCCCGGCGCGGCGGCGCGAGCTGCCGACACCAGTTTCCGTTGGAGTTCTTCCAAGTTCATAAGACGCGCATTGTTTCAGACGGCCTTGAAAAGCGCACGGTTACACATACTTTTCCCGCTTGAGTTTCGCCAGAACCTTTTTCATTTCGGCCCGGGCTCGGAACGCCCTTACTTTTACCAACGGTACTGACCACCCGGTCAAAGCGGCGATTTCCTTTACCGGCCTGTCTTCAATTTCCAGCAAGGTTATGATGAGCCGCGCCGATGGACTGAGTTTTTCCAGGATTCGATCAATCAGCTGCTTTGCAGCGTCCGCGTGTTCGCTCGCATCTTCGGGCTGACTGACGAACCGGTCGAGCCAGTCGCTCTCGGGATCACTCAATTCGGAAAAGCTCTGCTCCCGTTTGCGCTGATGACTGCGCAGAAAGTCGTAGCACGTGCGCACCGTCAGGCGCATCAGCCAATGTTCGAACGGGGCTTCGGCTCGAAAGCTGCCGAGCTTTTGAAAGGCTTTAACCCAAACTTCCTGGACGATGTCCTCGACCTCACTTTCGCGACGCGCATACCTGCGAGCGGTGGCGAAGATCCGCGGAGAATATTTTTGAACGAGAGGCTCGAAGCTTTCGGCGTCGCCTTTCAGGACCGCGGCGATCAGCTCCGCTTCGGTTCGTTCCATCGCCGGAATATGCCAGACGGCTGCGGCCAAAGTCAAAAGTCCCGGGTGCGGAGGCGTGGCAGGCAAGAATCAGACCGCGCCAGGTTCACCTTCAAGCGATGCCGTTCCCGGGTGAAGCCGTCAGGGCCGTGTAATGCCCATCGCGCGTTCGAACTCGGCGGAGAATTTGCTAACGGCATCACCGATTTTAGCGGGCTGTTCCCCGAGCGTCGTCATCATGCGCTCTGTCATTTGGGGTTTGTGCCGAATCAATTCCATGGCGGCCACAATCAAGGAAAGGTTGTTATTGATGTCGTGACGCATGTTGGCCAGTTTGCGATTCAACTCCTCCAACTGCTCGACCGTCAATGTCACTGGTTCAGTAGGCAATCCCATTTTTTATGTAACATGCGCCGAAAGTCGCCTCAAAGGCAAGCTGCTTTACCCTATAAAATCCGGTGTTTGCACCCTCCGCTGAATTCACCTGATGCGAAAGCCGCCTTGGAAAATCACTTCAGTCAGGGTGACGACCAGAAACACGCTGCTCACAACCGCGTTCAAACGAAAAAAGGCGGTCTGAACCCAATTCAAACTGCGCCTGCGGGCAATGTAATGCTCGAGGACAAGGCAGCCCACGATGATAAACCAGCCCACCAGGTAAGCGACCTTAAAGCCGCACAGAATCCCAAACAAAAGCAACAGCCCGCACATAACCATGTGAGCGAGGAAAGCGGCTTGAAGGGCATTTTTGGGGCCCCAAGCCACGACGATGGAATGCAAGCCGTGGGTGCGGTCAAACTCGTAATCCTGGAGCGCGTAAATAATGTCAAACCCAACCAGCCAAAAAATGACCGAAACGGCCAGGACCAGCATCTGCAACAGTTCCCAAATCGAGACGCTCGAGCCTTTCACCGCTAACCAGGCTCCGACTGGGGCCAGCGCCAGCGCTAATCCCAGGAACACGTGGGTGTAGTCGGTAAAGCGCTTTGTCAGAGAATAGAAGCAGGTGGCCGCTAATGCGATCGGCGATAAATAGAAACACAGCGGGTTTAAAAAATAACTGGCGGCAATAAGCCCGGCAGCGGCGGCAACGCACAGCAGCCATGCGCTCCCAAGGCTGATTTGGCCCTGAGGCAAATGCCGCGTCGCGGTGCGCGGATTGAGCGCGTCGAATTTCCGGTCAACGATCCTGTTGAATGCCATCGCGCACGTGCGCGCTGAAACCATCGCTGCCAGGATCAGCCCAAAAACACGCAAGCCGGGCCAGCCGCGATTCGCCCGGGCGGCTACCGCCATCGCCGCCAAGGCAAATGGCAAAGCAAACACAGTGTGCGAAAACCGGACGAAAGCGCCCCATTTCTTGATTTCGGAAATCATCAACCGTCCGCTTTTTATTCCGGTTCCGCTCGCCAGCGTGCCGCCAGTCGATGCGGCACCTGCAAATGGTCCAGGACGCGCGCCACCACGGTGTCGATCACGTCCTCAACCGTCTTCGGATGCATGTAAAACGAAGGATTGGCCGGGAGAATTGTGGCGCCTGCTAAATATAGCAATTCGAAATTCTTGATGTGTACGAGGTTTAGGGGTGTCTCCCGTGCAACGAGGATGAGTTTCTTTTTTTCTTTAAGCACAACATCCGCCGCGCGGAGCAACACATCTTCGCTTGAACCGTGAGCGATGCGGCCGAGTGTGCCCATGCTGCAAGGAATGACGACCATGGCGTCCGGGGGATTTGAACCGCTGGCAAACGGAGCGTTCATGCTTTTGAGGCCATGGCTCGTCACCCCCGGCTTCAGGCGCAACCCGCCGGGAAGTTCTTCCGAAATGACGACGTGCGCATAGCTGCTGAGCACGACGTGGATTTCATGCTCGGCGGTTTCCAGATTATCCAGCAAGCGTTGGGCGTAGAGCACGCCACTGGCCCCAGTGATGGCGATTACAATTCTCAAGACGGGCGGTCGATTCGGCGCTGAGCGCGGAAAACTATGGCGGCGGAACCCGGCAAAGTCCACCGGGAATTCGATTCCCTTTGGCACAGGAAACGCTTGTCTGGCATGCCAGGTTCAGCACAATGATATGGTGCGGTTTCGAGCGACTCATGCGGTCCTGTTGACATTCCTGCTCTGGGCAGGGTGCCAATCCCCTGCCAGGCGAACGGCCCAAGCCCCGGTGTGGGAGGACATCGCCACGACGGTTCCGGCAAGTCCCCAGTTTCCCATTGCCGGCCCAATCGATGGTGGCGAGCCAGCCAAACCCACGCCTCCAACCCCGAGAATTCTTCCACCGTCCAAGCCAACTGAAACGTGGGTGGCGCTGGAAAGATGGTGCCGCGCTAATACGTTGTGTTTTGCCACCCAATTGTCCGGCAAACCCGCTCCCAGCTATTCCTTGCAATCCACCAATGGCGCGCTTGTCCTTCACACCGGCAGCCAATTGGCGCAATGGGAGGGGACCGAAGTTCGGCTCGGCTTTGCCCCTCAATTGATCGATGGCCGGCCGTACGTCCATACCCTTGATTTGAACAAGACCATCTTGCCCCTGCTGCAAGGTGAGCCTGGCCCGCTGCTTCGCTCCAGTCCTGTCATTGTCATCGATCCGGGTCATGGCGGAGAAAATTCGGGCACACGCAGCGTCCTGGGAAACCGTTACGAAAAGGATTTCACACTCGATTGGGCCATGCGCCTGCAGGCCGCGTTGGCAGCCAATCATTGCCGCGTGTTTCTCACACGTTCCAATGACACCGACCTGGCCCTTTCAAACCGGGTCGCATTTGCCGCGGAACATAACGCCGACCTATTCATCAGCCTCCATTTCAATTCGGCCGCGCCCAACGAGAAGGAAGCCGGGCTCGAGACCTACTGTCTCACACCTGCCGGGATGCCTTCAAACCTTACCCGCGGTTATGCCGACGAATTGCTGCAAACATTTCCCAATAATGCGTTCGACACCCAGAACCTGCTCCTGGCGCTTAAAGTTCACAAGGCACTCCTCCAAGTGAACGGTCATCGAGATCGCGGGATCCGCCACGCGCGTTTTCCCGGAGTGCTCCGCGGACAGCAACGCCCCGCGATTTTAGTCGAAGGCGGGTACCTCTCAAATCCGCAAGAGGCGCGCCAGATAAGCGATCCTTCGTATCGCCAGCGGCTGGCCGAGGCGGTGGCGCGCGGCGTCTTAAGCGGGACTTGCGGTTTTGGCGCCGTCGCGCTGAATACGAGCGGCCCAAGCCCTGAACCTTCCCGCCCAGCGGCCTCTACTGGAAACGGTTCAACGGAACCGGGCAACACCGCCGCGGTCGCCGGAGAAGATCGGGTGGAGGCCGCCGGCCGCACCCAGTTTGATCCGGCGCACCAGCCTTGAATCCATCGCCTAAAAATCTCACCGCCAGGCCTGTCGTGGTCACGGGCGGCGCAGGGTTCATCGGTTCCCACCTGGTTGAACGCCTTCTCGCCCAAGGCAAACCGGTAATCGTGATCGATGATATGTCGACCGGAACCTTGGAGAACCTTAAAGCTGTTCGCGCGCACCCCGGGTTGAAGGTCATCGAATCGAAGGTCTCAAATGTAGGGAATTTGGCAAAGGTGATCGCCAATGCGGAATCGGTTTACCACCTGGCCGCCGGAGTCGGCGTCGAACTGGTCGTCAACTCTCCGATTCGCGTTCTCCAGACGAACCTGCACGAAACCGAAGTGCTGCTCGAAGCCGCAGCCACGTGCGGTGTTCCAGTCCTGCTGACTTCCACTTCCGAGGTTTACGGCAAGAGCCAAAAGCCCGGGTTTAGTGAGGAGGACGATTTGTTGATCGGTCCGCCACATCAGGCGCGGTGGGGTTATGCCTGCTCGAAGTTGATGGATGAATTCCTTGCGATGGCGTACGCCAAAGAGCGTTCTTTGCCGGTAATCATCGTGCGGCTTTTCAACACCGTCGGTCCGCGCCAGACCGGGCGATACGGGATGGTGCTCCCGCGTTTCATCGCGGCCGCGGCCTCCGGCCAACCGCTACGGGTCTACGGCGATGGCCTGCAAACCCGCTGCTTTTGCTACGTGACGGACGTCATCGACGCGCTGCTACGGTTGCAGTCCTGCCCTGCCGCTCAGGGCCAGGTTTTTAATGTTGGGAGCACCGAGGAAGTTACGATTCTCGAACTGGCGCAGCGAGTGATTGGCATCCTCGGCTCTCAATCCACTATTGAAATGGTGGCTTATAACAAAGCGTACGCTCCCGGATTCGATGACATGCGCCGGCGCAAACCGGTGATTGAGAAACTCGCAAAAACAACCGGGTTCAAGCCCGGCATCGCGCTGGACGACATTATCAAACAGACGGCCGCCCAGCTTCGGAGCTGACAGAACGGCTGCCGCTTTCTACATGTTCTTTGCCGAAAGCGCGAACCTGCGCCGGAATTCTTCGCGGTTGCGGGCGTCGTAAAATTCCACCGGGTTAAAATCATCGGTCAGAACGCGCCCGTGATCAGGCGGAGTGTCCGCAATCCCCGCAAAGACTGACTCAACTTCAGGAAGAACCTGCGGATAAATGCCGGCGAAGTCGGGCGTATGCGCAAAACCGGGGTCCGTCCGATCCGATGCCGCGAAGAAAACAGCGCCATGGCTCGAGGTGTGGAGATGGACGGCCTTGAAGACGCTCTTGAGGGTTTTGTTCAGCGACGCCGCGAAGTAATCACGCCCTTCTTCGAGATCTCCGAAGCAATTAATCACCAGGTTGCCTCCAGGGCGCAAGGCCCGGCGCATTGAGTTGAATGCTTGCTGAGTAAACAGGTGTGACGGTGAGGAGTCTCCGAGAAAGGCGTCCAGTACAACCACGTCATACTTCTTGCGGGTGCAATTGAGGTAGTGGCGGGCGTCATCGAGAGTAAGGCGAATGAGATTTGTTTCACAATCGAAGAAACGCGCGGCGACGGGCACGACGGCGGGATTAATTTCGACCACGTCAACGTTGATGTTGCGTCGCGCAAAGTCCATGGGAACGATTCCGACGCCCAGTCCGATACAGAGCACGTCATGGATGTTGGTCGTATAGGCGCGCGCCATTCCGGCCAGGAGGTAGGTGAAGGCGGATTCACTTCGATGGCTCGTTGTATCGTACGTGTTCTGGATGAGGAAATCGTTGAGGTAAAAACGGCCGTGTCCGTCCAGGCGGTCATACACCTGGAGCCGGCCGAAATGCGAATTGGCTTCGTAGATTTTTTTTACCCAATTGTACTGGTGCGAAGGTTTGAGGCCGAAACCGACGGCGGAAGTCAGGAGCATGCCCACGAGCAGCGGGACCACGCCCTTGCGGTGGAAAGCGAAGTAATACCCGGCGCAGAGGACCAGCAGCGCACCTGCGGTGCAGTACATCGTCACGGAATTGGGCAGTAACGGCACCATGATGTAGCCGATGCACAAGGTTCCAAGGAAACTTCCCACAGTGCCGATCGAGGTGAGACGCCCGACGTTGCCCCCGAGTCCGACAATGGATGAGGTGATTACCCTCACCAGGAACGGGCCGGTCATGGCCAGCAGCGCCAGGGGCACGAAAAAGAGAATCGTGGACGCCATCAACGAGCCCACAGGCAAACTGAAGTCCAGTGCCCAGTAAGCCACCGGTTCGCAAATAAGAACCGTCACAGCGAGATAAGTGGCCGCAATGAGAATGGCCCCATACAAACGGGATAACCTTTGCGCCTGGTCAGCAAGGCGGCCCCCGACGTAATACCCGCAGGAAAGCGCAACCAGGGTGACAGCGATCTGCGCTATCCAAACGAAATGCGAAAGGCCCACGTACGGGGAAAGCATTTTGGCGCCGAGAATTTCGACCACCATGATCGCCGCGCCGGTGATTGCCGCGGTGAAATACAGGTAAATTCGGAGCTGTCTGGAAATCGGCGCTTCAGGCGCAGGGACGCGTTTCTGCTTCACTCCGAGTGTTTATCCGAGTTGATTTGCGCGGGCAATCTTTTCCCGAAGCGGTCAGCTCCAACCGATCCGCGTTGCCCGATTTGTTTTGTCTTTCGCCATTCTAAGCGCGTTGGCATCTTCGATGGGTGGGCATCACCCCGCAGCAATACAACCAGTTGAAGGATCGCCTCAAGCGCCCGCGCCAGGCGGGGCCGGTCTTTGAACAGTCGCCGCCGCTCAGCAGGAGCAAACACTCAGTCCTTTTGGGATTGGACCCTTCGCTGCGAGGGACAGGGTTTGGAATAATCCGGCTCATGAAACCCGTTCACGAGGTATTGGGACAGGGAACAATCTCCTGCCCGGCGGGGTGGCAACGGTCCCGTTGCCTGCTGCAGATCTCGACGACGCTGCGAGACGTGCTGAAACAGCACAAGCCCGACGTGTGCGTCGTGGAAGGGCTGTTCTTCGCGCAGAACCTGCAGACCGCCCTGATCATGGGCGAGGCTCGCGGAGCGGCGCTCGCAACCGTCGCCGAAGCGGGCCTGGAGATTTACGAATTAGCGCCCCGAAAAGTCAAACAGGCCATCGTGGGTTATGGCGCGGCACAGAAGCTCGCAGTGGCGAAAATGGTGCAACGGATGTTGCGATTGACTGAAACTCCGACGCCGGACGCCGCGGATGCGCTCGCGCTGGCGTTGGCTTATGCGCAGGAACAAGGCCGCTACTCCCTGGCAGGGCCCAAGCCCATATGATTTCGTTTCTCAAGGGCAAACTCGTTGAAGCGCTGCCGACCCTGGCCGTTATCGAGGTGGCCGGCGTTGGGTACGATGTTCTGATCCCTCTTTCTTCGTATGACAAACTGCCGGCTCCGGGGCAGGATGTGATACTCCTCACTCACCTGGTCGTGCGCGAGGATGCGCATATTCTTTATGGCTTTGCAACCGGACCCGAGCGCGATCTGTTTCGGCTCCTTGTGCACACGGTGAGCGGGATCGGACCAAAGATTGCCTTGAACGTCCTCAGCGGGATTAGCGTGACGGCGTTTCGAGGAGCCGTGGCTAATGCAGACGTGAAAGCCCTCGCGCAGGTTTCAGGTGTCGGCAAAAAAACGGCCGAACGGATCGTCGTTGAGCTAAAAGACAAAATCGGGGCGGCCGGAGCGTGGGAAGCCGCCAGCGCCCAGCGGGAATTGTCCGCCGAAGATCAGAAACTAAACGATGGCGTCCTGGCGCTGATGGCTTTGGGATTCAAACAGATCGAGGCCCATGATGCCGTGCGCAAGGCCCAGGGCTCCCTGGGCCCGCATGCCACAATCGAGGAACTGGTTCGCGCCTGCCTTAAAAAAGGCGTGTAGGGTTCCCATGGACACTTCGATGAACTTGCGCTCCGAACAACTCGCTTCCGAAAAGCGCAAAAGCAAAACCGGCGGTGTCGTCGTGCCGCACCGGCCACGCTGGTATCAGCAAATTGTAGCCTGGGGCGTTTTCGCGTTAATCCGAATCGTTTCGTCCACGCTGCGCATCAAATGGATCGACACTTCGGGACACTTTGACAAAGGCCCGGCTGTGCCCGCAATTTATTGCATTTGGCACAACCGCCTCGCGCTCTGCATGACCGCGTACTACGGCTACGTCGTCAAACACAGCCGCAGCGCAGGCCTGGCTGCCATGGTCAGCGCCAGCAAAGATGGCGGTTTTCTCGCGGCCATCCTCCAATGCTTCAACGTCGAGCCGGTTCGCGGTTCGACCAGCCGCCGTGGCCCGCAAGCGCTTCTCGAGCTGACTACTTGCGCCGAGCGCGGATTGGATCTGGCGATCACTCCTGACGGCCCACGCGGCCCTCGTTACCAGGTTCAGGATGGCGTAATGTCCCTAGCTCAAATTACCGGGTTGGCGATCGTCCCGGTTTCCTATTACGTGCGCTGGAAATTCTGCGTCAACAGCTGGGACCGGTTCCAGATCCCGTTGCCTTTTGCGACCTGCGAAATGAAGTTCGGGCCCTCAATCCGCGTCCCGCGCGAAGCGAGCGACGCCGAACGGGAACAACTCCGCCTTGGTTTGGAGAAAACCTTGCGCGAGCTTTCGGTAGATTAGCACCTCGTAGAGCTATGATCGCGCGGGTCACTCTCGAATTAGCCCTGCGCAAGGACTTCGATTACCTGGTTCCAGCCGAGCTCGTTGACCTGGTGGACGTGGGCACGCGCGTGCAGGTCCCTCTCGGATCGCGAAAGGTCCTGGGGTGCGTCACCGCCGTCGCGGAAGAATCGTCACAAACAAGGCTCAAACCCATTCTGAAAGTGATTGGAGCCACCACGCTCGTCACCGCCAAAGTCCTGAAATTGGCGCGCTGGATTGGAGATTATTATTGTTGCGCACCGGAAACGGCGCTCAAGTCCGTTCTGCCGGAAGCGGTGCGGCACGAGCAGGCCGGCTGGCGCGAACGGCTGTTCGTACGCGCCCTGGCGACGTCAGGCGCAACGCCAAAGCTCCCCAAGCGACAGCAGCAGGTCCTGCAGATCATCCAGGAGCGCCAGGAGATGCCCATGACCGAGTTGCTGGACCTGGCGCAAACAACGGCCGCCACGGTGCGGCGACTGGAAGACCAAGGGTTGGTCCGGGTGTCGGCCGAAATATCGGAACGGGACCCTTACGCCGGCGAGCAGATTCTACCGACGCAACCGCTGCCGCTGAACGGGGCACAAACGAGCGCGCTGGCTGCGGTCCTGGAGGCCATCAACAGTGCAGGAAAAGAGACCGAGCCGAATGGATTGGCCTCCCCTGCTCAACCCGGCGGCTCGCGCACTTTTTTGCTCCACGGCGTAACCGGGAGCGGCAAGACCGAAGTTTACCTGCAGGCGATTGCGCACGCCCTGAATCGAGGCCAGGGCGCGATTGTTTTGGTCCCTGAGATTTCACTCACTCCGCAAACCGTGGAGCGGTTCAAAGCGCGGTTCAGCAGCGGTTCTTGCCGGACGTCAGTGGCGGTGCTGCACAGCCACTTGTCGAGCGGCGAACGGCATGACGAATGGCACAAAATCCGCCAGGGCCGTGCCCGGATTGCGATCGGAGCGCGCTCGGCGATTTTTGCGCCGATCGATCCACTGGGCCTGATCATTGTCGACGAAGAACACGAGCACACTTACAAGCAGGAGGAAGCCCCGCGGTACCACGCCCGGGATGTGGCCATCATGCGCGGCCGCATGGAAGGCGCAACGGTCCTGCTGGGTTCGGCAACGCCGTCGCTCGAAAGTTATTACAATTGTCAAACCGGCAAATACCGGTTGCTCGAACTGCCCGAACGGGCCGATGACAAGAAAATGCCCGTCGTCCGCGTCGTGGACATGCGAGAGACGATGCGGCGGGGCAAAAGCATCCCAATCTTCTCACCGCAACTCAAGGAAGGCATCGCCCAACGCCTGGAGCGTGGCGAACAGGTGATCCTGTTTTTGAACCGCCGCGGCTACTCAAGTTCCCTGCAATGTCCTCGGTGCGGCTATGTCGCCGGGTGCCCTGATTGCAGCGTCGCTTTGACGTATCACCGGCATGAACAACAACTCTGTTGCCACATCTGCGGACACACGGAGGCTGTGCCGTCCGTCTGCCCCAGCGAAGGTTGCCGCAATCCTGAAATACGGTATGCGGGCCTGGGCACCCAGCGCGTCGAGGAAACTCTCAGGAAACTCTTTCCCCAGGCGCGGGTTGTCCGCATGGATTCCGACGCGCTCAAGCGCAAGGAAGATTACCGTCGTATCCTGGGCGATTTCCGCACCGGCAAAATTGACGTTCTCCTCGGGACGCAAATGATCGCAAAGGGCTTGCACTTTCCCAATGTCACTTTGGTGGGAATTATTTACGCAGACCTCGCGCTCCACCAGGCCGATTTCAGAGCTGGAGAACGCACCTTCCAGTTGCTGACTCAAGTGGCCGGCCGGGCCGGCCGCGGCGATATCGAAGGGGAAGTCTTTGTCCAGGCGTTTACACCGTTTCATCCGGCAATTCAATTCGCGCGACGACACGACTTTAAAGGATTCTACGAAGCCGAACTGGAATTTCGGCAACAGCTGAAATACCCGCCGGTCAGCCGCGTCGCCTTACTCACGCTCAAGGGCAGGAACGAGGAAAAAGTCAAATTCTCAGCCGACCACGTCCGGCGCGAACTGGAGAAATCTCTGGGCGAGTTTAAAGAACTAGTCCTTGCGGGTCCGGCGCCCGCTCCTCTGGTCCGGGCCGAAACTTTCTACCGATACCAACTCATGTTGCGCAGCCCGCGAATGACCGCGCTCAGCCGCAAGCTCTCGGAGATCAGCCAGGCGCAAGTCCTGCCGGACGAAGTCACCCTTGCCATTGATATCGACCCGGTTGACCTGAGTTAAGGGCGCTCGGGACAATGCGAATAAGCCGGGTGCCGTTGACGCCCGGAGGCCCAGGCGATATTCTCGCGTAATCAAGCCGCTTATTATGAGACCTTCCATGCTGCTGCGAACTCTGCTTGTTGCGGTCCTGCTGCAAAGCACAACCTGGAGAACTGCCGGCGAGGTATTGCAGCTCAGTGTGCGGCGCATCCTGCCCACCGATTCGGCGCAGGATCACTGGCAGCAAGTGACAAACCAGGCGGCCTGGGACACACACGGCACAGCGGCCGTGATTTGTGACATGTGGAACCAACATTGGTGCAAGGGCGCCACGGAGCGCGTTGCAGAAATGGCGCCCCGGATGAATCAATTGATTTCCGAACTGAGACGCCGCGGCGTATTGATTATCCATTGTCCGAGCGACACGATGAAGTTTTACGAGGGTCAACCCGGACGGAAACTGGCCCAGAGCGCGCCGCCGGCCCATGTGAAAAAACCGCTCGCCGGGTGGTGCAGCCTCGATTCGACAAAAGAACCGCCGCTGCCGATCGATGATTCAGATGGAGGCTGCGACGATTGGCCACGATGCAAGGAGGGTTCTCCATGGACCCATGAAATCGACGTCATCAAGATCGAACCTGGAGACGCCATCACCGATAGCGCCGAGGCATATAATCTCATGGTTCAGCGGGGCATCACCAACGTGCTGGTCATGGGCGTGCACCAGAACATGTGCGTGCTGGGAAGACCCTTTTCAATCCGCCAAATGGTTTACCAGGGCCAAAATGTTTTCCTGGTGCGGGACATGACCGATTGCATGTATAACTCACGGA
>DATGLT010000005.1:0-9273 GCA_035294005.1 Verrucomicrobiia bacterium
GCCGGGGTGGGAAAATTCCTTCATTGCGCGGACAATTGAAGCCACGCGTTCGACGCCTTCCAAAGACTGGTTCAGCGCCTTGGGCGCTTCCCCCAGCAGATACTCAACATCAGCCGTACGCCGCAAGCCGTCCACTTCGTCCAGCAAGGCGGGAGTCACCGCGTTCTCGCGGGCAGCCGCAAGCAACTTCTCATAGCCGCCGATAAGCCCGCTCAAATCGCCAAAGGCGTCGCGCATGAAGCGCGTGTTGTCCCCAATGTATTGAGTCGGTGTGTTGATCTCGTGCGCGATCCCGGCGGCCAATTGCCCAATCGCTTCGAGCTTCTGCGCGTGCCGCAACTGGACTTCAATGGCGTTCCGTTCGCTCTCAATGGTTTTTCGCTCGGTGATATCCTCGACCGTGCCGACGTAACCCAGCAAGTCTCCGTTGGGCGAAAACATCGGCGATGTGACCATTAAGCCCCACCGCAATTCTCCGCCCGGCGTGAGCAAACGGATTTCGTTCGACCATTCCCGCCCCGCATCCGCGGCGTTCTTCCATGCGGCAAGGGTGCTCTCCCGTTCCTCGGGGTGAATCGCCTGGCTCCAGCCCAACCCCAGGTTTTGTTCCCCGGTCCGCCCGGACAGCTCGTTCCAACGCGGATTGGTATACGAGCAGCGACCGGCGGGATCCGTCTCGAAAATGCCGAAAGGGGAAAAGTTGCAGAGTTTCTTGAAGCGCTCTTCGCTTCGCCGCAGTTGCAGGGTTCTCGCGGCCACCGCTTGTTCCAGCCCGTCAATCTTGAGCTTGGCGTATTGCAGCAAACGCCACTTTTCCGTCAGCGCATTCGCAAGCTGCAGCACTTCGACATTGTCAAAGGGCTTCTTCAGGATCACCAACCGGTCCGATTGGCCGACTTTCGCAATCAGATCCTCCCACGCATAATCCGAATAGGCGGTGCAGATGACGACCTGCAAGTCCGGATAAGCCTCCCAAAGTTTGGAGGTCGTCTCGACTCCGTCCCAGCCCGGGGGCATACGAACGTCTACAAAAGCCATTGCGTACGGGCGCGCCGCAGCCACCGCCCGCTTCACACGCTCAAGACCTTCCTGGCCCTGGTAAGCCGACTCCAACTCAAACCCGGCAAGGGCAGGCTTGGACTCATCCGGCCCGAAAAGCTCATCGCTGATGGCCTCGAAGGCCTCACTCTCGGCCGGCGCGGCTAAAATCTTGCGAAAATCCTCGTGAATGGCCGGGTTATCGTCGATGACAAGAATTCGGCGGTTCTGGGATGTATCGGGCACGTTCATTAATCGGCGTACAACGCAGCAACCCATGGGCCATCGGCCCTTTGCAGAGCAATTGGCCGCTCAATAGGGTTGAATCGCCCACGCCAATCCATGGAAGTAGGGATTGGACGCCCGACGGAGCCGCGTTTCATCCCCTTTGTATCGCCAGCTTTAGCAAACACTTTAGGCGATTTTGCGCATCTCCCTAAATACCAGGTATTTCACGGCCGCCCAGTCAGTTCCACGCAATCCGAGCAGTTGCCGGATTCCAGATTTTTGACAGCCGGTTCGCTGGAATGAGCCCCACGGGCCCTCAAACAACTCGGTAACCGGGCCCGGTCAACTTGCAATTTCCAACTCGGGCTCCGGCCGGCGTGGGGTCACGCAAGGAACAGCGCGAGCTGAGGCTTCCAATTGGACACTGGGGAACCCGGCAGTCCCTTGGTGCTGCGATTAAGATTTCGAATGGTTGACATCACGCGCCCACTTCTTTACCAGAAACGACCAACAAGTTCCGCGCCGCGCTATGATCAACATTCGATTGCCCCTCCTGCTTCTGTTCCTTGCCAATACCGCGATTTTCGCTGCCGACACCGAAACTGAAACCCACCAAGCCGGCGCCGATCTGCTGGATGTTTCCAATATCAAGGTCGCCAAAGACTTTAAAATCGAGCTGCTTTACACCGTTCCGCGCAAGACCCAGGGCTCGTGGGTGTCCATGTGCATTGATCCCAAGGGGCGGTTGATTGTCAGCGACCAGAACGGCGGCTTGTACCGGCTCACCTTGCCCGGGAAAAGCGGGGGAGAGGCGAAAACCGAAAAGATCAACCTGGACACGGGGTTTGCGCACGGGCTGCTCTGGGCTTTTGACAGCCTGTATGTCGCCGTCGATGAAGGGAAACACGATCACGGGGTCTACCGCATCCGCGCCACCAAAGGGGATGACCAACTCGACAGCATTGAACTCCTAAGAAAGGTCGAGGCCAGCGGCGAACATGGGATTCACTCCCTTGTCCTGGCGCCGGATGGCAAATCCATTTACGTGGTGATTGGCAACAACAGTTCCCTGACCGAAATGAGTTCCTCGCGCGTGCCTTACGATTGGAGCGAAGACCAGTTGTTGCCCAGGCTGCCGACCGGGTTCATGGACGACTCCTACGCGCCGCAAGGCCATATCGCCAAATTTGATCCTGACGGCAAAAACTGGGAGTTGATTGCGATGGGGCTGCGCAACCCGTTTGACATCGCCTTCAATAATGTGGGCGAATTGTTCACCCACGACGCCGACATGGAATGGGACATCGGCGACCCGTGGTACCGCCCCACCCGGGTTAATCACATCATCAGCGGCGCGGAATTTGGCTTCCGCAATGGCGACGGCAAATGGCCGGACTATTACATCGACAGTTTTGGAGCCGTGGTGAATATCGGCCCGGGCTCCCCTACGGGCGCCACTTTCGGTTATGGCGCAAAGTTCCCGGCGAAATACCAGGACGCGCTGTTTCTGGCCGACTGGAGCTTCGGAAAGGTCCGCGCCGTCCACCTTACCCCCAATGGCGCCAGCTACACGGGTGAAATTGAAGACTTCATCAACGGGCAGCCTTTTCCGATTTGTGATCTAATCATTGATCCCCACGACGGCTCGATGTTGATGGTGGTCGGAGGCCGCGGTGCCCAGTCGGCCGTCTATCGCGTCACCTACGTCGGCAACGAATCCACCGCTCCCAATCCACCCGACACACACTTCCAGGCTCAACGGGACTTGCGTCACAAACTCGAATCTTTTCACGGCAGAAAGGACCCCGCGGCGGTCAAAACCGTCTGGCCTTATCTTTCGGACCAGGACCGCGCGTTGCGATATGCTGCCCGTATCGCTTTGGAGTGGCAGGATCCGCCGGACTGGCGCCGCAAAGCGCTCAAGGAAAAAAATCCACCCAAAGCCATTGCCGCCCTGGTAGCGCTCATTCGGGTTAGCGGGAAAGACAAAATCCATCACAAGGCAACGGACCCCGCGCCGGACCCGAACCTGCGAGCGGAAGTGTTGAAAGCCCTGGACAGGATCTCCTGGGCTAAACTCGCCCCGAACGACCGAATCGACCTGCTCCGCGCCTATTGTCTCGCCCTGATTCGATTGGGCCAACTGGACCCGGACGAACGCCAGGTTTTGACGGCCAAATTCGATTCGCTCTTCCCCGCAAACAAAACCGAGCTGGACGAACTGCTCGCTCACCTGCTGATTTACCTGGAAGCGCCCAGCGCGGCGACAAAGGTCATGGCCGCCCTCCGAGACGCCCCGACCCAGGAAGAACAGGTCGATTACGCGGTCGCCTTGCGCTCGCTCAAGACCGGGTGGACCCTCTCATTGCGCGAGCAGTACTTCCGCTGGTTTGTGACCGCGGAGAACTTCCGTGGCGGCAATACTTTTGCCAGTTCGTTGCGCGAGGCGAAAAAGAACGCCGTTGATAACCTCAGTGACGAGGAAAAAACCGCGCTCAAACCGGTCCTGGAAGCGCATACCGACCGCAAATCTCCGCGTGAAGCCCTTGCTGCCCGGCCGTTCGTCAGGGACTGGAAACTGGATGAACTTGTGCCCAAGGTGCAGGCCGGCTTGAAGGGCGGGCGCAACTTCGAGCGCGGCCGACAGCTTTACAGCACGGTCGCCTGCTCGGCTTGCCATCGCTTTGCCAACGAAGGCGGCTCGGTTGGCCCGGACCTGACAGCGGTCGCCGGGCGTTTCAGCCTTCATGACCTGCTGGAATCGATCGTCGAGCCCAGCAAAGTCATCAGCGACCAGTACCAGGCCATCAACATTCGTCTCAAGAATGGCGATACCATCAGCGGCCGTGTCGGCAATCTCAACGGCTCGGATATCAACGTCATTGAAGACATGTTTGAACCCGGCAAAATGACCAATGTTAAACGGTCCGAAATCCAATCCATTGAACCTTCCAAAGTGTCTCCGATGCCCGAGGGGTTGCTCAACTCGCTCCAAGCAGACGAGATCCAGGACCTGGTGGCCTATCTTCTGGCCCGAGGCGACAAGCGCAACCCGGTGTTCCGCTGAGATTTTAACAAACTGAAGATGCATATTCTGGATCCGGGTTGCTGACCGACGCCCACCGAAAGTCGGCCGCGGCATTAATGATCAAGCAAAGCTTTTGCTGGCTTGGTAGAAACTCCATTCCCAGGACGGAATCCCGGTCTTAGAGAAGACAGATCTCGCGGTTCAATCCTGCACAGCCCACATACTCACGGGTGCCCACAATTCCTCGTGCGGGTGGTTGTCACTGTTCCAGTTGGATGCGGTTCGCGGCGGATACAAGTAATCACGACGCTTCACCAACGCCGTGTGCCCGTCACAGAACAACAAATTGTAACCCTTTTCATGGGGTGGAGCCACTTCGTCGGCCAACGACCATGGGCACATTTTGATGCAACCAGCAAATCTGCGCGCGACGCTTCTGATCGATCGAGCATCGGCAACGCAATACATTTCACTGGGGCGAACGACTTCAGGCTCCTTCTCCCTGTCTTTGGGAAGATGTCCCAATCCGAGCTGCAATTGCGAAACCCAACGAGGACTCCCCGACCAGCCCGTAGCCATCCCCTTCCAGTTATACGAGTAGCTGATCCCATCGGAATTGGTGGCCACTGAATCCCTCGAAATGAGACCGTTGGCTGCCGTATACGTTGGGCAGTTCCAGGAGGCGTTCGTCCAACCGACTGGGTAATACGGGTATATCCTATCGAAGCACAACGCCGTGCTGCCGGGTTCTGCCATCGGCGGATAACAACTGTTGTCCAGGACATACATCTGTAGGCCGAGGCCAATTTGTCGGAGCAGATTCTTGCATGAGTTGCTTCGGGCTTTTTCCTTTGCTCGATTCAACGCGGGCAACATTACTGCCGTCAGCACCGCAATAATAGCTATGACGATGAGTAGTTCGATGAGGGTGAATGCTCTCAAACCGCCGTCTGAGGCGAGCCGATTTGCGCGTCTTAACGCTTTCAATGAAAACTTGGACAAACCACATGACCAACACTCACGCGAGCACCGGTTCTTGTCCGTTCAAGCAATTCGTTACGCGTTTAGGTTCTATTTTTGCTCCAAAGCGGACCGCCTCCCCGCGTCTACTTCCATGAGCCACCGAACGCCGCGGCAGCCTCCGAAGCAGTAGACACGAATTGCACGCGAAATGAAGGGGAAGTTGATCACGCGAAGATGCGAAGACGGGGAACCGCTCCAGTCGGCGACGTCCAATGCCATCTTGCGCATCGCCTCCCGACCTCCGCACCAACGCACCCCCGCAACAACTTTTTGCGCTCTCTGCGTGCTCTCGCGGCAACTCCCATCCGTGTAATCCGTTTCATCTGGTGCTTCTTAGTGCCAATTCGTGTCTCATTCCCGGCTCAGCACGCCCGACTCAATCCGCCTCCCCACTTTGCGTCTTCGGGTCTTCGCGTGATCAACTTCCCCTTCATTTCGCTGTGGGGAAAGGGGGAGTTTTGAGTTGAGACTTCGCACCCAACCCAACACACTCACCACATGCGGACCTGGCAAAAAGGCCCTGCTCATGGTTCTTACAGTGGGGGTGGCAACTTGGGTCCTGGTGGCCACTCGCGCAGACCCTGAGCCATCGTACGAAGGAAAGCCCCTCCATTACTGGGTCAATTGCTTCTCCGTCCCGAAAAACCCCAAGTCCACGGGCAGAGAGGCCAAGGCCACGGAAGCCATCCGCCACATGGGGACCAACGCCTTTCCAACCCTCCTTCAGTGGCTCTGCGCCGACAGCACCGAAGTCAGGAACTATTTGTGGCGCCGCTTGCCGCTTTCGCTTCGCAACATCAAACCACTCGGCGATCTCGTCTTCTACAGCCCCAAAATGCGGCGTGCCGAAGCTGCGTCCAGGGCCCTCGTCTCCCTTCGGGCAGATGCCAGCCCAGCCCTTCCCTCGGTTGCGGAACTCTTTATAACCACCACCAACTTTGTGGTCCGGACTCGCTGCTGGGTTATCCTCAGAGAAGTAGGCGCACCCTCGGTGCCAGTCCTCACCGCTGCCGCAGGCGACAAGCGCTGCTACACCAATAATTCTCTTTTCGAGATCCTCATGGTCTTAGAGCAGATCCGCCCACCAGCCACGAGCGCAGTTCCCGCACTCACAATCCTCCTCCAAAACGCCGAGCCGGCCAAACGGACCTGGTTTTCTAATACCATCAGCCACATCACCGGACAGCCTCGTACGGCCGCCAGGCCGTGACGGGCCCACAGGAGGCCGACCGCCAGGTCCGAGGGCGCCACCGCCGAAGACATGAAACATTACATCTGGCTCAAACCCGAAATCGTTGCCGAAATCAAATTCACCGAATGGACCACCGGCAGCGTCCTGCGCCACCCTGAATTCATTAACCTCCGCGACGACAAACGCCCCCAAGAAATCACCCGCGAGTCCTAGCGCCTGCAACTACATCCTGGACGAGCCCTGCGGACCTCGCCGGACACCCGGCGCACTGTGCTGTGAGCAGTAGGACGTGGAAGTGAGCGATGGAGGCGAGCACCAGGCGCCCTTACTTTCGAACAGCAACCATCCGCGGCCACTTGCTCCACTGAAAAGTTAGCTGGCCACCTCGCCATCATGCCCTTTGCCGCCTTTCTTTCATTATCTGCACTACCCTCTGGCCCGCCTCGGTCGACCATGCCTGGAACTGCTGGGGCGAAAGGAAAGGTAGAAAGGAGCTTCGCGTTTTAACACTCTCCATGAACCTAGGATGCTCGCTGAAGAACAGCTCGGCGAAGGTACGCCTGTATTCCGCCTCGCAAGCAAAGCACCAGTAGATCGCCCGGTCACCTGCAAGGGTCTTTCCGGAGAAGGCATCCTTGCCACAAAACTCGCACTTTCTAGCGATGACCGGCAACGGCTCCAGCTTACTCGGATCGAAGGTTGGAAAGCGTGTAACTTCGGTATCACAGTCCTTGCAGAGCTGAATGGTCTCTTCCTCCCTCCCATGCAGGATAGTCGTGAAGTGCAAGGTGGCTTCGTTCTTTTGACATTTGGCACAGAGCATAGGCTTTGTAGCTAACGAAGAAAGCACCGATGAGCGGCGTTCCCACGCGCCCGAAACTTGAAAATAATGTGATGGCCGCACATTGGGTGCACTGTCTTGTTACGCTGTGTCCATCTCAAGGCGGCCGAATGCGGTAAAAACGCCGCGGGTAATTCGTCCATTGCGCATCGCCGAAATAGATTAGGCCGTTGGTCAGTGTGCAACTTTGGAGCGGAATCCACGACGGATCGGACACGTTGGTGGATGCCTCGATTACCAGCGGAATGTCCGCCGTGCCAGTGATACTGAACCCGAATCCGTTCGGCCGCACACCAAAGTTGGTGTCGGAAGTCGGGATGTGCGGGTTCCACTGTGCGGTCGGCCGTCCGCCAAACATCGGACCCCACCCTGTTGTTTGCGGCAGATAATAGACGACCAAGTTGGTATCAAAAGCGAACACATCCAAACCGAGGCTCGGCGCGTTCCCTTGGAAATACAGGCCCTTCAAGGCCGTGCACTGAAAGAATGCCTCTTCTCCTATGCTCTGGATGCCGGCACCAATAGTGACGCTCTCCAAGCCGGTGCAGGAACTAAAGGCGGAATAGCCAATATTCGTCACGTCGTTGCCGATGGTGACGCTCATTAGATTCGTGCAGAAATCGAATGCACCGCTCCCGATGCTGGCGACCTGGCCAGGGACCACATAGCCTCCGCCTTTGCCAGGCGGAAATTGGATAAGCGTGGTTTGGCCCTTGTCGAACAGCACGCCATCCAGACTACTATAGGAGGGGTTGAGTGGATCCACAGTGATGGCTCCCAGTCCAGTGCACTGCAAGAACGCGCCAGCGCCAATGCTGGTAAGGCTCTTGCCTATGACGATGTTCGGCAAACTGGCGCAGCCAAAAAACGCCGTGTCTCCTATGCTTGTTACGCTTTCAGGGATACTGATGCTCTGCAAACTGACGCAGGCGCGGAAGGTATTTTCCTCCAGGTTAGTGACGCCCTTGCCGAGGGTGACACTTGTCAGATGGCTGCACCCCGAGAACGCATAACTTCCAATCCTGGTGACACTGTCGGCCACGGCCACGCTCGTCAGGCCCGCACAGCCCAGGAATGCGCGGCTTTCAATATTTGTGACCGTGCCGGGAATCGTATAGCTTCCTGGCTTGCCTCCCGGATACGCGAGTAACGTCGTTTGATCTTCATTGAACAGGGCCCCATCCAAACTGCTGTAGACCGGGTTTGATGGATCGACGGTAATCGCGCTCAGGCTGGTGCAGTCAGAGAACGGCGTCCCAGCGTACGGCGCGAAGAAAGAATAATCGTCGGCGATGTTCGTCACACTGCCGGGGAGCATAACGCTGGTCAGGCGGGTGCACCCCATGAACGCGTGGAAACCAATCCGGGCAACATTGCCCGACATCCTAACCACCGCCAGGTTCGTGCAGCCAAAGAACGCATTGTCCCCAATGTTGGTAACGCTCCGCCCGATGACCACGTTCGTCAAGCTCGTGCACGAACTGAACGCTCCTTCCGCCCACCAGCCATTCATTCCATCTGCTATCGTGCTGACGCTATCAGGGATGGCCAGACTGCTCAGGCTGGTACAGTTCGCGAATGCTTGCGCCCCGATGATTTTGACGGTGTTGCCGATGCTCACGTTCGCCAGGTTGCTGCAGCCATAGAACTGATAATCACCAATGCTGGCGCTGCCCACCGTTGCGCTCATCAGGTTCGGGCAGGAGTCGCACACGGACTGGCCTATCGACGTGACACTGCCTGGGATCGTGATGCTGGTCAGCCTCGTGCAATGCGAAAAAACCTCCCACCCGATATTCGTCACGCTGTCCGGCAGCTCAACGCTCGTCAGACCCGCGTTTTCAAAGGCCGCAACTAAAATGGTTGTGACGCTGGAAGGGATTGTCACGGTTGTGATGTTGGTCTGCCCGGCAAAGGCATAGT
>DATGLT010000006.1:0-36531 GCA_035294005.1 Verrucomicrobiia bacterium
ACAGAGATTCGGACCGACCTCGTCAACCGTGTCCGGGAGGAACTGCTCCACTTTTTCAACCGGAACAAAGAAATTGCGGAGAAGATCATCGCCAAGGTCCAGGACACCCGCCAGCTGCGCAAGGAATTGCAGGAGGTCAAGAAGCTGGCGCGCGAAAGGGCCAAGGCCATCACCATTCGGATTCCCCAGCTCAAGGATTGCAAGGAGCATTTCAACAAAGCCAAAGGCAAAGGCAAAGGCACGATGGTTTTCCTCACGGAAGGCCAGTCGGCCGCAGGTTCAATCGTGAGCTGCCGGGATGTGGAAACCCAGGCGATTTTTGTGCTCAAGGGCAAACCGCTGAACGTGTGGGACCTCAAGCGGGATATCGTCTATAAAAACGACGAAATGTACAACCTGATGCGCAGCCTGGATATCGAGGATAACCTCGAAGGCCTGCGCTACGAAAAGGTGGTTCTTGCCACCGACGCCGACGTCGACGGGTTGCACATTCGAAACCTGCTGATTACCTATTTCTTCCGGTTTTTTGATCAACTGGTGCACGACGGGCATTTGTTCGTGCTGGAAACGCCGCTGTTCCGCGTTCGGAACAAGGAACAAACGATCTACTGTTACTCGGAAGCCGAGCGCGACCAGGCGGCGAGCAAGTTGGGGAAATCGTGCGAAATTACGCGGTTCAAAGGATTGGGCGAAATTTCCCCTAGCGAGTTCAAACAATTCATCGGGAAAGAAATGCGCCTGAGCCAGGTGGAATACGCGCCCAAACAGGACGTTTCGGGTATCCTGGGTTTTTACATGGGCAAGAACACGCCCGAGCGCAAAGATTACATCATGGAAAACCTTGTCGTGCCGGTTGAAGATTAACGCTCATGTCACCGAAAAGAAAAAAGGGCCAGGACCAACCTGAACTTCCGATCCCGGAAACTCCGGACAACACGCCGGGAGAGGTGCATGCGGCGCCGGCTCCCGTGGGAAACGGCAAACCGCCCGCTCCTCCGAAGGACGGCGGCAACGGCAACGGTGAAACCCACGTAATGGCCGAACAAGTGGCGACACCGCCGCCGGCGAGGCCGTTTGTGCCGGGCAAAATCGAGCTGCCCATTCATCGCCGGGTCAACCGGAGTTTTCTGGATTACGCATCGTACGTCATTCGGGATCGCGCGATTCCGCACCTGGCCGACGGCTTGAAACCGGTGCAGCGTCGGATTCTTTGGGCGCTTCATCAGATGGACGACGGCCGGTTTATGAAGGTGGCCAACGTCACCGGGGAGACGATGAAGTACCATCCCCACGGCAACGCCTCCATCGACGATGCCCTGGTGGTGCTGACCAATAAGCGGTACCTCATCGAAGGACAGGGGAACTTCGGAAATGTGTTCACCGGCGATCCCGCGGCCGCGCCGAGGTATATCGAGTGCCGGGTCACCCAGCTGGCTCGCGAGCAACTGTTCAATGACGAGATCACCGAGGTGGTCCCCAGCTACGACGGCCGGCGCAACGAGCCGGTGACCTTGCCGAGCAAATTGCCCCTGCTGCTGATGCTAGGCACCGAAGGCATCGCCGTCGGGATGACTTCCCGCATTCTGCCGCACAATTTTCCGGAACTTCTCGAGGCCGAGATCGCGATTCTCAAGAAGCAGCCTTTTAAATGCCTGCCGGACTTCCAGACGGGCGGGCTGATGGACGCGCGTGAATACAAGGACGGCGCAGGCCAGATCAAGGTCCGAGCCAAAATCAAAGCCAAGGACGAATCGACGGTTGTCATCAAGGAAATCCCGCCAACCACCACCACCGATTCGTTGATCGGCTCAATCGAGGACGCATCGCGCAAAGGCAAAATCAAAGTCAAAAGCATCAACGATTTCACCTCCGAAGAAGTCGAGATCGAAATCCGCGCCCCCAGCGGCGTCAGCGCCGACCAGTTAATCGACGCCCTGTACGCATTCACCGATTGCGAGGTCACGATTGCCAGCCGCATTGTTCTCATCAAAAACAATCGGCCGGTCGAGATGACGGTCTCGGAAGTGTTGCGTGAGAACGCCGCCCAGCTGGTCGACATCCTTAAACGCGAACTTCAGCTCAGGGAAGGCAAACTGCAGGATGAGCTGCATTTCCGGACGCTCGAACGCATTTTCATCGAGGAACGCATTTACAAAAAAATCGAGCAATGCAAAACCAACGAGGCGGTCATTGCCGCGGTCGTGGATGGGTTTAAGCCGTTCCGCAAGCAAATGGTGCGCGACCTGGCCGACGCGGATGTCGACCGGCTGCTTCAGGTACGGATCCGGCGCATCTCGCTGTTCGACATCAACCAGCACCGCGAGGAGATGGACAAGGTCAGGGCGGACCTGGAAGAGACACGTAAAAACCTGAAGAATCTCACGAAGTACGTGATCGCGCACCTCGAAGCGTTGCTGGCCAAGTACGGTCCACAATATCCCCGGTTGACCAAGTCCAGCCGGTACGACGAAGTGGACGCAAAGGAAGTCGCGTTCAAGGCTTTCAAAGTGGCTTACGACCGCGAGTCCGGATATGTGGGCCACAAAGTGAACGGCGAAGAGTTCCGTGTCGAGTGCACCAAATTTGACAAAATCCTGATCGTCTTCCGGGACGGCCATTACCAAGTGGTCGAACTGCCGGAAAAACTGTTCGTGGGGCCGGATGTCGTTTATTGCGGGCTGCCCGAAAGAGAGCGCGTTTTTACGGCCGCGTATACCAATCGTGAAGCGACCTATCTCAAACGTTTCACGTTCGGCGGGACGATCTTGAACAAGATTTATCATTGCATTCCGCCGAAATCCAAGGTCCTGTTCTTCGAACCGGACACACCCGCGGAGCTGTACATCAAGTACAAGCCGGCGCCGTACCAGAAGATAAACCAGCAGACGTGTTCGCCTTCGCAGGTCGAAGTCAAGGGACCCAAAACTCGCGGCCGGCAGATTTCCATAAAGGACGTGTCCTCGATCAACAGCAAACCCTCCCGCGGATGGGACCCCGAGGCCCCCACCACCAAACTGCAGTTCGTCTAACCGCGCAAAGCCCCGGCAACGGTAAGGCTCGCCTTTCGATGCGGCCGGCCGCCCGTAGGGCCGCGCTCCGCCCTGCGCTCTGGGTTTGCGAATATTGGGGCGGCCGCCATCGTCTCTCTTATGTCAATCGGGCTTGTCCATGGGGGCGGTTCTGATTACTTTTGATTCAAACGATACAACAGATAATGAAAATCTTTCTAAAGACTTTGAAGCAGGTGCGGGCGATGTATTTGCTGTCCATGGGGATGAGTTTGGCCGGTTTGCTCCTGGCCCAGACGGCTGCGGCAGCCGACGGAGACAAAGTTCCATTGAACATCAAGCTGCCGTCGCCGGCGTTCAAAGGAACGCCCAAAGACATTCAACTGAGTTCGTTTGTTGAACCGCTTTCCGACAAGCCCCGTCCGCCCATGATGGTCCCGCCCGGGCTCAAGAACATCGCAGTAGGAGCGAAGATCACGTGCAGCGACAAAAACGCCACAGCAGACAACCTGGCCAAGATTACGGACGGCGACAAAGAGGCCAGCGAGCAGAGTATTATATACCTGCGCAAAGGGACCCAATGGATCCAAATGGATTTCGGCAGTCCGCAGGAAATCTATGCAGTGTGCATTTGGCATGCCCACAACTCGGCGAAAGTTTATCACGCGATTGTTGTGCAGGTCGCCGATGATCAGGATTTTGTGCAGAACGTCAAAACGGTGTTCAACAATGACCAAGGCAACGTCTCGGGGCTGGGAGTGGGAACCGATCGCGAATATTTCGAGACGCATGAAGGCAAATTGATCGATACCAAGGGAGTCACTGCGCGGTACATCAGGTTCTACTCCAAAGGCAGCACCGAAAGCGCCCTCAACGAATACACCGAGATTGAAGTTTACGGCCGCCCGGCCAAATGACCCGCACGCTCACGCTGGTTCTGCTTCTTGCGGCCGGCGCAGCCTTGGCGTTGCGCTGGCCCCACTTAGACCAGCGTCCGATGCACAATGATGAGGCCGTTAATGCCATCAAGTTCGGCCAACTCTGGAACCATCAAGGTTACAAGTACGACCCGAACGAACATCACGGGCCGAGTCTCATCTATGCCACCTTCGCGGTCGAGAAACTGACCGGCGCTCCCGACCTCGACCACCTTAGCGACAGTCGGCTCCGTGCTGTTGTCCTTCTTTTCGGCCTCGCCCTGCTGATACCGCTGGCGTGGATGCAGGATGCCCTCGGCCGCACGGGGGTCGTTTGGGCGGCGGTGTTCACGGCTGTCTCACCCGCGTTTGTCTTTTACAGCCGGTACTTCATCCATGAGATGCTGCTGGTTTTCTTTGCATTCGTGGCGATGGCTGCCGGTTGGCGATATTGGCGAACGCGAAAACCGGGATGGATCCTGCTGGCCGGCGCTGCTCTGGGTCTCATGGCCTCCACCAAGGAGACGTTTGTCATCTCGGTCGCCGCAGCGGCGCTCGCGCTCGGGTTGAACCATGTGTGGAACCGGGCACTCGATGCGAGCGGCCTGCCCGTCAAAGCGGCTCCACTTACATGGTGGCACCTGGCCGCCGGATTTGGAGCCTGTGTTTTGGTTGCCCTGCTGCTGTTCTCGTCATTTTTTACCAACGCGCGCGGCCCAATTGACTCCATCCGTACCTATATGCCCTGGGTAAGCCGCGCTGCCGGAGTCTCACCGCACGTCCATCCCTGGTACTTTTATCTCCAGCGGCTGCTGTTTTTTCACATTGCACCCGGTCCAGTCTGGACTGAAGGGCTGATTTTCATGTTGGCCATTGTCGGCGGCATTGCAGGATTCCGGCGACAATGGCTTTCGGGCGCCAACGCGAGCTTTGTCCGTTTCCTGGCCATTTACACCTTCCTGCTCACGGCATTTTATAGCTTGCTGGCATACAAAACGCCGTGGTGCCTGCTCGGGTTCTGGCACGCCGCCATTCTTCTCGCCGGAACCGGAGCAGCGGTATTGCTCGAGGTCGCGGCCGCGCGCCCGCGGCGTATTGCCATGGGCGCCGTGCTCATGGCCGGCTCGGCACACCTGGCGTGTGAAGCGTGGAGTGCCGACACCTCGTACGCTGCAGACCCGCGGAATCCGTACGTATACGCTCAGACCTCAAGCGATCTGCTCAATCTTGTAAAACAGGTCGAAGGCCTCGCGGCGGTAGATCCCCGCGGCCATAACCTGGTGATTAAGGTCATTGCGTCCGACGGCGATTACTGGCCGTTGCCATGGTCGCTGCGCAGCTTCAAACAAACAGGCTGGTACGACCGATTGCCGGAAGATCCCTACGCCCCCATAATGATTGTGTCAGCAAATCTCCACGCCGGGCTGGATGAAAAGAAAACCCACGCGATGGTTCACTACTACCAACTTCGTCCGCAACTGTTCCTCGAGTTGTACGTGCAACTGGACCTGTGGAAGGAATGGCTGGCGCGACCGCAAAACAGCGAGAGCAAAGAATAAACGTGAATCATCGCCGGGTGCCCGGATGATTTGTAGGTCCGTTGCGGGATCCGATCCCTCACCCGCCGGGTTCGGATGATCCCGCGACACATTTTGCGCGGAGCCCATGGAGGCTGACCCCCGTCGCGGGAGGATGATTAGATTTTCCCGCCGTAGCATCGTCACTTGACACTTGCCAAAGCGGGACGAGATTGGCACCGGTACCACAACGATTCAGCTGAAGGAGCACCTTATGAAAAACGTCATTATGCTGGTTTGCGTCGCAACTCTTCTGGGTGGCTGCTCCTGGTTCGGCCATGGCGAGAGCAACGGCTCGGGAACTTCGAGCGCCGGAATTTCAGGCGTCGACTACGGGACGGGCCGCGGCACGACGGGAGTCAGCTCCGGGGCGGGCGCAGGACCTGGCATAACGGGCAGCGATGCTGCCGGGACTAGATAGAAGAATTGCTGCGCGCGGGTCTTTGTTCAACCGAGACCTCCTGCGGAGTGACGGTCAAGGTTCCCAAAGCAGCAAGCAATGGGCTGCCGGCATCGCGTTGCGCCCTGACGGTCACCTTATAGGTGCCGGCCGGGAGCATCCGTTTAAACTCCGTATCCTGTCCAAAGCAAAGAATCGATCCGTCTTCACGCTCAATCTTCCACTGCTGCACCTGGATCGGAGCGCCGGGTGAATGGGTCCAGGAGACCTTTAATTGGACTTCGACCTGGTTGTTTTGGGTGACGCGCTGTCCTCGCGAGGCTTGCAACGCGAGCGGTTCGGACAACGCGGCGGGTTTAGCGGCTGGGCTCGCCGCCTGAGGCTGGGTCTCGGCGGGAATGTCAATTTCGACAAGGTTTGTTAGCGTTTTGGTGACCCAATTGGTCTTTAGAGCCACCACCGTGGTCCAGTTGGTCAGATTCAATGTCTTCAGATTGGTGTGATAGGCCTGGAAGAAGTTGGTGTGAAAAACATCCGCGATAAAATGGTTCGTAACACTCCGGGTCACCAGGTTGGTGGCAAAGACGTCGTAGAAATTGGTGCGGACTTGTTGGATCCGGTTGGTCATGTACGCGAGGACGATGTTGGTATTGAACACATCGACAACATTCGTGTGGGCCCTCGTGATCCAGTTGGTGTGATACTCCGTCACGAACCGGTTCAACTGCATCTGAATTTCGGTCGTGTTCGTAATCCACCGATCCACAAAATTGGTATGCACCACCGCCGTCTGATTGATGAGATCGCGGGCGACAGCGGTTTCCCCACCTGGCCCTGCGACAATAGCCGCGGCCGCGCACAAAGCAGCTAAGAAGTGTTTCATTGAGCCGAAACGAGCACCCGCAATGCCAATTCCACCCTGGGGAGAACACGGCTTTGGCAAGGCCCTTTTCGGCGCAAACCTTTGGTGGAAAGGTTCCTAATACTTCGAATTAACCACGGGCAGAATCGCTGCTCGGCGGCGGACGCAATTGAACAAGGGTCGCTCCCCAACCTCCAAATTGGGCGTGATCATCATTGAACGAAATGACTTGCGGATGCCTGGCCAGAACCGCCCGGACCGTCCGGCGGAGGTGGCCAATGCCTTTGCCGTGAATGATGCGGACCCGGTATATTCCTTTTTCGATGCAGGCGCTAAGGTAGTCGGCTACCAAATCCTTGACGTCAGCCGGCCTAAAAGTGTGTAAATCCAGGACACCTTCAATCGGCAGTTCGAACGGTTCGTCCACAGGTTGAAAGTACGAAAGAATTGATTCTGCCGCCACGGCTTTTAAGATCGGGCAATCGACATCAAGATACGACAAGCTGAACCCTCAGACGCGGAAATCGTTGCGGAGTACAACGTCCTGCTGGCACATGAGTCGGAAGATCTCGAGTTGGATCGAGCCTGCGTGAAGGCAGGTGTGGAGGCGCTGCTGTCCGACCCGGCGAAAGGCATTTACTACGTTGCGGAGGTCCGGGGCCAGGTTGCGGGCCAACTCATGATCACGTACGAGTGGAGTGATTGGCGCAACGGCAATATTTGGTGGATTCAAAGTGTTTACGTGAACAAGGCATTTCGCCGGCAAGGGGTTTTCCGCAAGCTCTTTAAGCACCTCGAAAGCCTGGCGAGATCCCGCAGCGACGTGTGCTCGCTAAGACTGTACATGCATCGAGACAATTCGACGGCTCGGGGCGCTTACGAACAGCTCGGCATGCGCCAGACCCCGTACGAGGTGTTTGAAATCGATTTTGCATCTGAGGCCGGGCACGGCAGCGAATGAAACAAGCCGTAGCAAAAGTCTTCTGGATAGCTGTCGCGGTGGCCGGGGCCCTGGGCTACGGCGCGATAACGCGTTTGCGGGGCGAGCCGGTCAACTCCAGCTACATCCTGATTGCGGCCCTTTGCAGCTACGCGATTGGATATCGATTTTATTCAAAATGGATTGCGGCCAGGGTCCTGGCCCTGGACGACCGGCGGGCCACTCCTTGCGAGGTTCACGACGATGGAAAGGATTTCGTAAAAACAAACAAATGGATCGTGTTTGGTCACCATTTCGCGGCGATCTCAGGGCCGGGTCCGCTTGTGGGTCCGGTTCTGGCGGCCCAGTTTGGCTACCTTCCTTGCACCCTGTGGATCCTGATTGGCGTTACCCTGGGTGGCGCGGTGCAGGACTTCGTCATTCTGTTTTGTTCGCTTCGACGCGACGGAAAATCGCTGGGACAAATGGTGAAAGAAGAGTTGAGCGGCGGCGCCGGAGCGATTGCGCTGGTGGCCATTCTGGCCATCATGACGATCTTGCTTTCGGTGCTTGGGTTGGTTGTGGTTCGAGCATTGGCGGACAGCCCTTGGGGCATTTTCACAGTAGGTGCTACCATTCCCATTGCGATGTTCATGGGGGGTTACCTGCGATTTTTGCGCGTTGGCAAAGTTCTTGAAGCGTCCGTTATTGGGGTCGCGTGCCTGCTGCTGGCAGTCTGGGGAGGCAAGCTCGTCTACCAGGATCGAGTGTGGGCGCATTGGTTTTCATTGAGCGACCTCACCCTTGCCCAAGCGATTATCGGATACGGCCTGGCGGCAAGTATTCTGCCGGTTTGGCTGTTGCTTGCGCCAAGGGACTACCTGAGCACGTTCATGAAACTGGGCACTATCCTCGCGCTGGCACTGGGCATTTTTCTGGTGCTGCCACAGCTGCAAATGCCGGCCCTGACTCGTTTCGCTGATGGGTCGGGCCTTGTCGTTCCGGGGAAAATCTTTCCTTTCTGTTTTATCACAATCGCATGCGGGGCGATTTCCGGATTCCACACCCTGATTGCCAGCGGCACGACGCCCAAAATCCTTACCCGCGAATCGTATGCCCGGCCGATCGGATACGGCGCAATGTGCCTCGAATCGCTCGTTGCGATCATGGCACTCATCGCGGCCTGCACCCTGGATCCCGGCGTTTACCTGAGCATGAACATAAAGGGCGACCCCTCCGCGACCATCGCCAAGGTTCAAGCCGCCGGGTTCAACGCCGATCGTGAGCAGATTGACCAACTGGCAACGCAGCTCGGGGAAAAAACCTTGTTCGGGCGGGCCGGAGGCGCAGCCACTCTCGCCGTGGGAATGGCGCAAATCTTTTCCCGGGCTGTCACGGGGCGGGGGCTCGATCTGTGGTATCACTTCGCGATCATGTTTGAGGCGCTATTCATCCTGACCACGATGGATGCCGGGACTCGCGTTGGCCGGTACCTATTGCAGGACGCGATGGGCCACCTCTGGAAGCCCCTGGGCCAGACACGCAATCTAGGCGCAAATTTGCTGGCGAGCGCTTTAATGGTGGCAGCTTGGGGCTACTTCCTGGTCCAAGGCGTGCGGGATCCACTGGGCGGAATCAACTCCCTGTGGCCCCTGTTTGGAATCGCCAACCAAATGCTTGCGGCCATCGCGTTGTGCCTTGCGACCACTGTGATTCTGAAAATGCAACTCGCGCGCGCGTCCGCCGCCACCCCTGCGGGAGAGAAACCCGCGCAGGCCCGGCCTTCGAGTCCGTTTCTTGCAATGATTTGTGGTGCGCCGTTGGCCTGGTTATTGGCGGTGACCATGACCGCCGGATTCCAAAAAATAGCCGACAAAGATCCGGGAATCGGTTTCCTGGCGCAGGCTGCCAAACTTGAAGCGGCCCGCCCGGCGCTGGAACAAGCTCTTGAAGCTGCAAGAGCGGCAGGTCCTGCGCAGGCCATGGCCGCGGCGCAAAATGCTCTCCGGACAAACCGGACGCTCCACTTCAACAATATTCTCGACGCGATCGTTGCGGCGGTATTGCTCTCTTTAACTGCTTCTGTCGTTGTTCTGAGCCTTCATCAATGGTGGCTGCTCCTGAGCCGGAAGCGCGCTCCACAGCTGCTGGAAAGTACGCCGGTGTGGCGGCAGATCAGTGAGTCGGGCCGGAGCGGCGGACCACGATTGGCTACCGTCCTGCCCGTCGCCATCGCGTTGTTAAAGGAGCTTTCGAGTGAAAGTTCGATGGAACGCGCTCGAGAAGCCTCGAAGGTTTGCAAATGCGAACCCGGCGCCGCCGATTATGAAAACGGCGCGCGCGCGACCAAAACCGAAAAGGAGATTTATATCGAAGCAACCGAGCGCCGCTTCAACGGAGTGACCCGATGCTGCTGAACCTGCCATGCAACGCATAGCTCTTTTCGGCGGCTCCTTTGATCCCGTGCACATCGGCCATCTCCTGGTCGCGGGCGCCGCCCGTGAGGAGTTGGGCCTGGACCGTCTTTTTTTTGTGCCCGCGGCGCAGTCGCCGTTCAAGCCCGAGCGCAAGCCCACACCGGCTGCAGAACGATTGCGCCTGCTCCGACTGGCTTTGGCGGGCGAGGATTGGTGTGAAATTGATGAGCAGGAACTCAGGCGAGGCGGCGTATCCTACACGATTGACACAGTAAGAGACTACTGCCGGCGTTTTCCAAGAGCCGATTTGTTTTACCTCATAGGCGCCGATCACGCCTCCCAACTGCATAAATGGAGGGACGCAGACGAACTCGCCCAACTTGTCCAGTTTGTGATTATCCCGCGTCCAGGACAGCCAGGGACTGCGGTTTCGCCGCCGTTTCGCAGCCAGCAACTCGCCGGGTTTCCGGTGGCGATCTCCTCGTCGGAAATCCGGGCGCGCGTTCGCAAGAATCTCCCCTTGGAGCCGCTGGTTCCGGCGGCAGTCGCCGAAGCCATTCGCAATAATGGCCTTTATCTTTAACCCTTTCTAAGCCAAATTCCGCCTTCGATGGATTCACGAAAACTCGCGTTGCTTTGCCGTTCACTGGCCGACAACAGGAAAGCCGAAGACATTGTCGTTCTGGACGTGCGCGAGCTTTCATCGGTGACGGATTACTTTGTGCTGGCCTCGGGCACCAGCGAGCCGCACTTGCGCGCCATCGTCGATGAAATTACCGAGAAATTGCGCGAGGAATACGACGTCAAACCGCGCGCGGTGGACGGCAACTTCCAGGCCGCCTGGGTGGTCCTCGACTTCTTCGACGTAATTGTTCACGTCATGCGCAAGGAGGTTCGGGAGCGCTACGATCTCGAAACGCTGTGGGGTGATGCCCCCCGCGTGAGGGCCCGCAAGAAAGCGCAGCCGTCCGTCTGAGAACACGGGCGTCAGTGGGAGTGGCGCAGACCGGCCCAGGTCAACCTTCTTTGGGCGGCGTCTCGACAGCGGCCTTTACCATTTCGTCAAGCAATCGCTTGAAGTCCTCGAGGCCAGGGGCCGGGATGATGATCGTGTCGCGGCGGCCTCCAACATCCTCAGTGATCCGCAAAAACCGGCCGCGCGGGTTTTCTTTTAGGGCAAACAAAAAGGTTTTACGTTCGATTTGGACCTTGTCCGACCTTAGGGTTTCCTCGTTGGAAGGTTGCTTGGGAGCGCCATACTGACGGTTACCATAAGGCGACGGACGGTCGTTTGAAATCATACCAGAAATTCCCTCTGCGGTGCCCCTTGAAGGCAATCCGACTTCTACACTAAAAGGTTAACGACAATCTCCCTTTGTCAACCCCGGAAATTCCCCTTGAGATTTGAAGCTCCGACAAAGCGCATTTCGTCGGGCGGGTTGGCCACGCGCCACAAATAAATGCCGATGCCCGATAGCAACACGACGTCAAGACATGTGGACATTGCGTGCCAGAGCCGAAACGAATGCCGGGCTGATTCGCGCTGTTCCGGACGGTTGTTGGAGCTGAACTGAACCGCCAGCCGGTCCTGGAGTTTTGGTTGCAATCCGTAGCTTTGGATTAGACCGCCGAGGAACAAACCGAAGATCAGCAGCAGCCACACGCGGCGCGGGTACTTCCCAAAATAGAGCCACTCAGCCCCGACATGCAGCATTGCGACAACGGCGCAGACCAGGAATAAACCGAAAAAACGGGTGCCCAGCAACTGACTAATCGCCGCGGAAAAATACGGGAAGCTTTTTGGGCCCAACAAAGCTTGCATCGACCCCGAGCTGGAGGCCGGCTCGCCTATGAAAATGAAGAAAAACGATGCGCCGAACCAGACCGCCGCGTTCACGAGGCCCAGGAAGCGCAAGAGCCCGATGACAATCACAGGCGCACCGTAGGCCAAAGCCTTCCGAGTGCCAAGTTATTTGACTAAAGGATGTTCGCCGCCAGTTCCGCCAACTCGGATCGCTCGCCTTTCTGCAGCTCGATATGGGCCGAGATCGCCTGGGAACGAAACCGGCTCACGACGTAGTTGAACCCGTTGGACGAAGAGTCCACGTACGGGTTGTCAATCTGGTATGGGTCGCCCGTGAAAATTACTTTTGTCCCGTGTCCCACGCGTGTGATGATTGTTTTCGCCTCGAGCGGAGTGAGGTTTTGAGCCTCGTCAATGATCATGAACTGATTGGCAATGCTGCGTCCGCGAATATAGCTCAAGGCTTCCACGACAATGCTTCCGGAGCGCATGAGATCGCCGCTGCGCCGGTGCTCGTGGCCCATGTTCAAATCGCCAAGCATCTCAAGCGCGTCGTGAATGGGCTGCATCCATGGCGCAAGTTTTTCCTCGAGCGATCCCGGCAAAAACCCGAGCTCTTTACCCATGGAAATTGTGGGGCGCGCCACCACCAGCCGGCGAAATTCCCGGTCCATGACGGTGCGCTTCAGGCCGGCGGCCATCGCCAGCAATGTTTTGCCGGTGCCGGCTTTGCCCATTAGCGTCACCAGTTTAACCCGGTCATCCAACAAGGCGTCGAATGCAAAATGTTGTTCCCGGTTTCGCGGCTTGATCCCCCAGATTCCCTCCCTGCTATCGACGATGGGGACCAGCTTTTTCCCCGTCGCATCCACCTTGGTCAGCGCAGTTCGCTTCGGGTTTGTTTCATCGGTCAAGGTGCAATACTCGTTGGGAAAGTACTGGCTGCCTCCATTGAGCTCCAGTTCCCCGTTGGTGCGAAACGCAGCCATTTTGTCGGCGTTCACCGAGACTTCTATCATGCCCGTGTAGAGGTCTTTTATGAAAATCCGGTCGTTTTCATAGTCCTCGGCGAGCAGACCCAGGGCATCGGCTTTGATCCGCAGGTTGATATCTTTGCTGACGAGCACCGTTTGGCCTTTGGGTTGCGAGCGTTTGATCCCCATGGCGAGCATCAGGATCCGGTTGTCAATTGAGCCGTTCCCAAAAAGCGCGTGTTGGTGGCCGTTGACGGTGTTTTTTTCCTTTTCGAAAATGATCCGCAGTTGCCCACCATTGGGGAGCGAAACACCCTCGCTGAGACGCCCGGAGCCGCGGAAGCCATCTAGCATGCGCGAAACGGCGCGCGCATTCTGCCCCAACTCGCTGGATTCCCGCTTGAACCGGTCTATTTCTTCAATGACTTCAATGGGCAACAGGACGTTATTGTCATCGAACTTGAGCAACGAATTGGGATCGTGCAGTAAAACATTGGTATCAAGGATGTAGTTCTTTTTCACGAGCAAACGACTTAACTTGAACTTGGGTCATGCGGCTGTGCCATTGCTTCAGACGCGTATGCCTGGCGGGCAAACGATAGTGGCCAGAGTATAAAAAATTTCCCAGCATGCCGAATAAATCAAAATCCACGAATCGCGGCCGATCATCCAGCAGAAAAGGGCGCGTCAGCAGCATTTCTTCAAAGGGAACAAGGCGCTGGGCCAAAGAACTCAAGAGGGCCTTTTGCTGATTTTTCCATTCGTCAATGCAGCCGCGGCCGAATTTGCGCTCTTTGTGCCGAAGGAATCGAAGCCGGTCCATGCCGGGCACCAGTTCTTTCCAGTAGATATCGTTCAGCTTGAAACAAGGCCCCTCGATTTCGTTTTCAATGTAGCGCCACAAGATTGACTGGACGCCTTCATGCTCCCAGGGAAACAGTCCCAGTTCGAATTCCTCGTCGATATATTTGGCAATGACCTGAGAATCATCGTCGACCTCGAAAACAACGGACTTGCCGTCTCGAACAACGGGTACGCCGTAATACCGCTGGCGTGTCAAGCGCCAGACCAGTGACCGATCCCCGTTGGGGATGTTGGTGACTTTGAATTTCCTGCCGGAGAATTCGAGAATGCGTCTTTGAACAATACAGAAAGGGCTCCAGGGAAACTGAATGAGTTCGATCATGACGTTCGATTAAAGGCGCCTTGCCCAACTGTAGAGTCGCACCTCCGGAGTGACAAGCGCAGAAAGAATTCGGCAAGCAACTTCTCCAGTGCGCGAACGCAGCTTTACACTCCCAATGCCGGGGACTAAACTGCCACTATGTCTTCGGATTACGACGCGACGGAATTCATTGATGGCGATCTGGAAGGCCGTCCATCGACTCACTCCGGTGCTGCCGCTCTCCAATTGCCTCGGGCGCCTACTCGCGAAGAAGTCGATTCGCGCGTTGCCGAGACGCAACAAAAACTCGCCGAACTGCGCCGGGCCCAGGAACAACTCGAGAAAGAGCGCGCTGCCCTCGAAGAAACGCGGCGCCGCCAGGCCGAGTTCCAAACCGGCCGGCAGGAAATGATTCAAAACCTGACGCGCGGCGTTGGTTTGTTGCAGGAAGCGGAGTTCAGCGCGCGTCGCGACGCTGAGCAGATGTCCAAAGCGCTGGTCGATTTGCGCGACGCTCTTTCCAAAGTCGAAGCGATCCACGAGGAAACGTGGACCAAAGACAATTTCAATGTGGAACTGACGCGCGGGCTGACGGCGATTGAAAATGCGCGCATGGAATGGAACAGCGCGCGGCTTAAATTCCAGGTCCTTTCCGGCGCGACGGGTACTCCGGAAGCTCCCGGTGTGTCAGTTGAAAAAAACGGGGTTGCCGGGCTTTCAAATTGCTCCTTTTCCCAACTCTGCAAAATGGGCCTGGCCCTGACCTGGCCTGTGGCAACGGTTATCGCGCTTGGTTTCGCGCTGCTGGCTCTCCTGCACCTTCATAAATAACCTTTCGCCTTCATGGCATGGTTTAAAGCCAAACCCGATCCCTTGTCCGACCGCGCACGAGCGCTGACCGAGGAAATCGACGCTTTGGAGGCTCAAATCAAGAGCCTGGATAACCGCCTGCAGCAGCAACATTCGCAACCGCGTTTGCGGTCTACGGCTATTCCACAAGGGGCAACCGTGCCGCGCACGGTCAATGGGCCGTCTGCGGCAGCACCCGAACCGATTTTCGAAGCGGTTGATGTCGACCGGCTTCAGGGCGATGCCGAGAATCACCACGGGGAAGGCCATTTCAACGACTTAGGTGTCCGAAAATACGACCTGCCCGCGTTGTTCAGAAGGTTGCGCAACCACTTCCGCGGTCCCGCTGCGACTAACCCCAAGTTGGTCAGTTACTTGGCTGCGGGCGGCATTCAGGGACTTCGACCCTTGCGATATGAAAAACGGGTTGCCCGCAATCGCTTCATCTTCTTCTTCATCGTCCTGTTTTTGATGCTGCTGGGGCTTGCGGCAGTATTTTTCCGGCGCTAATAAGCACAAGTCGTTTTACTTCTGTCCCGCGTCGGTCCAAACGTCTCAACTCAGGACACACCCATTGTTGTGAACGCTGCGGGGTTGGCTCGTTCCTTCAACGTGTCTGCGAGATGACGAGTCGTCTTGCGCAAGTGTGAGATACTAAGGGGTGGCACCACTGTTGCTTATGCAGCAACCATGATTGACGTCGCGCTTAGCATCTTGGCGCTGATTGCCGGGGGGTTGACCCTGGAACTGTTCGCCGCCACCTGGTCGCCGCTGGGTTATCCTGAACAACACAGGCTGAATTTCCGCCACGAGGCTCTCGATCCCGTCGAGGAGTTGCAGACCGGCAACCCGAGTTGAGCAGTGCTCCCGGGCCTGATCCGCACACACCCACTTTGTTTTCCGACCCGGAAAACAATATGGTCCGGCTCCCCGACCCGTTGTCGCGGCGCCGGGAAACCATGCAGTTAAGGTCCCCGCCGGGGAGGGTGAATGCACCTGCGAAATCCGCGTGTCGCAAGTGCCACCTGAGTCCCTGGCGGGGGCCTGTGTTTTAGCAAAATCCTCGCCATCAAGTATTTCCACTGTTTAGGACTCAAGGTCTACGGTTTTTCAACAAAGCCGTGGTACATGCCCATGTAGTAAGGAAGCAGGAAAACCGTCCCGGCCGCCAATTCTCCGCCATCGCCTCCGTAATCCAGCTGCCAGGGGTCTGTGTTCCAGTGGTTGAAGTGACGGTTCTCGACCGGCAAGACCTTTCCATTGACGAGGTACCCGCGCTGGCGTGGAGCATCGGGCGTGTCGAGGTCGCTCGAACGCACCCTGGGCAGTCCGATGACGTCGAGGCGATGACTGTTCCGATGCGGCCAGTTAAGCCGGTCCAGCGGGAACCCGTATAAAGTCGACATGGAATCCTGTTGCCATCCGGCCCAGGGGCTGACCGGGAGGGGCCCCCAGACACTCTCAACCGTGGCGCCCAGGTTTTGGGCGGCAAAAGCGAAGTTAAAAAACGGGTTCATTTCGGGTTCTTCATTCACCCAATACTGAAAAAACGAATACCGGACCAACGACTTCAACCCTTCATCCCGCGAGCAGCGCAACAATCCGTAGTAACACATGAAAGCCATTTCATCGTCGGACTGATTGCCCGAGCCCGGGCCGTGTTGAAGTTTGGTGTTCATTGCATTGTGAGCGTAGCTGTGGAGTTCGATAAGCTCCTTTGCCGCCTTATCGTATTTCGAATCACCGGTTACGTGTGCGGCGGCGGACAAGTAACACAGAATACTCAATGATTTTAAGCCGCGTTCCGCCCACCAGTAAGGCTCGTGATTGAGCTGGTCGGGCCCGTAAACACCCCACCGGGTCGGTTTGCCATCAAAATCCACAAGACAGAAATTGTGCGCAATCAAGTGGTCGGTTATATCTCGCACGACCTCGCGGACCCGTTCTCGTTCTTCCTGAGTATCGGCGCAAAAATCGAAGTAGAGAGGGTAGAAAAAGAAATGGCCGTCGAGTTCATCGCTGCTGGTGTCGGATTTCCAAAACCATTTGCCGTCGGCGCTTTTCGGCCAGCGCGGCTCATACGCTTTCCATAACTTGTCCCTCTTTTGTTCTTCAAGATCACCCGCAAGCCGGCCGATGTTGGGGTCCGGCCATGTCGCCGGGCGAATTGTGCGCGCAATGTAACCTTTTGGCGGCGCATGGTCGCAGTCCTGGGTTACCTTTTGAAGGAAGCGCAATGCTTCAAAGGCCTGCGTTGCCCGGCGTTTTGCTTTGGCATCATGGGTTGCGGCGTACGCGAAGCACTCCCCGGCCCCGTACATCGCCGTCCACAGTCCGTCGTTGTCACTATCCTGCGGGTCTGCGCTGGATTTGTCCGCAGGACGCTTCAAGTACGCTTCAGCTACAAACCCGTACGGAGTGCGTTTAACGTAATTCTCGATCTCCGTTTCGAACAGATCAGCTTTTTGAGCCAGAGTCATCTCCCTACGCCCGATGCAGCCTACGCCGGCCGCCGTTGCAAACCAGGCCCGTCCCTGTGAGTCGCACACGACCGCGGACACATCGTCGTTTGGCAGCCAGGCAGGCCCTTGCTTGTATTGCCACTGGGCGCCATCGAACCGGACTGCTCCGAGATGAGTAGCAAACCAGACTTCGCCGTGCGCTCCTGCGGCTGCCCTGGTGAAATCGTTCCAGGGCAATCCATCTTTGCCTTCGTAAAATAGCCATGACTTGTCGGAACGACAGCCAACCCCCGCCCTGGTTGCAACCCAAATCTTATTTCCGCTGTAGCACACGCCTAGAACGTCTTGAGCTGTCCAGTTCCGTCCCCCCGTATCAATGGCATCGACCTTTTCCCAAGCCTCGCCGATTTGCCGGAACAACCCCGCGGAGGAGGCAATCCACAGCAGTCCCGTGCCGTCGATTGCAACCTGATTGACGCGCCGCTCGGGCAACCACGCCAATCTCGAAGACTTGCCGTCGGCCAGACGAGTCACGCTGGAATGCGTTGCAACAAAGACTGACTTCTTTCCATAGAGAACTTGAATCACCTCGCGCCAGGGGACCGGAATCCGCTGTTGAACCGCAGTTTCACCTGGAAACAAAAAAACCTGGTCATTGGGATTTGCGATTTGAGTCTGGAGTGCCCACCTGCCGCCCACAAAGTGGAACCATTTCCCGGAAGCAAACACAAACGGGGTTTGGCCCTGCGGACAAGTGACCAGTTGAATCGACCCGGCGGGCAACCCCTCGTTCGCACCGTAATGCGAAGCGACTTCCTGTTGAAAATGCTGAGCAGCAGGTTTCACTTCAACAGCCCATGAGCAGGCTGTGACTCCGAAAACGAAGAAGTGTTGCAGAAAAATGCGCGGCGACATGTCGCTATGCTGACAACCTAAACATCGGTCGGCAATGCTGTTGGCAAGGAAATTGCATCCTCAATTCTGCGCCGCATATGAGACAGATCTACCGGGTTGGCCATAAACTGTGGCAGCAGAGCCCCTTACGCTGGATCTTAGCCATCCTCTTCGCAGCCGTCGTCGGGATCGTCACTGGACATACCGTAATCGCCTCGGTTTCAGGGTCGGTTTGCGTTGTGGACGGTATCAGTATGCTTCCTACATTCGGGCCGGGAAGCCGTGTGTACACAGCGCCGATCACCACCCCGTTGCAGCGTGGGGATATCGTTTTGGTCAATGACGGCAACAAGGAATACGCACTAAAGCGAATCGTGGGGATGCCGGGAGAAACGGTTCAGCTTTGGCGGGGCTACGTTTTCATAAACCGCAAGATGCTGCGAGAGCCGTATTTAGCAAAACATACTTATACCTTCCCAGATACCCTCGCGGTCATTTCAACCTTCAAATTGGGTCCAGAGCAGTACTTCGTGATGGGCGATAATCGGGATTGCAGCGTGGATAGCCGCAGGTACGGACCCTTGGACCGGGAACGCATCAAGAGCCGCGCTCCGTCCTATGGTGATTCAATGCGAGCTTGCTTTAGCGCTTATACATTGCCCTCATCGGGCAAGCGCAACATCAAGGCACTGTAGCCAGGTGGGCAAAGTCATTTGGGGCCAACAAGGGAACCAGCCAGGTAAGAGACACCGGGCACGTGTCCACTTACTGGACACGTTCTGACTTGGTGAGGTTTGCGGATTTTGAACTAATCAGAATTCCTGCACACGATAAACTCGATGAGTCCCTGTGGCAGCGGGATCGGTAAGAATCAACGTTTGTCCGGTACCGGTGACAGCGGGTAGCGATGTCCAGAACGGGTCGCTCAACAAAGTTTTATACTGAAGCGCGTAGGATTTATTGGAAAGCGAGTTAACCTGAACGCTGAACTTCCCCGCGTTCCAAGATGCCAATCCAAGGCTAAATCCATTTGGCTGTGTGGGACCTGAAGCAGACAATGCGACGCTGTAGTCCCAACCTGCCGAGAGACTGGTGACCCCGGACAACGTGGCAGGCTGATCAATCTGACCCGCGCGATCGGCACCCCACATCACCAGTGTTCCAGAAGTTGTCAACGCAAGACAATGGTCCTGACCAGCGGCGATCGCCTTGATGCCGGTGAGACCTGGCGGGGGCTGCGGGGCTGCGCCCCATGCCGCAATGGTTCCATCACTTCGGAGAGCCAGGCAGTATTCCATATTACCCGCAAGCGCTACCGCGTTGGTCAAATCCTTTGGAACGTCGGTTTGTCCAGCGTCATCAATTCCCCAGGCCACAACAGTGCCGTCACGCCGCAGCGCGATACTGTAGTTCCATCCGGCCAGCACGGATACTACATCGCTAAGGCCGGGGGGCACTTCACTTTGCCCGTAAACGTCCGAGCCCCAAGCTTCGACCGTTTGATCTGATTTCAAGGCCAGAACATGTCCGCGCCCCGCTGAAATCGCGATCACGTTGGTGGCATCGGGAGGAACTTGAGTTTGGTTGAACTGATTATCGCCCCAGGCAATTACGGTTCCGTCAGACTTCAGGGCGACGCTGAAAAACCCGCCCGCAGCAATCGCGGCTACGTGGCTTAACCCCGCAGGCACGTCCGTCTGTCCATCAAAGTCGTAGCCCCAGGCGGCGATCGTACCATCACCATTCAGCGCGAGGCTGTGACCGAGCGCGCTCGAGACCGCAACGACGTTCGTTAGTGATCCGGGCGCTGCTGCCTGGCCGCCGCCCCAGGAAATTACCGTTCCTGAAGTCGCGAGGATGTTTGCAGCGCCGGCGAACGCCAGAATTGCTCCCAGCGCGCTTTTCGAAGCAGAGCACCAATCCGCTCCGGTGATGGTGTGAGAGTGGATCCTCGAACCGGCCTTTTTCCTCTTTTGAGCGAACGTGGTCTTCATGACTGCAATCCGTGACTTTTGCGAGCGAGCGAATCAATGTCACGGAACGAAGTCATTTACGGCACCCTGGCCGCAGCCACAAGGGGGTAAAACCCGTTGGAGTGCGGTTCCAGCTGAATTGCTGCCAAAACCCCATGGATGAACGAACTTCCGCCTCACACTCTTATTGCCATGAACGTGACCAAGGTTCTGGGTCTGACAGGCTGCGCCATTTTCTGGCACATCACACTCCTGGCCCAATCGCCATATTTGTACCACCTGACCATGCAAGGCACATGTTACCAGACAAATGGCTCGGGCAATTTCGTGGCAACGCCGCTGAATGAAAAGGTCCTGGTCGAGGATGCCGCGCGCTCGGGCAATGTCAGTCCGAGTTCGATTTCACTGGTGTATCACCTTCAAAGCAGCGGCTTGGGTGATACGATAGATATTGTCGACACGAACGGCGCGACCGTCGTAAATCTGTTCGGACTTTATTTTGGAGATGATGCCTCCTTGGGCCGAAGCGCGGCCACCAACTCCGATTCAACCGAAATTCGTCGGCTGGATTACGTGTACACGCAGCGTAACTCGACCTATACTTCTTTCAACAGCCATTCGATGGGATCGGCTTTCACCGTCAAACGATTCATAATCGCAACCAACGGTGTTACTCAGGCCACGATCGAAGCGCAGATGTCCTGGATTGTAAATCCGCAAGGCGGAAACGGGACGAAGCTCTGCACGGTAAATTTTAACACCACGACGCCGTACCCATAGCGCTGTCAATGCGGCGGCGCTGCGCCGCGGTTTGGCTGAGCCGCAGAAGCCGCCACGGGCGTGATTCCGCTCACCACGGGAAGTGTCGCATCCGCCGTCGCGACCGGCTGGGCGGCAAACATGAACAGAGTGCGGCCGGCCAAAATGCAATCGTGATGACGCAAGGGTGCCGCATCCGCTCGCCGGCCGTCGACCCAGGTCCCGTTTTGCGATTGCAGATCTTTCAGCAGATAATCCGCGCCTTTGCGTTCGATCAGGAAATGATGCCGCGAAAGGGTGGCATCGTTGACGACAATGTCGGCCGACAGAGAGCGGCCCACGGTGAAGGTCTTGTCGCCCAACTCCCAGCGGCGCGCGATGGCGCCGTTTTCGTCCAGTAAACACAAGCTGGCCATGGTTCTATTCGCCCAATGCGGGCACGCGGAACGGGTTAAGCCGCGACGGTCATTTGACTCAAGGCTTCATGACAGGAGACGTTGAAACCAGGTGCATTATTCAAACGCCCGGGTTCAGGGATGACGCAACCGGAAATATTCAGCCCGAACCGAGCCATTGGACGGGAACGTCAGTTGTGACACTTTTCCGGAGTTCGGCACGTCCCCCCACGCCGAGGCATTGTTCACCCCGCTGGAATTGGTCTGAAGAATCCAGCCGGCATAAGAATTGGGCCAGGAAATTGAGACCCCGGTTCCATTGAGGACCGCGGAAATTGTCGAAGCCGCAGAAATGAGCGGAGTAACGGCAACCTCAGGCGAGGAAATGCTCTGGCCGAAGTGGTTGGTTGCGGTAACGATGTAATAATACGTTGTGCCATTGATCAGGCCCGAGTCGAGGAAACTTGCGCCGACAACCCCATTCGTGACCGCGATAGAAGGGCCGCCGCTCGAAAGCGCTCTCTTAACATTATAACCGGTGGCAAAAGGAACCCCTTGCCACATAATCAAGGCTTGGCGGTCAGCGGCAACGGCAGACACATTGGACGGAGGCTGGGGAACTGCAGTCGCAACCGGATTCGACGGGTTATTGCTGCTATTCAGCCACCACAAAACACTCGTGATTCCACGGGGATAGTGGTGTCCGCCTTCGAGGGCGCCGGAGCCGTAAAAAGCGTCACAGAAACCTTGGAACGGTGCGCCTGCGAATTGCACGCTTACATGGACCTGGTCCGCGGTTCCGTCCACATTGTTATTGGTAATTCCCAAAACAGCCTCGGCAGCATACTGCGCCAGGAAGACTTTGCTCTGCCAGGTGAACGGGGTGCCGCTGGTGACCAGCCATGCGCCGGAGCCAGAGTCCAGGCAACGTCCGGGAACCAGGACGGCCACGATATGGTTGGAAAGCGCCTGCAGCATGGCAGCGTAAGGTCCACCGACTCGATCTATGGCGTTGGTCAATCCCATGGCCGCCGGGTAGGTGAGGCCTTCGATCATCGAAGTGGTAGATGCGGCGCTGCTGTCGTCCAACAAAGCTGGGATGTATCCAATCGAACCCTTATAGGTGTTCCACCGGTTGACAATCGTTTGGGCGGTGATGCCGGCCATGCTCAGGCACGTCGCGGCATCGGCGGAATCCCCAGCCTGGGTGAACATCTCGTTCAGCGCAAGGTAACAGGCCCAGTTCCTGACCGCTAATCGACCGCTGAAAGCAGGCCTTTGCAGCGAACCATCCAGGTTGTCAAACGTGGTAATCTCGGCGGGGTTCACATTCTTTGTGACTCCATCGCGCGCGCTGGAGTTTGTATTGTCTCTCAAAAGCATGGAAGTGAGGCAGGTTTGCAGCACTGCCAGGTTGTTGGTAATCCAGGAATCGTCATGGGTATGGCTCCAATATAAGCCGGCCGAAAGGATCCAGGACTGAAGTTCCTCGTCCCCCATGGACCCGCCGTAGGCCGGGCCTGTTCCCGAAGTTGGCCAGTGACCCATATCGTGATAAAAGGAAAAGCCGTTGGTGGAAACCTGGGTTCCGCCCGGATTGTTTAGCGGCGCAACAAAGCTGTAGCTGGCGCCGGTCAGCGCGCCCGAAAAACCATCCAGGACGTTGCGCAGAGCCCAGGGTTGAACCAGCGAATCGAAGAAAGCATGATCCACCGTGAGGTCGAACGTGTTGATAAAATTGAATACTCCCTCTATCTCCCACCAATGCGGCCGGCCCTGCGGATCGATCAAGCACGCGGTGTCCGACATGTAGGAATGCAAGGCGTGCGCCGCGAGAAACTGCCGGTACGGATTCAAACCGGACTGGTTCATAACATTGGCCAATTGTAGGCACCGTGTCACAGCGTCCCCGAACCCGGCGAACGCGGCGTCGATGACACTATCCAGGGAGGGAAAAAGCGATGTGTAATAATAATGGGAACCTGTACGCGAATCCACCACGTCGCTATGGTAATAGGCTACCACAACCATAAGGGATCGCGTCTGCTTTGCTGGAACGGAAATGTGAAACGCAAACCCTTGCGACATTCCGTTGAAAACGGAAGTCAGGCGAGGTCCGCTCAAAACGTCGCAACTGCCCGACTGCACGGCAATGGCGGACTCGCCCAGCACAAAACCCTGGTAAGCGCCATTTGCGAATGAGCTCTGGGTAACAGCTACGGGAAGACCGAAATAGAAATCTTCCTGGGTGGCATTGGTGTTTTGGACAGTAAACACCATCCACGTTGCCGGCAGTAAGTAGCGCTTCTTTTCCGGAAGAGAGGCAGAATTGAAATCCAGCATCTGCCAGATTGGGGTGTAGTGTGTGAAAGTGATCCCTGCAGAAGCGATAGTATACTCATCGGTGCAAGGAGCCAGGCTCCGCTGGACATTCGAGTCAGGGAAGTACTGAGCGTTGCTGGAAATGCTCGCGGCGGACAAAACAAATGGCATGATTTGCAGCCCCGAATTGCTCGAGAGTCCGACAAGAACGCCTCCTCCACCGCCGCCGGGGGGTAGCCAATAAGGAAAGAGCCCTGTGAAGGTTCCGAGGCCACAGATGTCTCCCTTGTAACCGTGGGTCATCGTGGCGACTGCACCCAAGGGTGCATGGTCCACATTTGCAAAGACCAATTGGTTCGAGGAGAGCAGAGTGAGTGCCGTTGCGGCTCGCAATCCGCACAGGCAGGTCAGCAAAAGAGTCAACCCCCGCAAAAGAAGCGTGCGGCCATTGTTTGTTGAACATGGCTCGTGCGGTGATTTGGGTGAAGTCCGAAAGAGCGTTTTGGAAGTCTTCATGTGGTTGCCTTTCTCAGCCCAGGCCGGACAGACAAACCCAATTAGCCAGCCTTGGAACCGCCCACGTTATCGCTCCAATCCACTGCCCGGGCAAGCTTAAGTTTGAAACACAACCGCCAGCGGCCTCTTGATTGTTGTCGGGTTTTTCATCCTGGCGACCATTCATCAGGTAAAAAGACGAACACTATAAAGTCTCTATGAAACAAACTGCAAAAATGAACGAGGCCGGAGGTGGCCGAAGCCTTCAGGCCCATCTACATTCGAACAGGTTCGATGGGTGCTTGTTACGCGCGGGACTCGTCCTGGCCGTCCTGAAGTCGTGTCTGACTGCGTGGCCGGGGCAAGCCGCGGCATTCGTCGATACGGCTCCGTTGAGCACCGCCCGAGACTTGCATACGGCCTCGTTGCTGCCCAACGGCAATGTCCTGGTTGCAGGCGGTCCTTTTCTCTCCAGCACCGAGGTGTACGACCCCCAGGCACGAAGCTGGACCTCGAAAGGCTCGATGGCAACACCGCGATTCATGCATACGGCAACGCTTCTAATTAATGGAAAAGTGCTCGCAACGGGCGGGGATTATTATGGAGCTCTCGCGAGTGCTGAATTGTTTGATCCGGCTACCGGCACTTGGTCAGCCACAGGCAATATGCAAGCTCGGCGAGAGAGCCACACGGCCACCCTCCTTGCAAACGGAAAGGTGCTGGTCGCCGGCGGGTTCAGGGGAACGGTTCGCCAAGGCATCGCCGAAGCCGAGCTCTATGATCCAGTCGCGGGAACCTGGACCGCGACAGCGTCGATGCTATCGCCGCGATTTGATCATACCGCCACGCTTCTGTCCAACGGCAACGTCCTCGTCGCCGGCGGTTATAACCAAGGCTCCCTTTCAAGCGCCGAGTTGTATGATCCCGCGACGGCAACGTGGACCTGGGCGCTTTCCATGACAACCAACCGCTATTTGCACACGGCAACGCTGTTGCCGGATGGCAAAGTGCTCGTTGCCGGCGGCGCGGGATCAGGCACCTATAACAGCGCCGAGCTGTACGACCCCGTTGCCAACTCCTGGAGTCTCACCCAACCGATGGGCGCGGCGCGTTTTAGTCATACCGCAACCCTGTTGCTCAGCGGCAAAGTGCTCGTGGCGGGTGGGTTCGGCCCACCAACCTCAGCTATTGCCGACGCGGAGCTTTACGACCCGGCGACAAGCACCTGGACCAAGACGGATTCGCTGCTAGTGCCCAGGTATTCTCACTCAGCGACGTTGCTGCCCGATGGCTCGGTCCTGCTGGCCGGGGGATCGACCACTAATGCGATCACCAGCGCCGCCGAATTGTTTACCGCCGAGCTCGTTTCCATCGCTCCGCCCCAGCCTCAGATTTCGGTAGTCACTTCGCCAATCGATCCGGATGCTGACTTCATCGTGACAGGTTCCGGCTTTGCGGGCTCAGTCGGCACGACGAATCAGTCGAGCACTCCCGTGGTGCAGCTCCGCAGCATCGAGAATGGGCAGGTGGCGATCGTGCGGCCAAGTTCCTGGAACACCAATTCCGTGGTTTCCCCAGCGATCAACGCACTCCCGCCGGGTTGGACTCTGGCATCGGTCCTGGTGAACGGGAGTCCAAGCCAGGCCAGCATTTTTGACCTCCAACCGCTGTTGCCGTGCCCGCCGCTCAGCGCGCTTGTTTCGAAAGGAAACATTGTGTTGTCGTGGAACGCGGCCAATCCCGAGCGGTTCCATTTACAAACCGCCTCAGACCTTCTGAGCGGGAGCTGGCGAGACGTCGGCCGCCCCATTGTCGTCACAAACGGGACTGGTTCAGTGGTGCTTCCGGCTGGTTCTGGAACCGGGCTGTACCGCCTGAAGTTTTGAGCTCGTAGACGTTCTGAGCGGAGCATTCGGCGGGTCGCTGTGAAACCGACAGCGCGGCTGGATGCTCCGCATCGGGATAGACCGGTTGAGCGAGTGTGAAGGCCAAGTTCCACGTCTTGGTGGCTACTAATGTGAAGACAGGGGATCTAATTTATCGCCGCGGCAACACGATAACGATCTTGCATTTATGAAACATTGCATTAGCAGTTGGCATGATGCTTCGTCGGAACGCCATTGTTTCGCCAATCGGCCGGAAAGCCGCGGGTCTCTTTGTAAAGATGGTGATCGTGTGGGCTGCGTTAGGTCTCGCCGGGGATTTCCAGGTATCCCTTCTAGGGTCCGCAGAGATTCCCAAGGTAAAAATCGGCCTGCTATTGCCGCCCGATGAACCGCAGGGCCGGGCGGTGCTCGAGGGGGTGCTGCTGGCCCGGGATCATGCCAACGCGAGCGGGACGAATGCGGTGGAGGTGTTCATCCGAGGACGCGATGGGCAATGGGGCGCGGACGGGGTGGAGGCAGCGCGGATGATTATCGATGACGCCGTGGACGGGTTGATTGCTCCTCCGGACGGAGCGGCAACCCACCTGGCATTGCAGGTGTCAGGGAGAACCCAGGTGCCGGTCGTGAGCCTCTGCCCGGACGGTTCGATTGGTCGGACGGGAGTTCCGTGGAATTTGCGGCTTGTGGCGTGCACCGAAGATGAAGGCAGGACTTTGTTTCAAGGGATCGGCGCCGGGGCGGCTATTCACTACGTGGCGATCGTGCCGAGGGGCCGTGCAGGTCGCGAAATCTCCTCCGACCTGGCCCGGGCAGCTCGTGACTCCAAGGCGATTTCGTTCCAAACGGTTGAAGCCGGCGTTAACCTCACCAACCTAAACGGACTCGAAGCGAGAGTTCTTGAAAAAGGCCCTCGCGTGGTTCTCTTGTGGCTTCCCCCAAAACCCGCGGGCGCGGTTGCAAAAGCCCTCCGGGAACGGGGTTTCAAAGGCTTACTCGCCGGGCCATGTTATCTCAATTCGGAGGAATTCATACAAAGCGCGGGGAACGCATTCGAAGGGGTGATCGTTCCGTGCGTCGCGAATGAGACTAATCAGGGCGGCGTCGAAAAATTCAAAGACTCATTCCGCTTGCAATGGCACCACGAGGCCGATGAGATTTCAGTTATGAGCTATGACGCGGTCATGCTCCTGAGCTGTCTGATGCGCCGGGTGGATTTTCGCTCCCCACCTCATCGGCTTCCTGAGGACTTTTGCTGGACAGGTGTTTCCGGCCTGGTGCGCTTTAACCGCGACGGCAACCGAAAGGTGAGACTGAGCTTGATGCAGGGACATAACCGGGCATTCAGACCGTTCCAAAGTGCTCAGAGGGATTGAAGGCGCCACCCAACTCTGAGATGCTCACGTCAAAGTGAATGCTGACGATTTTCGAAGTTTCCGTTTTGGCACACAACGGTTGAAGCGCGCACACGCCAGGTTCGCACGTAGCCGGGTCCAAGTGGCGATTTTTATCGCAACCACTATCCTCAGCATGCTAACCCCCGGGTGCGCCAGGAAAGCCGGCGGGTCTTCAGCCAAATCAACTCCTGAAGTCAGTTTCAAGCCGCAAGAAATGGCAGATGCTCTTCACGCGGTGATTGCGGCCGATCGCGCGGTTTACGCGCATCAAATCGTGCAGCGTTTGGCAAACGATGAGAAGCTGATCCAGACTTCGGAAAACTGGGAACGGGATAAAGCGCTGCCCACCCCGGCACAGGTGTTAAGACTCGGGTCAGAGGCCGTGCAAAGGAAAGGCGCCGAGTTTCATTACATCTTGCGCTCGCTCAAGCCGGTCAACCCGCGAAACGCTCCCCAAACGCCCACGGAAAAAGCCGGATTGCAAGCGGTGGCTGAGCACCCCGATGCGAATTATTACGCGGAAGAATCGCTCGGAGGACGCCGCTATTTCACTGCTGTGTACGCCGATCAAGCGGAGGTTTCAAGCTGCGTGGAGTGCCACAACCAATACAAAGGTGCCGGAACAAACGATCTCAAAGTTGGGGATGTGCTGGGCGGAATTGTGGTGCGGGTTCCGCTGGAATTTTAGGCGCCGATCGTTTTCGTTCCAAGGAGCTGTTCCTGAAACTCATTGGCTTCGAAGTGGCTGTTCTTTATCTTCGCGCAACTCATGGCCACGATTAAGCCTTTTGCAGCACTGCGTCCCAAACCGGAGCTCGCCGGCAACGTTTGCGAGTTGCCCTATGACGTCATGTCGTCCGAAGAAGCCCGGCACATCGCGGCCGGCAACCCGCTCAGTTTTCTTCACGTGAGCAAGCCGGAGATCGATCTGCCGCCTTCAACGAATCTTTACTCGCCGCAAGTTTATGAAAAAGGGAAACAGAACTTCCAGAAACTGATTGCCCAGGGAACTCTCGTGTTGGACGAGCGCCCGTCTTTTTACCTGTATCGCCAGGTAATGGGGTCCCATAGCCAGACAGGCCTTGTCGCGGCTTCCAGTTGCCAGGATTACCTCGATGGAATTGTCAAGAAGCATGAACTGACGCGGCCCGACAAGGAAGATGACCGGGTGCGGCATATCGAAACCCTCAACTCACAAACGGGCCCGGTTTTTCTTGTGTATCGAGCGGTGCCGACGCTGGACCAGTTGTTCAGCGGGTATGAGAAAACCACGCCGCAGGTCGACTTTGTTGCGGCAGATGGCGTGCGTCACAGCGCGTGGGTACTGAGCGAACCGGACGCGATTCAGACCGTCCAAAAGGAATTCGCCAAATTGCCCTCAGTCTACATCGCGGACGGACACCATCGTTGCGCGGCGGCCGCTCGCGTGTTTCAGTCCAGGAAAGGGGCCGGCCAGAGCGCCTTCTTTCTCAGCGTTGTATTTCCCCACACACAGGTCCAGATACTCCCGTATAACCGAGTGCTGAAGGACTTGAACGGATTATCCGAGAGTCAGCTTATTGAAAAATTGGACGGTATTTTCATTCTGTCTCCGGCGGAAACCCCCATGCCGGCACGAAGACATGAATTGAAATTCTACGTTGGAGGCAAGTGGCGCACGTTGAACTTTCGTCCGCGATTCGCGGCAACCAGTGATCCGATCGAAAAACTGGACGTGACGTTGCTGCAGAAGTATGTGCTGGATCCGATTTTCGGGATCCAGGACCCGCGCACCAGCAAACGCATCAACTTTGTCGGCGGTATCCGGGGAACCGCCGAATTGGAGAAACTGGTCAACAGCGGAGAATATGCCTGCGCGTTTTCGATGTACCCGACCGGGATCGAGGAATTAATGACTGTGGCCGGCGCGGGAGGCATCATGCCGCCGAAAAGCACGTGGTTTGAACCAAAACTGCGCGACGCGATGTTTTGTCACATGCTTTGAGTAAGTCACAACCACGGATCAGTCGGAGACACTTCTCTGCGTTTCCGTCGGTCCACGTATTCTGTGGTTAATCTTCAGTCTCAGCTGTATTGCGCCAGGAATTGTTTTCGGTACAAGAGTTCCTGGTCCGGGAGGCGATTGCGCAAGTGTTCGACGGGCAAGGCTCCATGTTGAAAACGGCGCTTTGGAAAGACGGGCATATCCAGACCGGTCAAAGCCTTTACGCCGCGCGCGACGATCTCGCCTTTAAGCGAATAAAGCTTTGGAACGGACATTTGGCTGAGCGTGGCGAAGGGGATGCCTTCGGCGACGGAAATGACATTGGGCCGGGTGTACGGACTTAGGCCTTCAAAGCCGTATTTTTTCGCGGGCGCATAGGTCCTGGCATAGCTGCGACTCAACCCGCCGCTATACGTCAAGGAATGCTTGATCCGCCCGACGCCCCAGCCTTCCTGGTAGAGCATCAAGTTGTTCACCACGCTGCGGATGGTCAGCTCGGGATTTTCTTCAATGGGATAATCTTTAAGGTTTTCATCCCCGCCGTCGCCGTCGAGCAAATAGCGCCAATCCGGATAACGGGCCCGGATGCCGCGGCATAAGGCTAAGCCCATCGAGGCGCATTGGACATCGAGGGTTTTGTAGTCCTCCAACACGCGCAGCGTTTCGCCGATGTCAATCGAGGAGAGGTCCGCTTCAATCGGTTCCAGGAACAACTCCAAGCCCAGGCGCTTGAGAAAATCGCGCGCTTGCTGGAAATCCGGTCCGTCACCGAAGTTCAACGTGAAGGCCTTGAGCCGGGCGGGACTCATTCCGAGCCGCCGCATCGTGTGATACGTCGCGAGGAAAACCGAGCCGCTGTCGATGCCGCCGGAAAACGCAACACCGACGGGTTCCTGTTCGGGGATGGATTTCAGGTATTTCGCAATTTCGTCGGCAAGAGCGCCGATGTAGCGTCGGCCAATCTCGTCCAGGTCCGTGGGCAAGGAGTTGCGTTGTGGAGTAAAGAACCGGGTGTAAGTCGGGTCGGGATCAGGGCAGCCCACGAGCTGGATTTCAACCACGTAATGGGCGGGCACCATGCGGGTGTAGCTGGGGTGGAACTGCCCGGCAAGACCCTCGGTCTTGAGCTGTTCAAAGATGGCGTCGATGCGGTCGGCCACAATCAGGGCGGGGCCTTCGCTACGCTTTGCCAAAAAATAACGCATTGGTCGATCCAGCGATCGCGCCATCCGGACGGTCTTGCCCTCGCGCGCGAGCAGCGCGAAGGAGCCATCTATTTCCCGGACCGATTCGGCCGAACCGCTCAGTACGCACGCGCGCGCGTCATCGATGGACATGTTGTAAATCCGGTTGGAGGAAGGTTCGATCAGGTCGACAACGCGTTCGATATACTGTTCGTTCATAGGTTGGATTGGATGTTTCTCTAGCGCGGCTCCGTAATGGTAGTCAAGCGATCAATGCTCGGCACGACTTTCTGCACTGTTCCCGAAGGCCAGAGGATCTCCACGGAGTCAGGCCGCTCCGCGGAGCCGAGCCCAATCGTCACCGGCAACTCGGATTGTGAAAGATAACTGCGAGCGGGCATAACCTGACGGGAAAGCTGTCTCGGCCCCACTCGCACCTTGATCCGGGCACCGATTGCGTCCCGGTTGCTCCGGGTTCCGACAAGCTTAATCCGGATCCAATGGTTGCCGAGCTTCTGATCGTTGCGCAACAGCAGCGGAGGTCCGGCAACCTGGGTCAAGACGACGTCCAGGTCGCCATCGCCGTCAATGTCGGCAAAAGCGGACCCGCGTCCAACAATCGGTTTGAAAAGGTCGCTGCCGCATTTTTCGCCGGGCACCAGGGCAAAAGCCGGTCCGCGTTCACCCCGGTTCCAAAACAATTGGGCGGGTTGCCGATAGCGTTGGCTGGGCTGAACGCGGTTGATCTCGGGTTCCAAGTGGCCGTTTGCGGTCAGGACGTCCAGCCTGCCATCCAAATCATAGTCGAAAAAGAATAGACCGAACTTCAGGAGACTCTGGCTGGCGGGGCCGACGCCGGATTTAATGGCTTCATCGGCGAAGACGAGCGAATCGCGCTGGGCGACATAGAGCGCGTTCATCTCGTTGGCAAAATTGCCAATCGCGATTCCGAGAGAATCATCGCTCCGGAAGCGCGCGGAATCGATACCCATGGCGCCCCGGGTCAGCCCATAGGCGTCGTACGCGATCCCGGAGCGAGCGCCGATTTCCTTGAAACCAGGAGTCCCGCCCCGGCCCTCGTTATGGAAAAGAAAATTTTGAACGGTGTCATTGGCCACCACCAGGTCAATCCAGCCGTCATTGTCGACATCGACGGGCGCCACTGCCAGGGATTTGGCCACCGGATGTCCGGTCGCCGAATTGCGCACCTGCACCCCGGCTGAAGCGGAAACATCGGTAAAGTGCCCGTTTCCGTCGTTGTGGTATAGATACGGAAAAACTCCCTCGAAATTGCGCGGAGGCCCGTAAGCCCGGCCGATTTTGGGCAGCTCAAAAGGAGCGGCGCGGTCCAACTCCGGCGACCACCGAATGTAATTGCAAACAAACAGGTCCAACTTGCCGTCGTTGTCGTAATCTATCCACGCAGCGCTGGTGCTCCAACCATCGGGGGCGCCGCCAACTCCGGACTGTGCCGTCACTTCCTTGAATTTGCCGCCGCCTTCATTATGGAACAGGTGATTTCCGCCGACCGCGGTGATGAACACATCAGGCAGCCCGTCATTGTCATAGTCACCAACAGCCACACCCATTCCGTAAAAGCTGACGTCAAGCCCCGAACCAGCCGTCACATCGGTGAACTTCCCATGACCATCATTATGGTAAAGAGCCATTGTGGGAAGAGTTGCTCCCGCGGGCACATGCCCGGCCCAATAGCAAGAATTGATGAAAAGCAAATCCTCTTTTCCATCGTTGTCAAAATCCAGAAAAGCGACGCCGCCGCCCATCGTCTCGGGGAGCAGTTTGTCCCCATACGCACCGTTGACATGCACAAAGTGAATGCCGGCTTCCGACGTTATATCCGTGAACTTCGCCAGCGGGATGTCCTCCCCGCCCGCAGCAACTACTAGACAAAACAGGACTGAAGCGGCGCAGACGGCTTTGAGGAAACAGAAAGAAGCGGGCGAGACCAAAACCAACGCAGCCGTGAGGTGTCGATCCCGACCGACTGGGAACCTGCACGGGCAAACCGGCGGATGGGTTGCCGGATTGGATTGGTTTGGCATTTACAATTGGCTATCCTGTCATTTATCAGATCACCAGGCAACATGACTTTGGCAGGCGTTCTGCAAAGCCGCGCCGGCAATTGGCTGGCCGGGTTCCTGTTTTGGACGCTGCTGGGGCTCTCTTTCGCAAGCCAGTTTTACATCTCCAACGCCAAAGCAGGCATGGACGTCACCTGGAAGCAGGCGGTGTCCTATTCGCTGGGGGATTGGTACGTATTCGCGTTGCTGTCGATACTGGTAAGCCGGCTGGCGCGCAGATTCCGATTCGATACGGGAAACCGGGGGCGCAGCCTGGCCGTGCATGCCGTTGCGAGCGTGCTTTTTTCGCTGGCGTACATGGTATTGCGCGCAGCCGTGGGCGCCTGGCAAAGCGGCGCCACCTACAGCGAAGCGTTTCGGCCGTTGCTGGTCAAAACGTGGCACTACAACCTGCTGATTTACTGGGTAATACTGGCTGTTAGCCAGGCTTTTGATTATTACCGGCGCTTCAGGGAACGGGAACTTCACGCCTCACAACTCGAGAAACACCTTGCCCAGGCGAAGCTGCAAGCATTACAGATGCAGCTCAACCCGCATTTTTTGTTTAACACGCTCCATTCGATATCGTCACTGATGCACAAGGACGTAGAGGCTGCCGATCGAATGATTATGAGACTGAGCGACCTGCTGCGCGCCGCTTTGGACAGCGCCGATACCCAGGAGGTCAGCCTTCGAAAGGAGCTCGAGTTGTTGGAGCTTTACCTTGGGATCGAACAAATCCGTTTCGGGGACAGACTGGCGGTGCAAATGGATGTGGCGGATGAAGCTCTCGATGCGCAGGTGCCTAACCTCATTCTTCAGCCCTTGGTCGAGAACGCCATTCGGCACGGAATTGAGCCGCGAGCCAAAGCCGGCCGAATCGAACTACATGCGCGACGCGAAGCCGACACGTTGACCCTGAGCGTGAGCGACAACGGCAGAGGCCTGCCCAAAAGCACACCGGCAAGGGAGGGCATTGGCTTATCCAATACCAGGGCGCGGTTGCGCGAGCTGTACGGCACAGCACACCATTTCGAGTTTGGCGACCGGCCGGAGGGTGGGTTGCGCGTCGAAATGACAATTCCTTACCGTACATGACGATTCAATGAAAATCAGGACGATACTAGCCGACGATGAACAACTGGGGCGCGAACGTTTGCGCCAGCTATTGAGTGGCGAGCCCGAAATCGAAGTTGTGGCGGAGTGCGCAGACGGGCAGGAAGCGGCGGCGGCGATTGAGAAACATTCTCCGGACCTGGTTTTTTTGGACATTCAAATGCCTGAGCTGGACGGTTTCCAAGTGCTTGAGTCGATGCCTGCGGAGGAAGCGCCGGTGATCGTTTTTGTGACGGCGCACGATAAGTTCGCTCTGCGGGCCTTCGAAGTTCACGCAGTGGATTATCTTCTGAAACCCTTTGATCGCGACCGCTTCAAAAAGGCGCTGGCGCGCGCGATGGACAGAGTGAAACAGCGTGGTAAAACCGAGCCCATGGGCGCGCAGCAAGCAGTGCTGGCCCATTTAAGGCCGCCCCAGAAGCCTCTGGAACGCCTCGCTGTCAAAACGGGCGGCAGGGTCATCTTTGTCAAACTAACAGATATCGACTACATTGAAGCGGCTCACAATTACGTGGAGTTGCACGTGGATAAACAATCCCACCTCCTCCGGGAAACCCTTAACTCTATCGAGGCGCGTTTACCCGAAGACAAATTCGTCCGAATCAGCCGCTCGGTGATTGTGAACATCGACCGCATCAAGGAACTTCAACCGATGTTTTATGGTGAATATACCGTGACTCTTCACAATGGCGCCCGGTTAACCCTCTCACGCCGTTTCCGGGACAAACTGGCGCGACTTGGATTGGGCTGAAACGGGCTGCTGATACGCTTAGCCCTGCTGCTCGTACCCTGTTTTGGGCCGTCCGGCCCTTTTTCGCATCTTTTCCGGAATCACCTGATATCCTGGACACAGGTTCAGTGAGGATCAGGGGTGATTCGGCACTGACTGAATTTTGTGGCCGTTTTCAGCGGTTCTGAAGACGGTGTTGAGTTGGGACGCGGAGTTGGGTTTGGACTCTGCAGATTTGCGCAAAACCCGCTTGCCGAAAGGCAGGCGGGTTTTGATTTTTTCACCATAAAGGCCGGCCGTAGGAAATCCCGCTAAAGTTCCCAGTGTTCCAACCGATAGATGAGGCGTCGCAAGACAGGTGGCCGGCAACCAAAAAGAGCCGGCAGGGAAACAGTGCGCCGCCCGTTAAATGACGCACACGTGGCATGGATGCCGCGGAAAAAAGGCCTCTCTCACGGGAGGCGACTCACGGAAAGAGTTATGGTAATAAATACAAATCTGTCTGCCCAGAGCAGTGCCCAACTGCTCATGCAATCCTCCACCCAGCTCAGCAAATCGCTCGCGCGATTGTCTTCGGGCTCGAAAATCACCTCGCCCGCCGACGACAGCGCCGGCCTGGCGGTGTCGATGAAATTGACGGCCCAGATGGGCCGGATTGACTCCGCCACAAACAACGTGGGCAACGCCATCTCGTTCAACCAAACCCAGGATGGCTACCTCCAAAAAATCGGGGATGCTCTGAACCGGATGAGCGAACTTGCAATTCTGGCCCAGGACGTGACCAAATCCAGCAGTGATAAGGCCTTGTACGACCAGGAGTTCCAAACCTTGTCCAAGTTCATCACCGACGTCGCTACAAAAGACTTCAACGGGGTCAGCCTCTTTGACGGCAACTCCCATAATGTGACGGTCGACAGTGAAGGCAATCCATTCACAATGACCGGCATCGACCTCAAACCCGCGACATCCACAACCTTTGCCGCCGTGGTCGGCGACTCAATCGCCGAGTCGCCGGCGGGAAATGCGACGAAAGCCCTAACCGACGTCAAGAATGCCATTAACCAGTTGGCCAGCGACCGAGCGAGCCTTGGCTCCAATATCGAATCGCTGACGATGTATAACGATCAGCTATCGACCTTGAAGAATAATTTGTCTTCGGCGAACAGCCGGATCATGGACGTAGACGTGGCGCAAGAGAGCACCAGCTATGCGAAATACAACATCCTGGTGCAAAGCGGCACAGCTATGTTGGCTCAGGCCAATGCGTTACCGCAGTCTGTGTTGAGATTACTGCAGTAAAACCACGCGGCAGTCAGATGGGCAGGTCCGGACGGCCCGTGAGCCGTCCGGACCAACCCGAAAAGCAAACACAAAGGCCGCCCGTGGAAGGAGCCAAAAGCCTCGAGAAATTAGTCACGCCACAAAGCGAGACAAAAATGAACAGGATTTCGACACTTAAGTCTCGGCGCCAACAGCCGATACGGAGGTGTCGGGAAAGGGCGGCTGGCGGCCCATTCGGCCAGCAGGGATCAAACTGGCGGGAGCCATGGAAAAAACCCGCCACGCGGCAGGGATGCCGTGTCAACAAAACCCCGCAAGGGGTGACTCATGGAAGGAGTCAGTATGGTCATTAATACAAACATATCAGCACAATCGAGCGCACAGCTGCTCAGTCAATCGAGCTCAATGTTGAGCAAGTCACTCGCGCGCCTGTCATCGGGTTCGAAGATCACTTCGCCTGCCGACGACAGCGCCGGGTTGGCCGTTTCAATGAAATTGACCGCGCAGATGGGCCGTATCACCGCAGCCACCAACAACGTGGGCAACGCAATCTCGTTCAACCAGACGCAGGACGGTTACCTGCAGAAGGTCGGCGATGCGTTGAACCGGATGAGTGAACTGGCTGTGTTGGCGCAGGACGTAACCAAGAGTTCCTCTGACGTAGCATTGTATCAGCAGGAATT
>DATGLT010000007.1:0-56385 GCA_035294005.1 Verrucomicrobiia bacterium
CCATCCAACAGGGACAGTACTCATTCTGGGGCAACGAGTACATCTTCCAGGCGCCGGGAGCCAGTTCTGCCGCCGTGACGGTTTACACTGGGATTGTGAACAACATCAATGCGAATACCGATGGCATTCATGAAATTTCGACCGCCAGCATGCAGGCCACTCGCCTGGGACCGCTGAGCGACCCCGGACATAATTAAGTACACACGAGTTTGCTGCAGCCGGGGCGCACTGCGTCGCCCCGGCTTTTTGTCTTATAGAGAGCCCACACAGATGCAAACCAAACAACTGCTCAAGATCTCGATTTTCGGCAATTTGCTCCTCGCGGCGTTATTGGCAGCAGTTGCTTTTGAGCACAAACCAACCCCACGGGTTCCGTCGCCGATCGAGGGGTCTTCCAATTCCGCAGTTAATCAGCCGTACCCGAACCTGCCTTCCGACTCTGTCCATCAGACTCGCTTCTCGTGGAGACAGCTCGAGTCCACTAACTACGGGACCTACGTTTCCAACCTGCGCGCCATCGGCTGCCCGGAACAGACAGTTCGGGATATCATCAGTGCCGACGTTCATGCCCTGTTTGAACTGAAGCGAGCCCAAGCCGGCTCATCTTCGCAGGACGCGGCGCACTGGACTGTTCCGGAGGAAAAGAAAGTAGTCGCCTTTGTCGTGGGAGATCCCGGGCTCCAGGAGGCTCCGGGAGTAGTGAGTCGACAATGGGCAACGCCGTTGGTCCTTGCCCCAATCGATCCTGGTACCGTGCAACTGGATCCAGAGCAGCAAGCGGCATTGTTTGAGCTGCGCGGCCAGTTTGTAGAGCAGGTCGGCGGAACAAACCAGGACCCCGCGGATCCTGATTACGCTGCTAAATACCAAAACGCACAGGCGGAAAGCGACCGGTTGCTTCGCGGAATGATCGGGGTAAACGCATTCATGCGTCTTCAGAACGAGCAGCCTTGAGCCGCATCCGGCGGGGTTTAACGCGCGGCGGGGCTTGAAACCACACCGTGTTGTTCGATGTAACTCCCGGCCTTTTGATCGGCTTCCGCTTCCTGACCAGGGGTTAGTTCCTCGTGCATTTGCATTTCCTGGATGTAATGCTGCGCCACCAGTTCTCCATGGCGGACAGCCAATTCAAACCACTTTCTCGCTTCCACCGGGTCCCGGCCCACCCCCGATCCTTCCAAATACATTCTGCCCAGATTCATCTGTGCGCGTGCGTCACCGGCTTCCGCGGCCTTGCGGTAGCTCTCAACGGCGCTTTGGAGGTTTCGAGGAACTCCCAGGCCATGTTCGTGCAGATAACCGATTGAATTGAGTCCGCTGATCCGGCCATTCGCAACAGCATTGCTGAACCAGTGCATCGCCATGGTATAATCCAGGGATAGCCCAGCCAATCCATTCAGATAGAGGTCCCCTAAGAACAGCATCGCGTCCGGTTGACCCCTGTCCGCTGCCCTCCTTAACCAGCCAAGCCCCGATTCAATATTCGTCGCCACTCCGCGGCCAATGAGCAGGCTGCGTCCGAAAGTGTATTCGGCGAGCGTATCTCCCTGTTCAGCTGCTTTCCGGTACCACTCGGCGGCTTTCCTGAAGTCCTGTGGCACACCCGCGCCGTTGGCATACGCCGCCCCCAGATCGGTCTGTGCTGCTGCATAACCACCCTCTGCAGCCTGCCTCAGCAATTCAGCGGCTTTGACGAGGTCGCGGGGCTGGCCATCACCCTTTGCAAACTTTCTTGCCAGCTTGTAAGTGGCTTCTGAATTGGTCGAGGAAGGTACCGGTTCGATTGACAGTTGCCCGGCGGCAACAAGACTGCTTATACAAAAATGCGCCAGACAGCTGTAGGCGCACAGTTTAAAGGGGTTTAACAAGAGCATCGGGGCAAACGGTGGCAGGTCCGGAAGCCCGTGTCACACGACGAAACGGTGAACCAGGTGACATTCCTGTTACAGCGGACCCGGCCCTTGTTACGAATTCAAGCCTGGAGAAGAGATCGGCTCTCCCGGAGGTTGAGGCGCGCGTTCCACTTTGATCCATAGTCACTTGCGATGCTGGGAACCAATGTCCGAATACTGCTTTTTAATGTCCTTCGACTGCAGGCGCCAGAACGGACCGGCAGTTAGTCTCGTCTCTTACGACTTAAAGATTAAAGGAAGCTCCACATGATACGTAAACTGATATTTGGTTTGTTTGGGATGAGCGTCGGCCTGCAGGTTAGCATGGCGCAACCGTTCGTTTATAAGGACAACGATTTACTTCTTGGCTTTCGCAAGACGGGAACTTTTCAGGCCAACTACGAGCTTGTGATTAATATTGGGCAAGGCACGAATTACACGCACCTTGCTCCGGGAGCTTCAATCGCGGTTCCCAACTTCACCCCGTCACAATTGGGCGACGCCTTCCCCAATACCAACCTGAACAACCTGAACTGGTCCGTGCTCGGAAATCCGAAAGTAAGCCTGACCGGTTATCCCGCAAGTACGCTGTGGATTAGCGTGCCGCGAACGAATGCATCGGTTCAATCCGCGCCGCCAAGCCGGCTTTACAAATCGCTTCAGCAACAAACCTCAACCCAGATCGCCTCGATATTTGCGGGCGCCGCCGTCATCTCCAGCACGATTGGAACATCCAACCTGGACAACACAGCGACTTTCGTTCGCGAACCCATCAATAATGACTCGGACCTGACAGCCTTCATTGGCAGCCAGCAGGACTCGACCGCCAGCACGCTGCATGATACCTGGCCGCAAAATGTGGAAATCAATACCGGCACTACCCTTCCTGGTCCGGTTCGCTCCGACCTGTATGAGGTGCGTCCGATCGGCTCGGTGGATCCCCACACCGGTTTAACCAATGGCGCCGCTTATTTCGTTGGTTATTTCCAGTTGCAGGCCGACGGCACTATGACGTTTACGCGCGCTTCCACGAACTCCATTCCCCCAGGTCCCCCGCCGGCTCCGAGTCTGTCCCTGAGCCGCACCGTTGGGGGGCCAAGCATTTCCTTTATGACCACCAACGGCGCAACCTATTCGCTTTATTACACCAACAGCGCCGGATTGAGCGCGCCCCTCAGCAAATGGTCCATGTTTTCGCAAACCATCTCAGGGGATGGGTTGATCCACGCCTTCACCAACGCCACCGCCGATTCGGATCGTTTCTACAGGGTTATAGCCCATTGAACCTTGCTCCTATGTTTCGAACGTGCCGGCTGCGGGGTCAGGTGACGGCCGGGTCGCCCTGTGGGACACCAGTGGGCTCCAGGGAGGCGACCGGACTTGCCTGAATTCCCGGTTCAGCTTGAGATCGAGACGATCCGGCTTGAGCCGGGCCATGAATGGACCAGTGACGAGCGCCAATGGCGCTTCGTGCACTTAAATTCCGGCGCGGCGTATTGGCTGCAAGGCTCCCAGGCGCGGGAACTGACCCCCGGCGAATTGTTGATTGTTTCGCCACAGACCATGGGCGTGGTAAGGGCTAGCCAGCTCGGGGAGGCATCCTTGCACTGCTTTGGATTACGGGCTGATTGCCTGCTGGGCTTTTTGTCAGTGGTCGAACGGGAATGGATAGAGCATGAAGCGCAGCGCGTCATTGGCCCAGTGAGTTCCCTGCCATCGACTCACCCTGTCTCCAAGGACATGGCGTTCCTGCAAGAGGCGGGCCAAGGTGAAAGCCCGCCGGTCCGACGAGCGCGGGCGCTATTGCTGGCGTTACGGGCGCTGACAGAATCGATGCCGGCGTTGCAGACCGAATCCCGCCGTGATGGAGCGGCTCGCAAGCGGTTCGAAGAAATGGTCGCGCGAATGCCGGACTCGGAGCTCATCCGTTATAGTTCAGAAGAATTGGCACGGCTTTGCGGATGCACGCCGCGGCATTTTAACCGGCTGTTTCGGATCCGGTTTGGCACACCCAAGCGCGCGCGGCAAACCGAGCTTCGACTGCTTCAAGCCCGCCAACTGCTCGAGGATTCCAACGCGGCGATCGCTCAAATTGCGGCCGAGTGCGGCTACCACAGCTTGAGCCTGTTCAATTCTCTGTTCCGGCGACGTTTCGGTATGAGCCCGTCCGAGTGGCGACATCGAAATTCCGCGTGACGGCTTTTGGACGAGTTCGCGGGGCTCGGGGCCCTGGTGACTGGATTAGGACAAAGGCCGCTGCGCTGTCACACAATTGAAACAATTTTGCCTTTTTAAATTCACACTCTGTAACTTTCGTTCTATTTCGGCCGCTCTCATACTCTAGAGGATGAATTTGCTCACACCGATGCTGGCGGCAGGGCCTCCGAGCCACGCCCTTTCCTTTGCATGGAATCACCTGACCAAAGAGGGTTTCTGCACCATCCTGGCTTTGCTGGTTGTCTCGATCTTCAGCTGGACGGTTATCATCAGCAAAGCCCGCCAACTCATCCGGGCTCGGCGGATGAGCAAAAAATTCTATGCGGCTTATCGCTCAACCCGTGATCCGCTGGAAATCTACCGCAAAAAGGAGGAATTTGATGGAGCTCCCGCCTACGAGCTCTATTGCACCGGGGCCGAAGAAGCGGAGTATCACCTCAAAAACAACCCGGTTCATGTAGAACAGGTGCGCAGCGTCGTTCCCGGCATTGCAACCCAGGCTCACACCGACGTGATCGCGCGCTCGATCACAACGAAGATCAGCCACGCGTCGTTCGACTCGGTGCGTGTGGCGCTGGAGCGCGCCGCCAGCAATGAAGCACTCTCTTTGGAAAAGGGCATGATCATTTTGTCCACGGCAGTCGCGGGTGGCCCGTTCATCGGGCTGTTCGGAACGGTATGGGGCGTCATGGAGACGTTCTCGGGGATCGGCATTGCCAACGCCGCGAGCCTGAACGCGATGGCACCCGGCGTGGCGGCCGCACTTCTGGCGACGGTCGCGGGCCTGTCGGTCGCCATTCCCGCCATGTTCGCCTACAACTACATGGTCACGACCATCCGGGCAATCACCCAGGAGTTGGACAGTTTTTCGAACGAATACGCCACTCAGCTCGAACACAAGTACGTCGACAACCGCGCAATCGCCGATGAAATCCGCACTGCCCTCCTGTCCAGTCGTGCCGCCGCAGCCGCGCCCGCCGCCGTCGATCCCCTCAGCGAACCGGCCTTTTCATGAAGAAGTGTTCGCAAAGCCATCACCACGCGCTGGCCGAGTTGAATATCACTCCGCTGCTGGACCTGGCTTTCGTTTTGCTGGTCATCTTCATCATTACAACCACGCCGGTTGTCAATGACCTCGACGTGGACCTTCCTTCGGCGGCGCCCCGCGCCAAGGAACCCAAACCCAAGGTCAACTATGTTACGGTCGAAAAGGACGGCAGCCTTTTTTTGAACAAAGAGCGGGTCGACCCGGCAGGACTTCAGGCGCGAGTGGCCGCGCTGCGAATGGAGAATTTTCAACGAAACGAAACGCAGGATATCAGCATCATCATTCGCGGGTCCGCGCGAACCAAATACGCCAATATCGTGAGCGTGATGGACGCCCTTCAGCAGGCGAACGTCGCAAAAGTCAATCTGGCAACAGAACCTTTAGGGGATGGCCCTGCAAAAAAGTGAGGAGTTTATGAGTCAAAGACGCAAACGCAACTCGTCGAAAGCGAACCTGGTCATTTCGTTCGTTTTCCACTCTTTGGTGGTGCTCGCCGTGTTCTACTTCGCTGCGCGCCAGGGTGTGATGGGCGACAAGATGAAGTCGCTGGTCGCCACGCTTGAACAGCAGAAACCCAAAGAGCCCCCCAAACCGCCGAAAGAAGAGCCCAAAGTCGAGCCTCCGAAGCAAGTTGAGCAACCCAAAGCGCTGGCTGCTGCGCCGCCGCCAGCAGCTGCACCCTCGCAGGCAGCCCCGCCGGTTGACGCCCCGCCGAGCGTTGCGCCGCCTACTCTGGACGCCAGCTTCTTTGGGGACGGCGCCAAAGCCGTGGTCGAGGTATCCGACCCCAAGCTGGTGTATAAAGGTAGTATCGAGCGAGTCTTGCGGTCGAATTGGGAACGGCCGGAGGATATCAAAGACGACGCATTCGTGGCGGAAGTGGAGCTTTCGATCGACAACCAGGGAGCCATCACCAGTTCGCGCTGGGTGAAAGGGTCAGGCAATGCCAGATGGGATAAATCGGTTAAAGCGGCGGTCGCGGCCACGCGAACAGTAGGATCAGCGCCGCCCAACGGGTTCCCCGGGAAATTCATGGCGCGGTTTGACGTCGAGATGACCCGCACCGAAGATGTGCTGAAGGTCAGCAGCCTGAACTAGTGAAAAAGGTATCCAAGGGCCATCACGGGTCGCTCAACGAGTTGAACATTACGCCGTTGCTCGACCTGGCGTTTGTATTGCTCGTGATTTTCATTATCACGACCCCCCAGCTCTCGAACGACCTGGAAATGAGCCTGCCTTCCGCAAAGAAGATCAAGCCGCAAGGCGCGCCGCCCAAGATCGCCCGAATCACTGTGGATGTTCATGGCAAAATCACCATGAACGACAGATCGTTTGAGCTTCCGGCGCTCAAGCGGACGTTATCCGACATGTATGCCAGCGACGCCGAAACCGCAGTGGTGGTTCGGGGCGCCGGCGACACAGATTACCAGTACGTCGTGAGTGTGCTGGACGTTGTGCAGCAGGTCGGCATCACCAAAGTAGGGTTGGCCACCGAAACGGTTCAATAGACTTCAGGAATTCGGCGGGAGAATGACCGTCACGCGTCCCACTCGCCTCGTCAGGACCGGCAGTTTGCCGCGCTTTCGCGCTTCTTCATCCTGAGCCGAAGTATCCTGCGCCAGTTGCTGGCGCGCATCGCTGCTCGACTGCTGGGCGGCGCTTTGGCTGGCTGCCGTGGCGCTGGCCGAACTGCCGAGGGTGGATTGGGACTGCCCCCCTCCAACCGAAACATTTTGAGAGAGCAACGAGGCGTCCACGCGGCCTCCGCTGGCGGACACACCGCTCACCCCGATGATCGTTCCCGAGACCGCGCCGCCCGCGGCGATATTGGCGCTGCCGGCCGACAGAAGCGCGCCGCTGAAGTTCTGCGCGGCATTGATCGTCGAGTTCTGCCGCGAAACAATTACGCCCCGAATATCTCCCTGGGCTGTCAGGTTGACTGTCCCACCGATTAATCCCGAGTCACCCAGAATAATATTGCCTGGGATGGCCGGAGAATCCTTCGTGGCAGCTGTTCCCGCCACAAGGGTGACGGTGGGGCCGCTGCCCGCGTTTCCGTCGAGGGCCAACTGCAGGATGCCGGCGCTGGTCGAAAGGATATTGCCTCGAGGAGTCTCAACAGTGATGTTGCCCGGCAGAGGGTTGCCCCCGGGTGTTTGAAGACTCGCGGGCAGGCTCACCGCCACAATTCCGCTGCCATAAATCTGATCTTCCGAAGTCCGGGCCTCTCCGGTAACCGGGTCTTTGGATACTAATTGCACATTGACGTACACATTGCCGCCGCTCCCGGCGTTCACATTGCCATCGACCGATTTGACGAACACGTTCCCGCCGTTGTAGGCGGCGATTCGCGACCCGGCAATATTGATGTCTTTGGCTGCCGTTACGCTCACGTCGCTGTGCCCCGACGTGTAAATGCCAAAAGCGAATCGGGACGTTGCGAACAGGTCCTGCGAACCCAGGTCCAGTTCCCCGCCAGTGCTATTGACGGTCACGTTGCCGCCAAACATTGAAGCGATGGTGGAGGTGAGCATACTCAAGTCACCAGTGACGTTGACGTTCACTGCGGCTCCGGACTTGGTCACGTTGGCGAGCGAGGCATAGCGCAGGTTGTCCCCGTTGGGGCCACCAATGCCCCACGAGAGGATGCCGAAGGTGTTGCCCAACTCGATTGAGCTGGCGGTCACATTAAAGGTTCCAGGTCCGCCAATCTGGTATCCCAATGGCGGCACGGCGGGGACATTCTGGCTGTTGGCAAACAGGTTTTGGATCACTGACGCGGGTACGAAGCTGACTTTCTGAGTCACAAAATGGCCGTTGTCGACCAGGGGTACCCCATCCGGACCGTATTGGATGACTTCGATGGTGCCTTCCATGGCATCGCGCACGGCTTGCGACATGGGACCTTTAAATCCCAACCGCAACGTCGAAGGGTCGTACACGAACCCGGGATTTCCCAGGAATTGCTTTACCACTGTGTTGGCCAGTTGCCTCAGGGAATCAGGGGTTGCATTCGCGGGAATCAGCGTTGAGGCCACGCTCGCCGGATCAACGGCCAGGTTGAAGATGCTGTCCCACGCCGACGGATTAAGCGGGTCGGCGCTAGTAATCGGCCTGCCGAGCACGTCAAAGGTATAGCCGGGAGTGTTATATATCCGGCCCCCCACGTTGAGAAACGTAACATCGCTGGCATGAAGGTTCTCTCCAACGAAGCTCGCGTTCACCACATCCCCGCCAATGGTCATTTGAGTGACCTTGGTTGAATAGAGGTTCAACGTTTTGAAGCTTCCTGAGATGTCAAGGACCACGGGCTTCGGGTTATTGATTTCAAGTGGCGAAGGGGCATGGTCCGAAAAATCGAAATCCCCCACGGTCGCCCATTGCCGTCGCGCGCTGTCGGACATGACCAGGTTTGGATAACCGCCCGCCAAATCGCCAATCCCCCGGAAATCGCCGCCACCGGTGGTGGCGATATTCAAATTCTCATTTGCCGACGGGAATAAAATCACGCTTGAATCCAACTGTACGCCGCCCGCGCCGGCCGAAATCTGCAAGCTCGGAGGGTAAATGATCGGAACCAGGTCGGTGCTGATCCTGGGAACTCCCAACCCGGTGAGTTCGACCTTATTAGCCGCCTGTAATGAAACGGATGATTGCGGGTCGTAGTCGAACAAGTGAAACCCAGGGTAGGATGCCAGCGTGCCCTTTCCATTGAAAATGCCATTTGGATCGCGTACTTCCTGCAGGTAGATGCTGCCGGCGGGCGCCGAGATGTTCCAACTGCCCTTTACCAGGCTTAACGCGAAGCCCTGGCTTGTGAAAGGAGCCCCGATGTCTTTCCCTGCCACAATTGTGCCGATACCGTTGGCAACCACGAAATGTCCCCGAACACTGCCGCCGGCCTGGACGGTGACGTTGCCGGCCTGCGGCCCGAATGCGCCGCTGCCGCCGTCTGACAAAGCCTGCAAACTGCCATTCAGAGGCAAATAGCTGATCACATCTCCGCCCGCGGTGATATCGACGTTGCCACCGGCCGCAGTGCTGACCCCGCCCAGCGTAGGCGACGGTTTGTAGTATGGGGCAGAGCGCGAGCCGAAAGTGTATCCGGCGGAGTTACCGCCGGTGTTCACGTCGCCATAAGTTGCCGTCACCTGGATATTGCCGCCACCCCGAGTTGAGATCCCGTTTCCATCTACGGCCAGGCCGCTGGTGGTGCCGTCGTCGACAATCACCTCGTTGCCCGCTGTCATCGAGATATTCCCATTTTGAGTCTGGATATGCGCACTTCCGTTCAGGTAGATGCCGTCGCTTCCAGAGACTCGGCCGGCAGCGGAATGCAACTCGCTTCCCGCAACGAGATTCAGGTTCCAGTTATGGCCGGCAATTAAACCGGCTCCGTCGTCCAGGGTGATGTTGCGCGAGGCCTGCAAAGTCAGAGTGGCCCCGGGATCAGCGCTGGCCGGCAAGGTCCAGAGCGTGCCGATCTCGATATCGCGGGTGGCCTGGAGGTTGATTTTCGACAAAGCGTTTTGAGTGATCAGGTCGTTAAAGGTGCTGACGTCCAGAGTCAGCGTGTCGGGGCTCCCCGCGCTGGGAGGGTCACCCGGATTGACCGTTCCCGAACCTGGCGCGTTGTCACCAAAACTGGTCAGCAATATGTTCTGGGGGTCGATGGACAATGTGCCGCTGACAAAGCCGGGAGCGGCGCGCCCGTCAATTTGCGAGTGAATGGCCGTCATGGACCGGGCGGAAACCTCGATGGTCCCGCCGTTGCCTCCGTTGGGGCTGCCTTCAACTTGAATTACCGAGCCGGGGGAATCTGAAAAACTGCCGTCGGACTTTATAGTAACCGAGCCGCCGTTAGCGTCAAAACCGGCGCTGCCATTTGCCTGGATTGTGGAGCCGGCGCCCAGCGTTAGGGAGTCGCCCGCGACCAACTCGACAACTCCATTGATCTCGCGAACGCTGTTGGCCTGGATCAAGCCGCCCTGGTTCACGACCTGGGCATGCATCGAGATGGTGCCGGCGTCGGCGATGAGTTTCCCCGAATTATCCACCGAACCAGTGGGCAACGTTACTTTGGCGCTCAGCCCGCGCCCATCGGGACGCTCCGAAATCAGCACCTGCTTGCCGGCATAAAGTCCAATTTCGCCAGAGGGGGCCGAGATCGTTCCCCGGTTCTGAATATCGTAAGCAACAAGGAATGCCGATGAAGACTTGCCAACATTGATTTGGCCGTAATTGATAATACTGGCAGAGGGAGGCGGCGCGTTGAAGCTCCAGGGTCCGCCGACGGACAGGTCGGGCGCGCGAAGTGGCGCGGTACTCATGAGCAGTCCATGGGTGGTGATGGAAGCCTGTCCTCCAATATAAAAACCCGAGGGATTTTGCAGCACAACGTACCCGTTGGCGGTTAGATTGCCGAGAATGCGTGAGGGGTTGGGGTCGTTGACATAATTCCAGACCAGTGAAGAGCTTGACGGTTGGATAAACGTAGTGGTTTCCCCAAGGCCGATGTTGAAGCCCTGCCAATTAATGAAGGCTCGGTCGGACGTTTGGATTGTCAGGTGGGAACCCTGGTTGACGAACGTAGCCGTGCCTTGCGTGACGGTTGCACCGACAGGATTACTCCGGGCGGAGCGCAGCCCAAACAGGCACGCCAGCAAAGCTAGAGTTGCGCGCGCCGACGAGCACGCTCGGTTGCGCGCCGCGACGGCGTGCCGGATGCGACTTGCTTCGGTATTCATGATCGAAGGCGGGTTATTCAAAATTGTGCTGTCAGCGAGAAATTGAACCGGGGTTGATACGCTTCGACGAGTCCAACGCTCAGCAGAGGCCAGGAGCAAAGCAGCCGGGCTTCCCAATGAGTGCCCAGCGAAACGACGCCCCCAAGGCCAGCTCCCCAGAGCGAAGTCAGCCCTTTGCGGCCATTGGCATCCAGCAAGAGCGCCTGACCAAAATCGGTGTAACAGGAACCCCTGATGGTCAGTGGGCTGCGGTCGTTTGCCATGCCGATCACAAACGGCGGGGTCTTCTGCTCCGCGGTGACATGCCACCCCAATCCCCGAAAACCTCTCCCTCGTGATAACCTCGCACGCTGTTGATACCGCCCAGCCCGTATTGTTCATTGCTGATAAGCGGTTCGTTGGCCCATTGGCCGTCGCCGCGGATCGTCATAATCCAGTTGGTGAAAATCACCTGGTCACGCGCGAAATTGGCGCTGAATGCCACCCACTTGCCCGTGGTCAGCGGCGAACCGGAAATGTTCTCGAGGTTGCTGCGGCTGCCTGAAAACCACAGATTGATGCTCGAGCCCAGGCCGAAGGCCGTGGTCCCCCAGGCATCCCGCTCACTGCCATCCCATCTCAAGGCAAGGGGAAGGTACGTCGTCGCCTTGTCGGTCGTGGGGACCTTCGAAGGCACGGTGCTGTTCACCGTGTTGGTGCGTCCCTCCGGATCCACAGTCGTGATTGCAAAAAAGAAGTTGTTGGTCTTGTAACTGGTTAAACTGTAATCCTTGAGGTCCAACCCGCCTGAAAACGAGGACCTGAACGTGCTCGTGCTGGTGCTCGGCAGGCTGAGTCTCAGGCCTACGTCGTTATTGATCGTGAGATCCTGTTGAACGTCCTGTTCGCGGATCGAAAGAACCCCCGGGATGTTGGTGACCGATCGGTTCGCCACCGTCTCGAGCCCTGTATCGATCGTGGAGCGGCTGGCATACACATTCAATTCCGGTTCGCCTGAAGCAGGGGGCAAACGAAATTTCCGGGTAGCCTCGTCATAGCCGAAGGAGCCGGGGGCGGCGGCCATCATATCACCTATTGCTTCGGGGTTCGCCAGTGGCGCTCGATAGAATGCGCTGTAGTTGGCCACCAGCGGCAAATCATACGCGGCCCATTGATTGCCTCCCTTGTAGGCTTCGTGAGAAAAACTGTATTGCAGTCCAGCGGAGTGATCCAGCTGCCATAAGTTATTGTACACAACCGATCCATTGACCCGCAGGTCAGGAGTTCCCGGCGAGTTTTGATTGTTCAACTCGATTTTGCCGTGGAGCGGGAGCCGGTCCTTAACTTCCAGCCGCAGGCGTGTGGTGTTCGGTTCATCGCCCGGCTCCAATTCCGGATAGATCTGCCGATCCTGGTTTGCGTTGGCCCGGTCCAACTCAGCCTGGAAAACCGGGCTGCTGAGCAGCATGTCGCGGTGCAACCCGGGCAAAGCTCTCATGACGTTGTTTGAACTGTAGTAACGATTGTGCGAAACAAGGATATCCGAAAGGAGTCCTTCGAAGACGCGGATTTTTACGATCCCGTTTGTGAGTTGCTGTTGCGGAATGCTCACAGCGACAGTTGGGTATCCCCGGGCCCGGTATTCGCTCTGCAGGTCGGCCGCTGCCTGCAGGATATCCTGAACCGTGACGTTGGTGCCGACGTGCTTGCTAAAAATTGACGTTAACGTGCTCGTGGAAAGCAACGTGTCTCCGTGAATCTCATAAGCGCGAACGACAAGCTGCGGCGGCGGAGTTTTCTTCACCTCCTGCGACCCGGAACGCGCGACTTCCGAGCCCGCCTCTCTTTGCGGTGGGTAGCGTTGCCCTGACACAAGGATTTGCGGAGCCAGCGCGCGAAACGCGTTGAGGGTAACGACACCGTCGACAATGCGATCGCTGGCAATAGACACGCTTACCCCGTGAACTCCCGCGGCCTCGTAGCGGTCCTGAAGTTCGGAGGCGGCTTTGACCAATTGCGCAACGTCGACATTCGTGCCGGTGTATGGCGTAAAATCTACATTCGGGATGTTGGTGGAAAGAGTTCTGGTGGCGGCCACAATATACTGACGGACATTGAACCGGTTTGTATCCAGGGGAGACGCGTGAAGGTGAAAAAGGGAGGCTCCCAAAACCCATACAACAGCCGCCAAACCGATTGTTCCAAACCTGCACAGTCCCGTGCGATTGGCTATCGCTTTGCACGCCATTGCAAGCCGAACAGAGGGAACGGTATTTTTGATCTCCATCCAGCTTCAGCTCAGACCGAAATGGCACGTGGTTTCCCGGATCCGACGGCAGACGATCCGCAGACAAAGTACTTAGGAGTTTTCGCGACCCGGTATGTCACCGCGTCGAGGCTAGGAATCAGCCATGACGCGTAGATGTCGGAGTTGTTACGATTGAGTTACGGGGACCAGCCGACGCGGAAAAAGAACGCCCGTACACCTTAAAGTCGCTCACCTGAAGAACTTGGCATTCCGGCGCTTCTTTAATGGGCAGAGCGCCCTGACATCAAAACTCTTACAATGTGAGGTCTCAATGACATTGCGAATGGGGCATGTAACCGGGATAAAAAATACGCGATTAACGTCCTGCCGAGCTTTGCTGAGATCAAGCGTTCACACCGACACCGGCTCGGGCTCATTCCGCTTGCGACGTTCGGCCAACTCGTCGGCCATTTCCAGCGTGACGGTCTTGTTCAATGGATAACTGAAGAGCAGGACAGTGCAAATTGCGAAAAGAATGCCAACGGCAATCCCACTAGTGAACCGATAGCCTGTGATCGCATTGGGAGCGGAGGGCAGCCTGGTGTCATATTGAAAAAACCCTTGCATGATCCACAGAAACGACGCCGAGCCCAGGGCCAGGCCCGACTTCAACGCGAACCCGATTGTAGCGAAGACCATGCCTGTAAACCGGCGGCCGATTTTCCATTCCGAGTAGTCGGCCACGTCCGCAAAGATCGCCCACGTAAGCGGGATCGTGGGCGCGTAAACCACGGAAATAAAAGCGGTGAGCCACAGCATCCCCAACACGTTTGTCGGCGACAATAAATAGAACGCAAACGTGCCGATTGTCGCCAGAGCGAATCCTGCCGCAGAAACCGTTTTCTTGCCAAACCTGCGCGCCAGCGGAGGCGACAGTAAAATCACAATAATGATCAGGCCGGTCCCGAGCATATTCACGATGCTGTTAAACACGTCGGCCACATTTGACCCGGCCAGGTTCGCCCGGTCGCCATGAACAATGTAGCCTAGGGTTTCCAGGAGTCCGCCGGAGTTCACGCCAGTAGCGGGCGCGACCAATCCCAGCCGCGCCAGGAAATCGAACATGGCGGCTTTGTCGGCGTAGTGGTGATAATAATTGTAAAGGGCGCCACCGCGGAACGACAGGATCGCAAAATGCACCAGGGTCCAGCAGAACATGGTTTTCCACGGCCCATTTTTAAGCAGGTCGAGAAAATCCTGCTTTGGAGACGATTTGCTGGCACGTGGCGGATGGATGCGTTCGCGGGTGGTGGTGAACGTAATCAGGAACAGGACCAGGCAGAGACCCGCCCAGATGGTCATGGTCATGCGCCAGCCGTACTGGCGGTCATGATGTTCGGCAAATTTCGCCACCAGGGGAAGAGTGAAGCCTCCGACGATAAACTGTGCGGCATTCACGGCGACGAACCGGTAAGAGTTCAGCTTCGCGCGCTCGTTGATATCGCCGGTCATGACTCCGCCAAGAGCGGCGTAAGGCATGTTGTTCATGGAATAAATCGTCATGAGCAGCGAATTGGTAATCACGGCGTAAGCAATCATAGCGCCCATGTTCCAGCCTTTCGGCGTGGTGTAGGCGAGAACCATGATCACGGCCCACGGCACAGCAGTAAAAAGAATCCACGGCCGGAATTTGCCCCAACGCGTATCGGTGCGATCGGCCAGGATGCCGACAATTGGATCGGCCACCGCGTCCCACAACCGGGGCCAGAGCAGAATCGCCGCGGCCGCCGCCGCCGACAGCCCAAAGGTGTCGGTATAGAAATTGAGCTGGAACAGAACCATCGTCATGAAAACGAAATTCGCGGCGGCGTCCGCGCAGCTGTATCCGGCTGTCTCGATGACGGAGAGTTTTTGCGAGGGATTGCTCATAAGCTCAATCGGATGAGGCCACCCGCTCCTGCTCGGGAATACGGAAGCCGGTGGTCGGTGCTCATTGAAAACGGGAAACTCAGTTTCCAACCGTCAGAAGGACTTTCTGCAAATCAGCGTTTCGAGAAGAGGTCCCGACCATGATCTCGAAGTCCCCCGGTTCCACGACGTAATTCATGTTAATATCGTAAAACGCCAGCGTCTCCGGCGAGATCGCAAGGGTTACCGTTTTGCTTTCTCCCGGTTCGAGCCAGACCTTCTGAAATCCTTTGAGCTCCTTTACCGGTCGCGTGACCGTGCTGACGCAATCCCGGACGTAAAGTTGCACCACCTCGGCGCCGGCTCGTTTTCCGGTGTTTGTCACGTCGACGAAAACCTTCGCGGAACCTTCACGGGACATTTTCTTTTTCGAAAGGCGGACCTTCTCGATCCTGAACGTGGTGTAGCTGAGTCCAAATCCGAATGGAAACAGGGGAGAGACCTCGTCCCAAAGATACCCGCGGCGGGCGGAGGGTTTGTGATTGTAGAAAGCCGGCAGATGCCCGACAGAACGAGGGATGGAGATGGGCAGCTTTCCGGCCGGGTTAAAATCACCGAACAAAACGTCGGCAATGGCGCGGCCGCATTCCTGGCCAAGATACCAGCATTCAAAAACAACTGGAACGTTTTTGGCCACGTTATTTATGGAAAGCGGACGGCCGTTGAATAGCAAGGCGATAACGGGTTTGCCTGTGGCCAGCATCGCATTTACGAGATCATCCTGCAGGCCGATCAGATCGAGGCTGGTCCGGTCACCCATGTGCTTCAGACCCCAGGCTTCGCGCGAAGTTTGTTCGTTGCCGCCGATCGCCAAGACAATCACGTCGGCTTGTTTGGCGACCTGAACAGCCTCGATGATGCGCCGTCGATCTTCGGCTGGATCCGTCCGGATGACGTCGTCCTGCTGCCATGACCCCCCTTCGGTGATCCGGCAGCCTTCGGAGTAAAGCACCTTCACCGCGGCGCCGACCTTTTCCTTGATCCCGTCGAGCACCGTGACGTTGAATCTGGGCAAACCGCTGTAACCTCCCAGCAGCGGGCGGTGGGCGTTGGGGCCGATCACTGCTATCGAGTTCAACTTAGACGCGTCCAGAGGCGCCAGTTGGTTTTCGTTTTTTAGCAACGTGATGGTTTCTCGAGCTGCCTGCAGTGCCAGAGCCCGGTGGGCTTCGCAGCCAACCACCTTTTCAGCTTCATCCGCATCCACGTAAGGATCGTCGAAGAGGCCCATCTGAAATTTCCAATACAGCATCGGGGCGACAAGGGCGTCGAGTTGCTTCTCTTTTATTACCCCTTTACGGACAAGCTCGGTGAGGTGCAGATAACAATCGGGTTCCGGCAGTTCGATGTTCACGCCGGCTTCAACCGCCAGCCGGCAGGCCTCCTTTTTGTCGGCCGCAACAAAATGTCCGTGGGTGTCGGGGCGGTATCCCAGTTCCCAGATAGCGTAGTAATCCGAGACCACGAAGCCTTTGAAGCCCCATTCTTTCCGGAGCACATCGCGCAGGAGCCACTTGTTGGCATGACACGGCACGCCATCAATCTCGTTGTAAGCCGCCATGACGCTGATTGCGCCGGCCTGTCGAAGGACGTCGCGGAACGGATGCAAAAAAGTCTCTCGCAGCAGCCGCTCCGAAACATTCGCCGGGGCGCAATTCATTCCCGACTCCGGCTGGCCGTGCCCCGCAAAATGCTTGAGCGTGGCGATCAGGCGCTTTTTGTTCCGAAAAGTGCTGTCACCCTGGAATCCTTGCACCGCCGCAATTCCGAGCCGCGCATTCAGGTAAGGGTCCTCGCCGTAGGTCTCCTCGACCCGCCCCCAGCGCGGATCGCGCGCGACGTCCACCACTGGTGTGAGCGCCTGGTGGGTTCCGCGCACCCGCGCTTCATATGCGGTCATGGTGAACAGTTGCTCGACCAGGTCAGGATCAAAGGTGGCGCCTAGCCCGATGGGTTGGGGAAAGCTCGTGGCATCTCGGGCGGCATGCCCATGCAGGCATTCCTCATGGAAAAAAACCGGGATGCCCAGCCGGCTGTTTTCCAGGAAGAATTTCTGAATCGCGTTGGTAAGCTCCGCCATCCCGCGCGCGGTCTGTCCTTTCCAGGGTTCGCCTGGAGGACTCCCGGCGTCGCTCGGCCGCCCGACCTGGCCCAGGCCGTGCCCTTTTCGAAATGCCGCTTTGGCTTTCACCGGATCAAACCGGCCCTGTTCATCCAGCAACGTCTGCTGCTTCTGTTGCCATACGCAAACCATCTGGGCGGCCTTTTCTTCCAGGGACATTCTGGCGAGAAGATCTTCGAGGCGGCGGGCTGCGGGCAAATTCGGGTCCTTGTAGGGCGGCGTAGCCCGATGCGGCGGGGCGGGCTTGGAGGAGGTTTTCTTGATCATAAACAGTGTACTGAGATGCATCCTGCCAGGGCAGAGGACGGCCCGTTCCCCGTTTTAAAGGCTGGAATCGACCTCCGCGTGGACAAATGGTCCTCGCGGTTGTTGCAATGTGCGCTCGTTCGATTTGCGACCTGCACGGGCCAGAGTGGAAGCTGCAACGGGGAAGGAGGAAAGGGATCGATCGATGCCCTAGGTTGTCCTCAACTTCAGAACCGTAATGGAATAGGGCGGGAAACTACGGGAGAAACTCGAGCTGATCTCAGTTAAGGTTTCCGTATGCGGGACGATATTTTCCGGTTCGTTGATTGAATTAGTGTCTTCGAGGCTTTTACCGGCCAGAACAACCGCTTCACCCTTTGCTTTAAGTTTTGGCGCGCCATTTATCTCGATTCGAACCTCCCGTGCTGAGCCGGCGGTGTTGACGACCTTAACGAAAATGACGCCGGTCTTCGCCTCTCGGGTGGCCACGAAGAAAAGTTCCTTCAATTGTTCCGGAGCCCCCGGGGCATTCCCTCGCCGCGCCGGTCGTTGCCACGCGCGAGTCGGCACGTTGAGGGATTGGATTCCCAGGATTTCGTCGCCGTGCATCGTGCTAAACATCTTTTGGGCATAGTAAGAGGGTGAACCGTAGCTGGTGAGGGCATCGTAGCCGATCAGGTCCGAGCTCCATTGCATCGAGCGACCCTGCCCGTTGAGTTGGCTGACATTCACAAACAACGGCGCGTAGCAGGACATCACAACGGTGTCCGAATTACGTTCCATGCAGCTCATCCAAGCCCCGTCCCCGAGTGCCCCTGCCATGCTGGGCGTGGGCGAACCGACGCGCGTAGCCCATTCGCCACAGAAGATCTTCGAACGATCCGCCCGCGAGTAGGAGTCATACTTGAAAGACTGCGCCATCATTTCCTCCAGGTTGCGGTAGTAATGCTCATCCACCACGTCGGGCGTCCTGCTTCGGACCCACAGTGATTGAGGTTGCTCGTAACCGCACGAGGAAATGAGCTTCAGCTGAGGATACTTCTTTTTAATCGCGTCGAAGAATTGGCCGAACCGCCCGTCGTAAGTGCTGCTTCGTTCCGGGCCGCTGCGATCAAACCAATCTTCATTCCCAATCTCGACATAACTGACTTTGAACGGCCTGGGATGCCCGTCCTGTGCGCGTTGCGCGCCCCACTTGGTCGATTTGGCGTCACCGGTAAGATATTCGATTTCTTCGACCGCTTCCTGAACATACGGATCGAGCTGCGGACCCGCGGAGACTACCCCGCCCTGGCCGAGGCAGTAGCCGGCGAACACCGCAAGCAACGGTTCCATGTTCAAGTCCTCGCACCACTCCGCAAATTCCAGAAGCCCAAAACCGTCCGTGGACCAATAACCCCAAGGACTGGGATGACCAGGGCGCCGTTCGACCGGGCCGACGGTTTCCTTCCAGTTAAAACGCTGGTTGAACCCGTTGCCCTCGAGGTAATTCCCACCGGGAAACCGCAGGAACTTTGGCTTCATGCCGGCCAGCAATTCCATGATATCGAATCGATTCCCGTTCGCGCGGTTCTTGTAAGTGGGCCCAAACAGCGAGACGTTTTGCAGCCACAATTTCCCGGGCGCCCGGGTGGTGAGCTTGAACACATTGTCTTTTGAGGCCGCGACATCTTTCGTCTTCAGCTTCACCGAGAATTTCTTCCATTCGGTTGTCAGCCCGGAAAGTTCGCCGGTGGCAAAAGAGTTTTTGCCGTCAGCGCTTTCGATGCTGGCGGTCACAGCGCCGGCAAAACCGGGTTGCGCCTTTGCAAACAAAGACAAGTTGTAGGTCGTTCGGGGTTTGATCGGAATGCCCCAGTAGCCACCATTGGCGACCCCAGCGGGAGAAGCGGGGCTGGCGGACGACGCGTCGAGGCTGAGGCTCACATTAAGGAATTCATTCAATGGGGCGTTCGTATCCAGAACGATCGAAGCCCCGCCAACGCTGGTCCAGTACTTGGGCGCGGTGCCAGGCCGGAAAGTGACTGGCAGGTATTCCCCAGGTTTGTAGGTTTCAGCAGTAACCCGGGGAACAACGGCGTCCGCTTTGAACGAGCGGTTCCTGAGGAGTTCCCCATAAAGACCGCCTTCATACGCGAAGTTTATTTCTTCAGTCATCAATCCGTATAGCATCGGACTGACCTCGCCGACGGCTTTGCCGGCGTCGATTTTCAAAACGGCAGGCCCCTGGGGCACCGCTGGAGCAGGCGCGGGTTCGGGCCCAGACGAAGCGGTCGTCGGCATGGCAGCGGGGGCGACCGCGCTCGTGTCGCCGCCGGACTGCGGGACGATCTCAATGGCGCAGATTTGGGGATTCTCCACATTGGGGGTGAAGGTGACCCTGACTTTGCCATCTGTGACCTCAACGGGCACCGCCTCAATATACGCTTTCAAGGGTCCTCCCGCCTTGGCCCAAACATCGAAGTCCTTGAACTCGCGGCCTTGAACCTTGAACGAGAACACGCGTTGGCCGGGACCCGTGATGCCATCGTAGGTTTCGGCGAAATGCAGCTTCACGACGTATTTACCGTTGGGCACCGGCCAGGAAAACGAATCCATGCTGTAGTGTTCGGCTCGGTAAAGATCCGGACTTTTTGTATTGGCAATTTGGATATCGGGCCGTTCGATGGTCTGGCCGCCTTCGAACCCCTGGTCCGGCAGCCACACATTACCCTCAGCATCCTTCACCGGCTCCGATTTGCCAGCTTTGATCCGGACTGTTCGCGACGCTGCCGTTCCTGTGTTGGCCGTGGCTTGTTCGCGCCGGGCGACGATCTCCGTTTTGGCAAAGTCGCCAACCGCGCGTGTGAATTTGATTTCATTCCCGTCAGCTGAAACTTTCCCGTCATAGGCAATCCGAATTTCCCGATCCTGGATGCTCAGCATCTCGGCGAACGAAACCGTGTCGCCGTCGACCTTGCCTTCCTTCAGTTCAGCTTCGCGCTTGCGTTCGCCGGCTTCCGAGTTGGCTTTGCCCATCAATTTCGACCCGTCCTGCTTGAAAGTGAACGTGTAAACCTGGTGCCCGATTTGCGAATCGAACTCGGACTTCCAAATCCCGCTGATGTCGGTGCCGGTGGTTTTGCCTGCAGGCGCGGACGCGGTGTCGGAACCACTTTGCGGGATGATTTCAATGGCGCAGATTTGCGGGTTTTCGACCTTGGGAGTGAAGGTCACCTTTACCTTGCCGTCGGTGACTTCAACCGGAACGGTTTCGATGTAGGCTTTCATCGACCCGCCTGCTTTGGCCCAAACATCGAAGTCCTTGAACTCGTGGCCCTGGACGTTGAAAGAGAACACGCGCTCACCCGCGCTGGTGATCCCTTCGAAGGTTTCAGCGAAGTGCAGTTTTACCAGGTATTTCCCGTTCGGCACGGCCCATGAGAAGGAATCCATGCTGTAGTGTTCTGCCCGGTAAAGATCCGGACTTTTTGTATTGGCGATCTGGATATCCGGCCGTTCTATAGTCTGGCCCCCCTCGAATCCCTGGTCTGCCAGCCAGACATTCCCGTCAGCGTCTTTGACCGGTTCGGATTTCCCGGCTTTGACCCGAATCACCCCGGCCGCGCCGGTCTGAGCCGCTGGAGCCGGTGCCGCGGAAGATTGCGACGCCAAAGTGCTATCCCCAGGGGCCGCCTGGAGGGCTGCCATCTGCACCGGATGATCCTGGAAGAGCAGGGGTGCAAACTGGTGGAGGCTGCGCCGCCAGGATTGCCATTCGTGAGCCGTATTTGGAGACACGTAGAAATAGCTGTTAACGCCCGCCTCTTTGAGCGCTTGGGTATTTGCCCTGGGATCCCCGCCGAAGCCCGTGCGGTTGTTGCCCAGTTCTCGACTGCCATAGCTAACAAAGACCACTTTTACCTTCTGCTTGAAGTCGGCCATATCAGTGATGTTCGTCACGGCGATACTGCCACCGCTGAAAATGCCGATGTGGGAAAACTTGTCGAGGTGCGCCATGGTGATTTGCCTGGTTTGCATTCCACCCATGGAGAGACCGGCCATGGCACGGTTCGGCTGATTCGCGAGCGTGCGGAAACCGGCGTCGATGAACGGGATCAACTCGTCGATGAGCACGTGCTCAAATGCGCTGAAGTTGAAGCGAAAACCGCCGCGCCCTGGGCCCCCGCCGCCGGCGCGTCCGGGCGCCGATCCAGGACCGGAGCTTTCACTGCCTGGGATATAACTATTGGCCATCACTATGATGAATGGCTTGGCCTTTCCTTCCGCGATCAGGTTGTCCATGATCAAACCCGCGTGTCCCTGGTTGCCCCAGCCGGTTTCGTCTTCCCCGCCGCCGTGCTGCAAGTACAGCACCGGGTATCTTTTTGAGGGATCCGTTTCATAGTCCGGCGGGGTGTAAACGAAGCACCGCAGGTTGGCATTTGCGCTTTTGGAATAGAACTGGACCTGGCGCAGCTGCCCGTGAGGCACGTTCTTCACGGAGTAAAAATCCTGGTCGCCGGCGGGTACTTCCAAACCGCTACCCCATCGGCTGGCGCCGTAGAAATAGAGGCTGCCGGGGTCGGGCACCGCCGCGCCATCAATCACGATCTGGTAATAATGGAACCCTTCATCCTGGGGTCCCGATTCGCCAACCCAAACGCCCGCATCATCTTTGGCCAATGGGTATTTCACAGCGCCGATGTCCAGCATCACGCTGTGGGCTTGTGCCGCCAGGACGTGCGCGCGAACGCGCCTTTCCGAATTGACCTGCGGGTAAAGTTTGCCCGGTTGGTTCAGAACCGATGGCTTGAAGTCCTCGACTGGAGGCGGATTGGTTTGGGCCAACGCAAGTTGGCACAGGCCAATCAGGGTAAGAGCAAACAGAGGTGTTCTCATTTTCATAGTGAGCTGGGTTTTTCGCTGATTCTAATGATGAACTCGTTAACTCCGGACCTGGACGGGAGTTACCCCGTCATTGTGTCTGATGAAGGCACGGGTTGGGATGGGCCGACATTCGACGGCCTTTAACCGTACTTCCGTCAAAACACGGATTTTGGACATTGCACCGCGCTTTTCTTGTAGATGCGCGCGTTTCAAGGCGACAACGGATTCTCAAGGAAACTTCGTTCCTGGTACTCAAAAAAGTCGAAATCGGCGGGCGCCAGGGTCCCAGCCATATCCTGGCAGGCCATTCCAACAAAGGCGCCGGTAAAATTAGGGAGCCCCGGTGCAGAGGCTTCATCCGACAGAATACTGGCGTCAAACTGTTGCGGCAGCCAATTCCATTGGGGGCCGAGTTCTTCAATGCGGTAGCCGAAGTAGAGTCGCTCGTAATCCGCTTCGACCCGCAGTTGCACGGGTTTCCGGGCCGAGATGGGAATTGGAGGCGTGAAAGCGTCCGCCTGCGGAGAATCGGGCAGACAGGACATCACGCGCAGGTGTTTGCCCACCGTTTCATCATGCGAAATGTAGAGGTAATGGAACTTTGCGCCGCTATAATAGCAGACAAGGCCGGCCATCTGCTGAAAATGTTCCGGTTCAAACTCGACGATGGTGCGGGCGCTGAAACAGTGCGATTGCTGACGCCGGGCAACCAGCGATTGCCTGAAAAGGCTCCCAATCGACTCGCGACCGTACAGGCGGAGAAAACCGGGACGCGCAGTCAGGCTGAAGAGTTCCTCCGGCCACGGTGTGCGCAGCCATTGGAAATCAATCGGAAGGCGGGTCTCATCAAAGTCATATCGGAACGCCTCATGATTTGGATGCAGCAATTGGGGAGGAGTCGGGCTATCTCCGCCGGGCACTTCACAGGTGCCCGTCAGGGGCGGACCCTGCTGGCCGCTGGAAAGCAACAGGGGAGCTGGTGTTTCAAGGGTCGGAATTCCTTTTGCATCCACGGTTCGCAGCCAATTGTCCTTGCCCCAGGCCATTTTCTGAATGGCGGTTTCACGACCCAAAATACAGCGCCCCCGATTGTGCAGGGGTCGACCGCAGAGGTAAACCATGTAGGTCTCCTCGTTTTGAGTTTCGACCAAATCCGCGTGCCCTGCGCGTTGTAGTTCCGCATCCGGCCGGTGACGTGCGCTTAGAATGTAAACGTCCGGGTGCAACTCGTATGGCCCCGTCAGCGTGCGCGAACGTGCCATGGTCACGGCATGCCCCCAGCCGGTGCCACCTTCGGCTGTCAGCAGGTAATACCAGCCATTGCGCTTATAGAGATGGGGCGCCTCAGTGAAGCCCAAAGGTGTGCCGGTAAAGATAATCCTCCTTTCACCGACCAATTTGCGCTCCTTCACCGAGTATTCCTGAAGCGCAATTCCGGCAAAGCGGTTATGTCCGGGTCGATGATCCCAAAGCATGTTCACCAGGTATTTGCGGCCATCTTCGTCGTGGAACAGCGACGGGTCGAACCCGCTGCTGTTCAGCGGAACCGGGTCGGACCAATCACCTTCAATTGTTTTGCTGATAACCAGGAAATTGTGGAAATCGCGCAATGACGCGCCGCCGGCTCCGCCAACCGTAGTGCGGCCATACCGCTTCACGTCCGTGTAAACCAGCCAAAAGAGATCGTCTGCATAAGTCAGGCAGGGCGCCCAGACACCGCAGGAATCAGGGTTCCCCAACATGTTAAGCTGCTCTGGCCGAACGAGCGGGCGCGCCAGCAACTGCCAGTGCTCAAGATTCCGTGAATGGTGAATCTGAACTCCCGGGAACCATTCGAAGGTCGAGGTCGCAATGTAAAAGTCGTCCCCGACGCGCACGATTGAAGGATCGGGATTGAAGCCCCTAAGGATGGGATTCTTTATGGTTCCGGTGGTCGTCATGGACTCAGTTGCTATGGTCGGTATTTGGATCGCACACCACGGTCCACAAGACCGCCGCCCCAAGCAAGTCCAGCACGGCGAGACCGATAAAAAATGGCGTGTAGCCGGTAACGGCGACCAGTCCGCCGATCACCGCATTGAAGACAAAAACCCCGGCATTGCCACACGTGCCGGCCATACCGGCCACGGTCGCAACTTCGTTTCGCTTGAATAAATCCGAGGACATGGTGATGACCGTGACCGACAAGGTCTGGTGGGCAAAACCGCCAAGGCAGAGCAGCGCCAGGGCCGCGTAGGGGTTCTGGATGAACCCGACGGCCGCCATCCCGGTCATGAGAAACGCGCCGAGAGTGAACGCGCCGCGCCGGGCGTTGATGAGAGAAGCCCCGCGTTTCTGAAGAAAGGCAACTACCACACCGCCAAACATGCAGCCGAGGTCGGCGGCCAGGAAGGGCAGCCATGCGGTCAGCGCAATTTCCTTCAGGTTGAAATGCCGGACCTGGCTCAAATACAACGGGAGCCAGAACGTGAGTGTGCCCCAGGTTGGATCGGCAAGGAACCGTGGAAGAGCGATGCCCCAGAAATTACGTCTCCGCAGGATGCTCCGAATGGCCGGCCGCGTGCCGTCTCCCTGCAGATGCTTTTCCTGGCCGGAGATGATGTAGTTGCGTTCTTGTGCTGATAATTTGGGATGTTGCTCAGGGGAATGATAGAACCAAAGCCATAGTAAAGCCCAGACCAGGCCCATGGCGCCGGTCAGAACAAAGGCCATCTGCCAGTTGAAAAAATAAATGGCAAAACCAACAAGCGGCGGTGCGAGCATGGAACCGACCGAAGCGCCGATATTGAACAGGCCGCCCGCGAAGCCGCGTTCTTTCGCGGGAAACCATTCGGCTGTCGCCTTCATCCCCGCGGGATTGGCGGAGCCCTCCGCCAGTCCAAGCAAACCGCGCAGACCGGCCAGCACCTGCCATTGGTGCGCCAGGCCGTGTGCCATGCATATGAACGACCAGGCGACGGCGAAAATGGCAAATGCGACCTTTAAACCAATAGCGTCCATTAAGTACCCACAAAAGGGTTGCAGCATAATTGCGCCCTGGAAGGTATTGAGGATCCAGGAGTACTGTTGTTCAGTCACGTGCAAGTCCTTGAGTAGCGTTGGGGCCGCGACCGCAAGGGTGCTTCGAGTCAGGTAATTTATGATCGACCCGAGCATCAGGAGGCTGATCATCCACCAGCGCAAGCCACGGATCGGCGCCACGCTCGTCCTGGACACCTCTTCGCTCCCGTCGAGTCGGTCCGAGTCCGTTGGATGAGGTCGTGTTTTGATAATCCGAAAATGATCCGGTAATGATTGGTGAGTCCTACCGGGATCCCTCCGGTTTGTAACCCGAAATGGAAAGCATCTTCAAGGCATAGCGGGTGCCCAGTTCCCGGTATCCCGCTGGAGTAAAGTGGAGATGGTCGGGCCGGGCCGCGCAGCCGTCTGAATTGACAAAATGCGCCGTGGGGATGCTCTCGGGCAACCGGGCGATAATCTTGTTCATGCTCGCGCAGGCTCCCTTTTGATCCTCTGGCACCAGGCCGCCTGCCAGCAGGGGCACGTCTTCCGCCTTGAGGCTCAGATCCTGGAGCAAGCTGTCGTAAATGCCTTTTACTTTGTCGGGCCATTGTTTGTCATTGGTGTTGGATTCCCCCTGGTGCAGCAGAATGCCTTTGATGATCCCATCGTGCTGCGCCAGCCTGGCCATCCTGACCAGGTGCTCATAAGGATTGCCGCCGTATGCAGCGATGATATTGGTCATCCGGCGGGGTGCTGTCGCCGCATAACTCTGGAAGGTATCCTTCTGAAACAGCTCGATCTTGCAGCCCGCAACCGAGACGTTCACCACGCCCACCTTGATCCGGGGCGGCAGGTTGGAAACCAGTGTGCGGCCGAAATAATCCGCCGGACAGAGCCCTGTCGAAGGCCGGCACAATGGCGGGACGGCAGTATACCAATGCTCTTTGGTGCGCTGTTGTTTTGGAAAATCAACCGCCGCAAAAACCTGGAATCGATCGTCCACGCCGGTTTTGTCCTGTTCTTCTATCCCGGGAAAACCCTCCATGTTGGATTGGCCAAAGCAAAGGAAGATCCAGAAGTTGGTGTCCTGGCAGAAGCCTCTGGCAGGACACAAAAGCACGACGAGCAGGAACGGCAACCGAAATGTTTTTTTCATGAGCAGAGGTCCGATGAGTTGAAGGGGAAAAAATAACCGGCCTGGTTCATTTGGCCCATGCTTCACCTTCCGGCGTGCGGCGCCATGCAAAATACGCGTCGAGCACTTCGAGCCCGGCGGCGCTTGGAACGGGGCCCGGATATGGTTTTTTGTTGAAATGCATGACGCGACGGTCGGCCTCGGTGAACTGTGGCCAGCTCGGGACGCCCGGGCCGTTGGGATCGCCCCCTTTGGCGAAATTGGCCCAGTAAGTCGCCAGAGCCTCTGATATTTCTCGGTCGCTCGAAGTTATGCCGGGATTGTTTGTGTCCAGGGTTTGAAACACATAAGGCACGTCGACGCCGTGTGGAGTGCCGTGGTCGGCTTGCGGTGAATCCGGTGCGCGGTCCGGATGTTGATCGAAGTAATAGTAGAAGACCTTCGATTTGCCAGTGCGCGCCTGCAGCCGCGCCCAAATCCAGGTTTGCCAGCCAAAGGCGGCGTCACGCATCAAGTCACGCGCGGTTTTGGGAATCGAATTTGAGCCAACGGGATAAGCGGCCAATAGTTTGTCGGCGAATGGACCGTAGCGTTTATTCACGTTGGCCCGGAATTCTTCAGGTGTTTTCTCGCGCGAAAAACTCAAGCCCTCGTCGGAGTTGTAACCCACCAGGATGGACACATCGTTGTATTTCCCGGCTTGATACAGCTTGAATTGATCGTCAGGGATGACCCAACCGTCAATGATCGGCCACGCGGCGCCGCTCCCGAATCCGGCGGGAAATTTGTCGGGCGGGAGTTTCCGCATTTCCTGGATTGAGGCGGCGCCGGCTTTCGTGGCGTAGGCAACGCCCGCTTGTTCTGCTTCCGCGAGGCGGCGCATGTTTTCGCCAGGATAGGTGGTGGCGCGAGGCGGACCAAACGAACCGCCGCTCTGCGAGATGGCTCCCCGGAACAGGCCTTTGGCAAGGGGCGATGCGCATAGCATGCTCACCGCGATGCCCCCGGCTGACTCGCCAAAAATCGTCACCTGGTTGGGATCTCCGCCAAAAGCAGCGATGTTCTTCTGCACCCACTGCAGCCCTGCCACCATGTCCAGCAGGCCATAGTTGCCGGACACTTTGTGCAACGACTCGGCGCTTAGCTCAGGGTGAGAGAGGAACCCCAAAGGCCCGACCCGGTAGTTGATGCTGACAAGGACCACACCTTTTCGCGCCAAATGTTCGCCGTTGTGAGTCGGAGTGGAGGTGGAACCGAACGAGAAGCCGCCCCCATAGATCCACACAAGGACCGGGAGGGGATGGTCACCGGGCTTGGCGGGTGTCCACACATTGAGATAAAGGCAGTCTTCGCCGACGTTGCCTTTGCCGTCGCCCTGGTAAGGATCCGGCGCGAACTTCACGGCCTCGCGCACGCCGTCCCATTTTGGAGCAGGCTCCGGCGCGCGCCAACGGAGTTCGCCAACGGGTGGCGCGGCGAAAGGGATGCCGCGATAGATTCTCAAGCCGTCCTCAGCTATGCCCTGGAGAAGCCCTTGCTCGACGCGAACGGGCGGCGGTTGTTCAGCAAGGCCGGGCCTGGCAGCAATCAGTGCGAGCAACAGCAATGAAAACCGATTTAGTTTTTGCATCGTAACAATCCATCAGGGTGCGAGCTCGCGTCATTTCGCGGCTTGCCCGACGCTTACGGTAAATCTCTTCAGAGGTTTCTCTTCTGCGTCGAGAAAACGGGCGCAGAAGTCCGTGGCACCGCCTCCATTGATGACCGCGCAGCGCACGATATTTTGCCCCTTTCTCAGCGTGAGACGCCGGGAAACGCCATCATCAATGACGGTTTGGCGATCCCCATAAATCCCCACGACTTCCTGGCCGTTCACCCACCAAACGGATGCGGCGTTGGATCCGATCGCCAGGCGCACCCCGCGGATCTCCTCAGGGCAATTGACTACCGTCACGGCCCAAAAGAGCACAAACGAGCTGGGCTTTCCAAGGGAATGCGCGAAGTGATAGAGGTTGACGTTGTACCCCTTTGTGTCCACCGCGTGCCAGACGAGATTCGTGCCGCCAACCGTGACTGAGTCGCCATCCCGTGGAATGACACTGAATTGGTTGGGAAAATACTCGGTCTTCACGGCCGCCTGAACCGCGCTGTCGGTTAATCCGTTGCACCCAATTGGCTCCAGAATAATCCAGCGCCGGATGAACCCGGCTGCGTCAGGTGTTGTTTCCGGGGAATCTGGCCGCGCAAGGGATGTCGCAGGGTAGGGGGAAGCGGATTCTGCGGCTTGAGCGTGCGAGACGAACAGGCACATGCATACCAGCAAAGGGAATGGTTTCATCCAGCGCTCCTTTTCGTGTTTAGCAAACCGGAACCAGGCCTTGGCTTCGTCGTGTAGGGTTGGAGTTTTAGGCACGGCCCCGTGTTTCGCGTTCAGGGTGTTTTGAAAATCCAGCGTTGCTCGTCACTATTCGGATCAAACCTCGCGAGGGTAACCGAACTGCTGCCAATGGCCGAAAGGGCGAGCGGTTCGGCCGTTTTGAGAGCAGCTTTAGGCATGACGCGCCAGGTGGCGTCGGTGAGTTGGTCCACGCGCCAGAGTTGTTCGGGGCCGCCGGTAAATGAGGACAAGGCGACCAGTTCGCCCTCCTCATCTGCAGCCAGGGTGCGATCGGTGCCCTCGATTGTGATCCTAAAATACGGTGAACCAGGGTAACCACCGGCGTTGGTAACGGCCGAAAAGGTCCATTTCTGTTGTGACTGGCACAGGTAATTAGCGAGGCGGACAGGCACGTTGCCGGCCGGCCAGTTTGTCGAAACCTGCGACACATCCTGCGGCGGAATGGTGCCGCCCTGGCCCGTAAATGGGTTCGGCCTTTGTCCGCCGGCGCCTCCCCCAGGTCCGCCCGGGCCACCGCCGAAATTCCTTCTGGCACGGCGGCCGCCGACGGGCATTCCCTCGACCGCGAGTTCGAGCGCTGTGCCGGTGCGCACGGACTCGATTTCGTAAGTGCCTTCCCGCAGATTCTCACCAGCAACGGGCCACCCGTCTTTCCACAGTAACGGGCGAATATCGAGAACACTCGCGCCGCCACGGTCGAGGTCCGCTTCAAAGTGACACGAGAATTTTTGGACCCCGTCTCCAAGATCAAGCAGGCCGAAATGACCCGGGCCTATGAAGCGCCCGCCTGAACCCAGGAACAACTTGCCGCCGCCTTGTATCATATCAACTCCGGTATGATCGAGGTACGGACCCAAAACACTCCGGGCCCGGCCAACCCGAATGTTGTAGCCGGAATCGGAACCGCGACAGCAACTGCCGTGGGTCGCCAGCAGATAATACCAGCCGTCGTGATAGATCAGGTCGGATGCCTCGCAGTTGATGGCAACATTGACCGGTTCGCTACCCGGTTCGCGCAAGCCGGTTTTCGCGTCAAGCTGAACGAGTCGAATGAAACCAAAGTACGACCCATAAACCATCCACAATTTGCCCGTAACCGGGTCCAGGCAAAGTCCGGGATCAATTGCGTTGCAGTCCTCGATCCCGTCTGAGGACGCGACAACGCCGCTTTCTTCCCATTTGTAGTCGGGCGAGTTCGGGTCGAGTGTGCGATTCCAGATAAGGTTGATCGCAGCTTTGGGTTGTGCGCCGAGGTTGGCTGCAACATACAGACAGTATCGATCGCCCAGTTGAATGATGTCGGGCGCCATGCCTCGCCGAGCGGGCGCGACTCCCCGCCGCCAGGTCCAGCCATCGTCGGAGACCAGGCACGATCCCCCGGTTCCATAGGTATAGTACTTGCCATCACAGCGGATGAGAGTCGACGGATCGTGGATCTGGACTTGGCCGTCCAATGCCACTGCCCGCATGGCGGACAAGACAATCGTTGCAGCTAAAATCAGTTTCATTTGAGCCTGAGTAGGGCGACGAGGTCGGGCTATTTAGCTGCATTCGCTTTTTGGGCTTCAGCGATCACAGCCTCAAAGGCGGGCTTGGGTTGGGCGTCCGCGTCGAACAGAAGCGGTTTCCCGCTGGCGCGCCAGGAGTTGGCGTCATTCGGGCCCCAGAACGTGACTAACTTAATGGCCTTATCGTGTTTGATAAAAGCGCGGAAAATCCCCGCATACGCGTCGGCCAGTTTGCGATCGGCATCGCTGACCAGACCTCCCTGGGTGGTCGCAGCATTGGCCGCGACGTCGGCCCCGGTGCCGCGCTGGCCGCTCTGGGCGCTGTTGATGTCCAGTTCCGTAATGTGAATCGGCAGGTCGAGCGTTTCTATTTCCGTCAGCGCCTGGTCCATCGTCTCAAAGTTTATCGAGACATTCAGATGAGCCTGCGAGCCGATCGCCATGACGGGGACGTTTTCTGCCTTCAAAGATTGGATCAGGGTAACCAGCTTGCGGCGTTTCGCCGGGTTCTCCAAGCCGTAATCGTTATACCGCAGAATCGCATCGGGGTCCGCTTCATGGGCATATTGGAACGCCTTGGCGATGAAATCCGGACCAATGATTTCCATCCAAAGCGACTTACGCAGGACGTTGGTGCCGCCATCGGCGATGGCCTCATTGACGACATCCCACACCTTGATTTTGCCTTTGTATCGCCCCACCACTGCGTGAATGTGATCGCGCATCCGTTGTAGCAATTCCTCCCGGGAGGCGCGGGGCCCTGTATAAGCGCCAAAGCCCGGTCGCCGGCGGGCGAGGTTGTTCGTTCCGGCGGCGTTCGTGTCCGTCATTGTTCCGGCGGCAATGTTGGCAACTTCAGCCGGCGGGGGATTGGTGCCGGCAAATACCCATTGGGGCGTTTGCGAATGCCAAACCAGCGTGTGGCCGACCACGTACATGTGGTTGCTCAGGCCAAAGTTCACAAAAGCGTCCGCGGGCCCAAAGTCATATCCATCGGCGCCCTCGCGTGGATGAATAAGCGCCCATTTCAGATCATTCTCGGGGCTGATCTGGTCGAACTGCTCCTTTACCTCGGCAATATCTTTGCTGACCTGTTCCGGGCTGCGACGAAATGCCGCAACCCCGGTGGTGATAGACCGGTTTATCGCGGTGCCGACATAGAAATGGTCTTTGAAGACATCCTTAAGCGCCGGCGCAGGGGCAGATTGGGCTGCGGCGCAGGTGCAGAGCAGGATTGCGACCAGCCATTGCGCGCGGTTGGACAAGACCGAAAGGTCCGGTTGAACACGCGGGAAGTACCGGGGCGCGGGCATCTGTGGGGTTTGTTTTTGGGTGCTGACTTGAGGTTTCATAACTGGCTGAGTTCGGTTAACTGTCCGAAGGGTTTATGCGATGTTCGATGCCATTTTGGGCACGTCGGTGTCCAGCGAGAACCTTAGTTCCGCCAAGCGCACCCGGATGTTTGCTTATTTGAAAAGGAGTTGAGCAAAGAGCCACAGATTGTTCTTCCAATGCGTGGGATCGTGAGCATTGCCATCGACACGCCACACGTGCGGCACCTGTTTTTCCTTGAGGTAGGCGTGGACGCCCTGGCTGATCCGGATCAAGCCGTCTTTGTTACCGCAGGAGAGCCACAGCAGTTTCAACTGGCGCGTAGCCGCCGCGGGGTCAGGCAGAAGTTCCTCGGGCGGTTTGGTGTTGGGTGCTGAGGAGAAACCGCCCACCCACGCGAAGGTGTCGAGGTGTGCCAGGCCGAAATTGAGAGATTGTCCTCCACCCATGGACAACCCGGCGAGGGCCCGGTGTTCGCGGTCAGCCTGGACGGAGTAGCGTGATTCGATTGAGGGGATCACATCATCCAGAAGATCCCGTTCAAACTTCGCAAACGCCGGCGCGGTGGCCATGGCGTTGGGTCCGGGCCGATCGTCTTTTTGCGCGCGGCCGTTGGGCATTACGACGATCATCGGCACGATTTTTCCGTCCGCCAATAAATTGTCCATCAGGATGTCCGGATGGGCAAAACGTTCCCACTCCGTCTCGTCTCCGCCGATACCGTGGAGCAGATAAAGGACTGGATACTTCTTGTCCTTCGAATAGCCCGGCGGCGTATACACATTCATCTTGCGGGTCGTGCCCACAGTTTTGGACTCGTATTCAATCATCTCGAGCTTTCCGTGGGGAATGCCCTCGCGGGGTTTGTCGATACCTGCCGGAGGATCGTCGGTCGCCTGCTGGTCGTCAGGCCCGAGGACAATCGGGCCCCCGAAACCTCCGGCGCGGCCTCTCCGGGCGGGTGTCGCCGGATTGGATGAGGCCACGTGAGTCGCTTTGAATTGCTCCTTGGCGAAATCTCCCACTTCGCGGGTAAATTCGATTCCGTCGGCGCCAACTTTGCCGGTGTATTTGATCCGGATTTCGTTGCCCTGAAAGGAGAGCATTTCCACGAAGGTCAATGAATCGTCTTTGAGCAAGCCGTCCTTTAACTCCGTTTCACGTTTTTGGCCGTTCACATCGGAAACAGCTTTTCCGGTCACCTTGTCGCCTTCGGTGTGGAACGAGAACACGTATTTTTGCAGACCGATTTGGGTATCGAATTCGGCGCGCCAATCCCCGTTGATGTCGGCCGCACGGCCCGGGGCCGCCAGCAAGGCCATTATTCCACAGAGCAACACGACTTGTATTCTTGTCATAGGTTTTTTTAAGGATTCTCCATGTTCCACTTTTAAAGTTCCGGCTTGCCTTTGAGGTACAGGTCACGGATTTCGGCGTCGGTTAAGGCGCGGCTGAACAGTTCGAATTCGTCGAGGGATCCGCTCAGGTTGCGGATAAGAGACGGCTCCGGATCCGGGCCGCTTCGGGCATTCCAGTTCCCCAATTCGGCGGAGCCAACCCGAAAGGGCGGGTCAAGCTTGAGCGTATGCCGGCCCACGGGTAAGCCGTTTACGTAATGAACCACCTCGTGTGCCCGCCCATCGATGACCACCGCCAAATGCTGCCATACTCCCAGGTTCTCGAGCGAAGGCACCGGTGGGCTGGCCACGATTTGAAATTTCCCAAACCTCGGGCCAAACAGCGTGAGCCCCAGCACACCATCCCGGCGAATCAACCAGTGCACTGTCCCGGCGTCGAATCCGTCGGACATGAACAATGAATTAAAGTCCCGGTCCAGTCCCTTGAGGCAGACCCAAACTGAAAGAGTGAGCGCCCGGAATTCGTTCGGCACAACCAGCCGCACACGATCATTCACGCTCTGAAATTCCAAGGCTGTTTTCTCGCGCCACCGGCCTTCTGCGCGCTGGCAACCCACAATCACCCCATCCTCCGCCAGCCCGGTTCTTGCCGCCTTGTTCGCAAGGGTCCAGTCCGAATCGTCCAGGTTGTCGAAATCAAAACGCAGTACCAGGGAAGGGTCCCGGTTCAGCTGCGCGCTCGAGAGCCGCCATTGGTCATACCGAAGAGCTTCCGAGGCCAGCGAAAGCTCCTGGAACTCGAACATTGATGAAAAAGCCTCCGGGCTGGCCGCCATTAATTGGGGCAGATCACTTCCTTGAATCAGCGCAGCCTGCCCTTCTGCAAGTGACTGTTCCCCTGTTTTACCGGGGAGCAGCTCCACTTTTCCTTTAAAAACGTGGACTTCAGTTTGGCTGTGGCTGGCGTTGACGCCAAAGGAGGTTCCCAGATCAACAACGCTGAGTTGGCCGGTTCTCAAGCGGAAACCACGCGCCGGCGCTGGCACCTCGGCCAAAACACGCCCGGAAACACAAACCGCTTCGTTTTCTGAAACCAGGCGCAATTCGACGGGACCCTCCATCGCCAGCCGGGCACCGCTGTAAAAGACGATCTGCGCCAGCCCGGACTGCAGCTGAAAAGTCCCCTTTTCCAGGGCGCTGCCCACCCGCGGCGGATGGGTTTTGGAACCCCAACGAGCATCCACTGTGCGAGTCAACATCGCCACCGGCGTATTTGTGGATGCGTTTCCGGGTTGCGACCACTTGAACAAGGCGATACCTCCGGCCACGAGCGCGAGGCAGGCGGCCGCAGCCAGAGTCTGCATGAGGCGGCCTTTGCCTTTCGCTCTCACCGGTGGCAACGCGATGACGTTCTCGCGGTCGGCAGCGCGCGACTCTGACACATTCTGGAAATCGCAAAAAAGGTCCGGATTCGATGCCAGCCGGCTGTGAAGCTCAACCTGGAATAAATAGCTATCGCGCGCAGCAGGGTTGCTCCGCAGCAATTCATTCAACGCCCGCATTTCCGTCTCCGTGGCCGTGCCGTGGCACACGGCAGCGATGACCTCATCAAACTCGGTTGACGGGCAGGAAAGTTTCATACCGTCTCCGTACTGGCTTGCCGCTCGACGCAAACCTGGAGGGCGTGACGAATTCGTTGCAGGATTTTGTAAGTGGCCGCTTCGGTTCTGCCGGACCGCCGCGCGAGCGTCTCGATGCTGGCGCGCTCGTAGTAATAACCCTCGACCAGGGAGCGTTGTCCTTCCGGAAGTTTTCCGATGCACCCATCCAGATGCTTCAGCCGTTGCTCGAATTCCGGCTGCAACTCCTGACGGCGCTGAGCCAGTTCTTCCGCCAACCCATGCTCCAGCAGCGCCTGCCACCGCTGGCGCCTCTCGATCCATTGGCGCGCTTTGTTCAACGCAAACCGGCAGGCCCACGGTGTAAATGGCTGGTTCGGGTCGTAAGCATCGAACTTCTCCCAAAGCGCAACTGCCGTCTGCTGGACAATATCCTCCGCGTCCGTGATGTTCGGGACCAGGGCGGCTACGTAACGGAAGATCTCCCGTTCACTGCGCAGGAATAACGAAAGAAACCGCTGCTGCGCGGCATTTGTGTCACCAGCCTGGCGGGTAGGGTCTGCCGACATTCGTAAATCTCTACCAATACTTCCGGAAAAGTGCGAGTTTTGGACATCGTCCCAACCCCATAGGCGGCAGGTTTCGTTGATGAGGCGACGAGTGTGCCACGGGTTCATTCACCAATCCAGTCTCAACCGGGATGGCGGCGCGGGCCAAGCACCGCCGAACCTCAAGTCGACTGATCTTCGCCGTTCCTCGGGTATAGCTACCGACAGATGCAGTTACCACGCGAGTTCTGCAATTGGTGAATTCCAATCAGCGCCGGCACAGCTCTGGAGAGAATTTCAAGCGGCACTCGGGGACTTCTCCTGATGGCGCGGGGGAAGATTTTAACGAGTTTTGAGCCAGTAAAACTGCGAAGCGCAAAATGAAAACCCTGATTGCCCTCGTTGCTCTGTTGGGCCTGGCCGCCAGACATGCTTCACAGGCCAGCGGCACGATTCCCGACAGCGCGGTGGCTGGTGCCCGAAAGTGTCGGGTCGCAGACCACGGTGAGAAGATCGACGCACTCCGAGACTGGAACGCTGACCCGGATCGGTGGGGCAACATTTGAAACCCAGTTCGCGTATCCGGAGAGTGAGCTGAAATCCCGTTTTCAGGACCTCCAATGCCGGCTGGCGTGGGGTGCTTTGGGTTGTTTCCGGGATCCGACCCCGAACTAGCCTCACACGTGTAGAAGGTGCCCCTTTTGAGCTTGGATCACCTGACCAGGAATGATAGTTTTGGGCGACGTGAGGCTGACAATGAACAACTTACAACCAAAAAAGGATGACATATCACGAAGCCCACTAAACGAACTGGCATTGGATGGGATTGTACGCTTGTTGCTTCAAGGTAGGGAGTTGCGCGTGGAAGCGCAAACTGGGTCTCGGGGGATAGTTATAGACCGCCAGTTGAATCACAGTTAGGCCGTGAAACTCAAGATCTCATGTGCAGCACCGGCAGAGCGGCTGGCGCGGTGGGAGAGAATTAAGCAGGTGGCTTTTTGCGTTTCGTGTTATTGCGGGGCGTGCTTGGTTGGGGACTCCCCATGAGTGCCCTGGGTGTCGTTTTTGAGCATGTGTCACGCAAAGAGGATGCGCTCCCCTGGTATTTCATTCTCGGACTCTGCCAGATGGGCGGGTTTTTCTGGGGACTCGCGTTGTGGTACGTGACAATGCGTATTTACTCACGAGCACTTAAGGCAGCATGATTGAATACGAGGATATGCCTAACGAACCGCTCATGACGAAACGCCGCTGGCCAATTCCGCTCGCCACGAACCGGGAATATGGGAGCGAGAATCACGCTCGGACGGCAATCCCGGCGGCGGTCGGATACCTCAAACGTTGGGCCATATCTTATGGGTCTTGATGGTGTCGAACTAGTCCTTGGTTGGGAGGAAGCTTTCGGGATCTCAATCTCGGATGGCGAAGCAGAGAAAATGTTTACTACGCGTCAGGCTGCGGAGTGCATCTTCAGGAAGGTGCAATCGCCACTACCAGAGGATCGTGGCTGTCTCTCTATGAGAGCTTTCTTCCGGCTTCGAAGGGCATTTCAGCTGGAGGGGATTACGCGGGGAGCGATTCAGCCCGAAGCGAAAGTGACGGCTCTATTACCCGGTCGGTCGCGGCGAGATATTTTGAGTACCGTATGCGAGCGGGCGGGCTTACGACCCCTAAAGCGGCTGCCTCTCGGTCTCCAGTTCACTTTTGGACGGGTCAAGGACCTGGTGCTCGACGCGGTTGTTGGTCAGCACGACGCCCTGCGGCTCCCAGGACATGGATGGTCTTTGCTCCAGGTGCGCGAAGTGACGCGTGCGATTATGTATGCGCAGCTAGCTTTACGTAAGTTTTCCGATGATGCCGAGTTCGTTAAAGACCTTAAGATTGATTAAGCGGCCCAACCCGGCTCAGGCACTGGGCGGCGGGACCTCGCCCCAGTTTGTTTTTGCGCGTCTTTGGCCCGCCGCCAGCGATGTGTGACATTAGGCCGGCCGACGCGCAAGACCTGCCTTGACGGTGGGTGCCGGGCTGACAACCTCAGCCGGAATGAAAGTCCGTGAGGTCATGAAATTGATCCAGCGTGACGGCTGGTATCTGGATCGGACTCGGGGCAGCCATCGGCAGTACAAACACCTTCAGAAGCGAGACTCGTCACCGTCCCGGGAAAGCCGAACGACGACCTTGCCCCAGGAACGCTAAATAGTATCTTGAAACAAGCAGGACTCAAATGAGCCGTTATCTGATTATTATCGAGAGTACCGGGACGGGCTTTTCAGCGTATTCACCTGATCTGCCTGGTTGCGTGGCAACAGGGCGGACCCGGCCGGAGGTGGAGCAGGAGATGCATGATGCGATCGAGTTCCACATTGAGGGGCTGCGGTTGGCGGGCGAACCGGTTCCAGCGCCGCGTTCCGATGCTGCATATTGCGAAGTGGCGGCCTAACAATTTCGTGCTGGCGGCTGCGGTTTTCGCCTTTCTGTTGGCCTGAGCCGGGCGCTCGCAGCGCCTGACGACATGCGTTGCGCGGTTTCAGCTGGTTTCAGCAGCTTGCAGCATGTAACGGAAAAGGGTGATTTTCATCTATGACTGACAAGCAAGCCGTGCTTGACGCTCTGCATAGGCTTCCGGAGAATGCCTCACTTGAGGAGATTGCCGAGGAACTGCGCATCATGGCAGCGGTTCGGCGCGGCCGGGCTGATGTCGCCGTTGGCCGCACGAAAACGCACCAGGAAGTTGAAGACTTGCTGAATTCCTGGGCGACGGCATGGACTTCAAAGTAATCTGATGCGACGAGGCGATCACGGATCCGTGTGGCATCTCCTCCTACATCGCGCGGAATAATCCGGAAGCGGCCTTGCGAATGGGCAATGGCATACTGGATCATGTTCGGATTTTGGCGCAGTTTCCATTCATTGGCCCAGATATCAAAAGGAGCACGGGGGCCGTTTCGCGAAATTGTCTTCCGCTCTTACCGCATCTTCTATGACGTCTCGGAGGAGTCGGGCCGAGTGGACATCTTGCATGTTTGGCACGCGGCGCGCGGCGAACCGGAGCTGTGAAATGCAGCCGCCCAGTTAACAAATCAGTTTGGCCGAGGCCGTGCCGTAACTGAAGTGGGGCTTTTCGGGGTTTTCAAAGTCCTTGAGTGCTTTGAACCCTGCTGGAAGTCATTCGTTCCGCCCGTATCGAAACAGTTCTGCAGAATCCAGCCGGTATCGCCGAACTCCCTTATAAGGTCGCGAGTTGCCTTTTGCGATTGCGGCTTATCCGGCCGGGCAAACCAAAGCCGATGCCGGCTCAGCCGCAGCATGGCATGGTCGGAAGGACTGTCGCCCGCGCAAAAGTAAGGGTTGGTGCCGATGGCATCCAGGATGCAGGCTACTTTGCCCGAGTAGACCGGCGCCGGGAACTGCAAATGACGCGTGATGCGAAGCGCTCCTGCCCAATCTCCACTGAGGCCGGCGTATGCGCGGTTTTGACGTACGAGGACCGAATCCTTGAGGAGGTCGCCGTTCCGATCTGAAAGCAGAGTTGCAACCCCGATAACCTGGTCGGGTTTAATCCCGGAGTGCGCCCCATGTTTGTTCAGCAAAGGATTAAGCCCCTGCGCGACCATCCAACGCACGCTCCATACGTTGCTGGCGGAAACGACCCACACTTGGTAATCGAAGTTCAGCAAGCGAGCGATCAACTCGACGACTTGCTCAAAGAAACGAGGCGCAGGATAGATGCGCGTGCCCGCCCGTATTTGCTCGCCGCTTAATCCCAACTCAAACGCTGTTTGGGTTGCCGCAGTGATTTCGTGGAGGCTCAGGTCCTCGAGCGCCTGGGTTGCCCACACATAGCCGTTCGCAAGAGGCGTGGGGTCGGCGTCACCATGGATTGTGGGAGAGAGCAGGGCCTCATAGTACTGCATCACGTCCGAGCATTGGGCGATCGTAAGCCGCCTGGCACCGGCGCGAACCGGAGGACACAGCGTGCGACAGATTGACTTCGGGGTGATGCGTTTCTGCCGGGATAAAATGGCCAGCACCGCTTCGCCGATGTCTCCAGCGACGATCGTGTTGTCGAAATCAAAAACCGCGGGTAACCCTTTGCCGGCCCCCTGTCGGATCAGTTTTTCGAGGGAACCTCTTGCGGCATTACTCCACCCGGTTTCCTTAAGGGTGCATTGAGCCGTCATCTTTCGCCTTAACCGGTGTTCTTCGGGAATGTTCCCAGGCAGTTTCATTGCGAACGAGCGTTATTCAAAGGACCAGTAATGCACGGCATAGGGCTCAAGAGTCACTTGTTCGTGCACCGCCTGGTCGACTTTAAACGAAGGGTCAGGCCGCAACCTCATGTTTTCGTCACTTCCGCTGCCGCAGTCCAAAACGATATGGCGGCCTCGGGTACGCCCCGCCAACCCGCTGCAGTTCAATTCCACCGAGATCGGATGAGACGAGAAATTCCAAACCACGAGATTGTCGAGTTGCAATCCCTCATCGCGGCTGGCAAAAGCGTGAACGGGCCAATCTGAAGCCAATCTGACTCGTTGGCCGGCGCAGCGGCCGAGAAGTTTGAAGGCGAAGTACGCGGGACGGACCTGGTCCTGGTAATCAAAAAGTCCGTCGAATTGCGGCATGCGGTCCCACCACCTTGCCATGTAAGCAGCGCCGCGTTGAGACATGAACGGCGTAAATTGCTTGGGGTCCACGTACCAGTCCCGGATGTGGTAATAACAGGAATAATCGAGGCCCGCCTCTTTCATTTGCCAGATCGTTTCGCAAACAAAGGCAGGCTGAAACCGCTGGTCGGCCGGCGGATTCATCAGGTCCATGTTCCATTCGTCCAGGATGGTCTCGGGCTTGAGGTCTGGATGCTTTGCCAATAGCGATTGGACATAACCGATGGTGCTCCCGACGGCGCTCGGGTCGCTGCTGTAAATGTGCCAGGAAACAAAGTGCAGCGGCGTGTGGTGGGTTGCGCAGGACTCGAGCAGCGCCGGCAAAATCTCGGAGTGCACAGAAGCCAGGGCCGGCCCGCCCACGCGCGCGGACGGGTCGCCCCGCAGGATCGCCGCAGCGGTGTGAGTGTAATACTGTACGTAACTGCCAGGTTTGAAACGGTACGGGCAGCCGCCGTCCTCGCCGATGTCAGGTTCATTTGCGATTTCCCAATACTGAATTCCCGCTCTCCTTTCCCGGTAGTGCCTTACCAACGCGGTCACCAGTTTTTCCCATTCCCGATAATTGGCCGGCTCGACAATATCCTGGTCGATGCTTGGAAACAGTGCGCGCGGTTTAAAGCAAATGCACATCAGCGGTTTCGCACCAGTCGCCAGGATCGTGTCCACCGAGCGATCGAGGGTTTCGAAATGCAGGCGATGAGGCTTTGGAAGCAGGTCAAAGTATTCCTGCAGGAACAGGCGAATCAGCTTGGGATGCAAGGCGCGGATTTCGGCAACTCGATTGGCCCACATCGGTTCCTCCGAAAGGCCGCCCTGGCCCAGGCACATCCTGTCCATTTCCATGGGGCCGACCGCGTCAGCAAATCGGACATCGACCCGCGCCGTCTCTCCAGCAAGGCACGATTCCACCAGAAGCAAGGTTGCAACTGCGGCAAGAACGCGAGAACTCATCGTGAGCGCGTGGCGAGACTAGCCCAACACGCCCGACCCAAGCAACGCTTGAACCGCTTACCCCGCTTACCCGCTCACCGCAACCGCGCAGGGCAAACCAAGAGCCGCCCGATCAGGGTTCAAGCTCAGCTTCTGTTCAACGTCCGCTTTCCATTCCGCCCCAAGCTCGGATTGGTCATGCCCGGTGAATTGTTTCCAGAGCTTTTCGTCGTAATTGCCCTGGCGAATCGCGGCGTTCAATTCGCGCACCAGGTTCTTGTCATACTTCAAAGTGACCCAATTAAGGAAATTCGCGGTCACCCGGTAACCCGCATCTTCGCGCAGCTGCATGTTTTTGCGCCCTTTAAGCCAAACCTCATCCGCCCCGTGGCTTTGGGGTTCATAAAGAAACCAGCGAATGTAATCGGCGATGCCTTCGACTAACCATCCCGGGGCTCGTTTGCCGCCGGGATTTGCTCGACGCCCTCGTCCGTATTGCTGGACGACATGCACTAACTCGTGAACGACTGAACCCGCGGCCTCGCCGTTGAGGTTCTTGCGAAACCATTTCCCCGCGCAGCGAATTCGTGTCCCGCTGGTGTCGGCAACGCCTTGCATGCTCGAACTAAAAACGACTGAAACTTTGCTCGGCGCTTCAAATCCTTCCCCCGGCAAAAGATCGATGATTTTTGGATACCACTCGCGAACGATTGGGGCCAGCGTGTCCGTGGCCCAACTCGACAAATCATGGGTGTCGCACGTGTCGATCGAGATATGATACTTGCCGTCTCCTGCAACAATCTCCTGGAGGCAATTTGTCTTTGCCGATTCGCCTGGCGCGCTCGCGCCCGGCACCGCCTTCACCTGGTTTTCATCGAGGCCGCCGGGTTTATTTTCCGCAGCTGCAGCCGCGATCAAAAACATCAGAGCAGCCGCGGCTGTTAAGGTGCCGCGGCGGATCGACACTGAGTTGCGCATAGCGGACAAACGCGTTCTCTTTATTGATCGTTTCTGCCGTGGCCAGGCGCGCTTTGGCCTGGAGTTGCCTGTCCGCGAGGCGCCGTTTCAACCGGTTGTTGCGGACGAGGCGCCACTGAAGGTTGCGTTCGAGGCTCGACCGGCCGTGGGTTGGCGGGTGGAAGCGAGTGCGCTTCTGAAGCCTGGTAATAGCCTTTCGGATAGTAGGTGGCTGGACTTTGCGCGGCGGCGTTTGGTCTCGCTGTTTCGGACGGAGCTGTAGTGTGGAGGGGGTATTGGCGATTCGCCGGCGGCTGGACAGTGGGATTGGCCGGCTGAACCCTTTCGGTCGGATAGCGACTGGACGGTGCTTGGCCGGCCGGCGGGGTATACACTGGCGTTTGAGCCCGTTCAGGTTGGTAGCGATTCGGCTGCGGTGTTAGCGGCGCAGACCTGGGTTGATCGCTCGTTCGTGGCGAAGTCAAATTGGGTGAAGGCCCTGCAGACGGTTGGGCCGGGCGAGCGGTATGAACCGATGACTGAGGTTGAGTGCTTTGAGCGGGGAAGCGGGTTGAGCCTTGGTTTTGTACGGCTGGGACGGACGCCGTGCCACGTCCCGGGGCCGGACGGTTTTCGGCAACCAAAGCGCGTTCAGGCCTTGCCGGGACAACGGGGGCGTGCTGAATCACCGGGTGCCGGTCATCCACTTTCTGAGCCACAATGTGTTCGGGCCTGGGAGGCGTTTTGAGTTGCGGCCGGTAAACCATCAGGTCGCCTTTGGCTGAACTGCGTGTGGCCGCCATCGGAGGCGAACCTGTGGGAACGTCGCGGATAGCAACCTTATGGATCGGCGTATGAGTCGCCGCTGCGACGCGGTCGGGCTTGATGCCTTGATTTACGATCGTGTTGTTATTCACCACGTAGTTATTGATGACGGTGGTGTTGTTATAGATCCGGGTCACCTCAGTCGGTGGGAGGCGATGATGCGCAAAGTCATGGTCGTGGAAGTCCCGCATCGCGATGAACGTGAAATGATCCGGCCTCAAGCCGAAGTCAAAATTGGCGGCAACGCGCACCCCGTTAAATCGAAACCCAAGGTGCAGATCAAAATCCGCGTGCGGCGGCAATGGCGCCCAACCGCAATGATCGCCTTCATAGCGCCACGTTACCCAAGCTGGTGCCCAAACCCGGTCCGGCAACCAGACCCAGCCGCAACGTTCGTGCAAATGCCACCTGCCGTAGTGAAAAGCAGCCCACCCCCAGGAATAATCCGACTGCCAAAACCAGCCGGCATCCGTGTAAACCCAATGGCCTGAATCGCAATAGGGTCTCCAGCCGTGGTTAATGACAACCACGCGCGGTTGCCAGCACCAGCCGACTCCTTCCAACTGCACCCACGTCCCGTACGGAGTGAGGTCATCGTAGAAATAACTGACTTCAGGCGGCGGGCTGCTCACATAAACAGGAGGTGGCGTTTGGGGGACCAGCGGCGCGCTAACGGGTTCTGCAGGGGCCGGTTGCGGTTCCGGGGGAGGCGCTTGAACGGGTTGAGTTGCAGGGGCAGGCGCAGGGGCAGTCGGCGGATAGAGCTTTTGATCGTATGTATACGCGGGGGCTCGTCCGCGCAAACTGTTGTCACGCGTCAGCATTGCCGTAATCACCGGCGAAGACACCCCAATGTCACGCAAATACAGGATTTGATCCGCCGATAGCTCAAAAGTAGACGTTGAGTTTTGGATGTAAGCCAGAACCACATCGTCGCTTGTGCCCGCCTCCGCAAGACGAACAACTTCAGCGGCGTTTGGGGAAAGAGCGGGCGCCTGGGCAGGCGGCGGGGCATCGGGAGGTGGCGTCTGCGCCTTTGTTGCCAGCAACGGAATCATTACAGCCGCCATCAGCCCGAGCCATTTGGTCGTTATCATAAAATCCTTCGTTTAACTATCACTTCAAGCGTTAGACCACACCTGGATCGCTTTATTCAGCACCCACCACCAAGGGAAATCCTTGGGCGCGAGACAAAGCGGATTGTTGAATACAAGTCTCTTGTTTTGAGCTATTTGCGTCCGAGCTGCTCCAGCAGTTTGGTGTGTATCCCCCCAAAACCCCCGTTGCTGAAGACCACCACCACTTCTCCCCCCTGAACGCGTTTGAGCACGTGGCTCACGATTGTGTCGACGTCGGGAAGGTAAGCAGCGGCTTTGCCCATCTTAACAATATCATGGATCAGCCTGTCCGGGTCGAGCCGTTCCGTAGCGGCCAGCAACTCCAGCCTCGCAACCTGGGACACGATTACCTCATCCGCATCTGCGAACGATTGAGCCAGTTCATTCTGGAATACATTGCGGCGGGTCGTATTGCTTCGCGGTTCAAAAATCGCCCAGACTTTTTGCGATGGATATTTAATCCGCAGCGCTCTTAACGTTTCGCGGATTGCCGTCGGATGGTGTCCGAAGTCGTCCACCACCGTCACGCCTCCGGCGATGCCCCGAATTTCCATGCGGCGCTTGATTCCTTTGAAGGTCTCGAAAGCCGATTGAATCTGGTGATTCTTCAAACCGCAATGTTTTGCGCAGGCCACGACGGCCAGGGCATTGCGCACGTTCAATTCACCCACAAAATTCGTGTGAAACTTGAAGCTGGGGATCTCAAACTCCGTGGCTGTGGGACCATATCGCAGGTTGAAAGCCTGAACGGCGTTGCCATCCGCGAGACCAAAGCGTTTGACCGGACAGTGAGTCACATTCAGCAGAGGGGCGAGGTTGGGATCGTCACCGTTACCCAGGAGCAACCCGTTGCGCGGGATGAGGCGGATAAAATGCTGAAACGAGGTTTTAATGGAATCGAGGGATGGAAAGATATCGGCGTGATCAAACTCCAGGTTGTTGATGACGGCCACTTCGGGGAGGTAATGAACAAACTTGCTGCGTTTGTCAAAAAACGCCGTGTCGTATTCGTCGCCTTCGATAATAAACCATGGGCTGTCGGTGAAGCGGGCGCCCTGACCCAGGTTGTTTGGGATGCCGCCGATAAGATAGCTTGGGTTCAACCCGTTGTGTTCGAAAACCCACGTAAGCAGTGACGTTGTCGTGGTTTTTCCATGCGTCCCGCACACGACGATTGAGCGGCGTCCTCGAATAAAAAAGTGCTTGAGCAACTCCGGGAGCGAGCAGTAAGGCAGCTTGTGATCCAGCACGTGCTCCGCTTCGGGATTGCCCCGCGAAATGGCGTTGCCGATGACCACAAGGTCCGGCTTTTTTGACAAGTTGTTTTCCGCGTAGCCCGAAATCACCTCGATCTTGCGTTCCGCCAGGAACGTGGACATCGGCGGATAGACATTCTGGTCCGAGCCGGTCACCTGAACTCCTTTTTCCTGAAGAGCCGCGGCGGCCGAAGCCATGGCGGTGCCGCAGATCCCCACAAAATGGACGGAGCGAATTTGCGAAAACATCCGCTCGATGATAGGCTCGGCGCCCGGTGTGAAAAGAGAAAAGAGCCCAACCAACCTTCTCCGGCCAACCACGGTCTGAAAACCAGCCGAACAATTCCCGTTGCGCTGAGTATCGCCGGATCGGATAGCGGTGGCGGCGCGGGGATCCAGGCGGATCTCAAGACGTTTTCCGCGCTCAATGTTCATGGAACCACCGCAATCACCTGCGTGACCGCTCAAAATCCGCGGCGCGTCGTTGAGGTCCAGCCCTGCCCGCTGTCGGTCATCAAGACTCAAATCTCCGCCGTGCTGGATGAACTCCCTCCCGCTGCCGCAAAGACCGGAATGCTTTACTCGGAAGAAATCGTCAAAGCGGTCGCAACCGCGTTACGCGGGTGTTCCTTTCCCATCGTCGTAGACCCGGTCCTTGTGTCTACCAGCGGAACGCGTTTGCTCGAGCCAAAAGGGATCAAGGCGGTTTGTGAAAAATTGCTCCCAATCTGCAAACTGGTAACCCCGAATCTGCCCGAAGCCGAAGTTTTGCTCGACATGGAAATCCGGGCCGCGGAACACATGCGGCGCGGCGCCAGAGAATTGCACCGCCGTTTCGGATGCGCAGTACTTGTCAAGGGCGGGCACCTCGGCAACTCTCGCCAGGCCATTGATATTTTTTACGACGGCAAACAAGAACTGCTTTTAAGCGCGGAGTTCATTCGAGGCGTTCGCACACACGGCACCGGTTGCGCTTACTCGGCCGCGATCGTGGCTTACCTGGCCAAAGGACTTTCCCTCGGTAAGGCGGTTACAAATGCGAAGGAGTTCATAACTGACGCAATCGCGAGCAGTCGCAAGGCGAATGAAAACTGGGTCCTGGGCACCGGACGATAAGGTGCTTATCCGGGTTCATCCGTAATTAGAGAGGCGCCTTAGTCACCGAGGCTTGAAATCGCGCCGAGGAATCTTTTGCCCACCGCGTCCCAAGAATTCTCCTCGATAAACCGCGCGAGCCTGGCGTGATCGAGCGTATCGATCCCTTCGCGGGCTTTCCGGATCTCGTCTGCTGCTGCGCGTTGAAATGCGTCCACATCGAACGCGGGGACATACCGGAGCAAATCTCCGAACACGGGGGGGTAGGGATCGAGCTTGTAAGCGATGACCGGCAACCCGGCGGCCAGGGCTTCGCCGATCACAATTCCCCAACTCTCGTAACGGCTGGGCATCAGGAAGACCCGGCTTGATTTCAACAGACGGAACTTCTCGGCTTCGGATACATAACCGGAAAACTCGACCGAGTTGGACAAGCCGGCTTCCTCAATTTGAGGGGCCAGCATTTTACGAAGGTCGCCCACCATGATGGCGCGGAATCCGTCGATCTCGCGTGCAAGAAAACCCAGTGTTGCGATCAAATCATCGATACCCTTCTGTTTATGAACGCGGCCAACCCACGCTGCGTCATAGATCTTCTTTTGTGCGGGAACGGCCGCCGGGGCTCTGAGGTCGACGCCGTTTGAAACAAAGACCAGGTCCTCCTCGCGATAGCACATTTTTAGAAGACGCGGCTTCTGATTGTAATGCGTGTAAATTAGACGTTTTCGAGGGCATTTCTTAAATCGTCTCAAGGCCATGTTCTGGGTCCACCAATAATGGAGAGACGGCAGGCGGATGGACTTCACATCGGGTCGTGTCTTGAACAGAATTTCTCCAAAAGTGGGGCAATCCATCCCCAGGTACATGATCTTGCGGCGGGCCCGGCTGCGCAGCGCGGGAATAATGTCCCACCAGAAATCCGTGGCAGAATAGACGATGTCGTCGGGGGAAATTTCCTCCAGGCGCGGCAGGGTTCCTTGGAGCCGGCGATAGTAATCGCCCAACAAGCTGAATTGTCCGGAAAGCGATCCGAAATCGCGCGGCGCCATGATTTGAGTGTCGGTGACGCTGATGGAAACGGGCAATTGCCGCCGTTCGAGCTCGGCCTTTAAAGCGTGACCGCAGAGGAAATGAATGGAGTATCCCGCGGCCAGGGCGCTTGCCGTCAGGTTAAAAGTATGAATCTCGCCGCCGGAAACGATGTTGCTGTACATCGTGTTGGCTACGAAGACCAGGCGAGGTTTCTTAGGGTCGACCGGCTGCATGCCGTTCTAAATTGGTTGCGTGCTGCAAAGGCTGGCAATTTTCAGGAGACCAGGCGGGCAGGTCAAGAGCGCTTCGTCCCACGTTTTCATTGCGGCGGGCAGCCGCTCCGGGTAAATCAACCGAGCCTGGCATGATCATACACAAGCTTATTGCCCACCATTTAAGGCACAAAGACGATGCTTTTTTCTATCAGCTCCAGGCTGATGACGCGGTCAGGTGGATCGAGGTTTCGGGTGTGAAACTGGGCGGCAACACGCGCGCGCTGGACCTCGGCTGCGGCCACGGCGTCTTTGGTGCCAGCCTCGCCCGGCGCGGGTGTTCCGTCACTTTTGCCGATGAACGCAATCTGTTGCTTCCGGAACTGGCCGGCGCCCCTTTTCGCCAGGTCAACCTGGACACCGACGACATTTCCACTCTGGGTGTCTATGACCTGGTCGTCTGTTCGAACGTGTTCGAACATTTGTCCAAGCCGGACCGGTTTCTTGACTCAGCCCACACAATCCTGGCGCCGGGCGGAAGACTCTACCTCAGCTGGACCAATTGGCTGTCACCCTGGGGAGGGCACGATTGGTCGCCGCTTCATTACTTCGGGCCGCGCAACGGGCAATGGTTGTATGACACCTTCCTAAAACGTTCAAGAAACCACACGATTTATCAGAACCTTTTTCCCACCTACATTGGACGAACCCTCGCCAGGATCCGGCGCAGTCCGCACCTCGTCATCCTGAACGCCGCCCCGCGCTATTACACCGAGCTTTCGGTTTTGATCCGGATTCCTATCCTGCGCGAGTTCGTTGCCTGGAACTGCGCGCTGCTCATCGGAAAAAAATAGCGAGTCGGGCTGCCCTGCCAGGATCCCGATTTTGACTGGTGAACACGGAATGGTTTTCCTAGCTTGCAATCGATGAAATCCCGGATCATCACGGCGATGCCGGTCTACAATAATGACCCGTTCATTTTGCGGACCCTTCAATCGCTTGCCCGCCAGACCGTGCGGCCGGACCGGGTGGTCATCTGCGATGACGGTTCGACTGACAACAGCCGCGCGATCGTCGCGGAATTCAAAGATCTCCCTTGCGAGTGGATTGCTAACCCGCAACGGCTCGGACTGTTTGGAAACTTTAACCGTTGCCTGGAGTTTGCCGATCAAACGGAATACCTCCAAATCCTTCACGCTGACGACACCCTCGAACCCGATTTCTACAAAGTCATGAGCGGGGTTCTGGAAGATTGCCCTGGGCGTGGAATGGCCTGGTGCCTCGATGAGAGAATTGACGAAAATGACCAGAGGCTGAGCGTGTCTGGCAAGGCGGACGGCGCGAACGAAGTTCTGGCGATGGACGATTTTCTCCGGCGCAAGGCCGAGATTGGCAACCAGGCATTCGTGGCAACCCTGCTTAAGACTTGCCATGAGCCGCCCCCGTGCAAGTTCCCGACGGACATGCCAATCCTCGGGGACATGGTGTTTTGGGCCCATTACGGCAGCCACTGCAAAAAACTGGTTCATGTGCACCAGTTGCTTGCGAAATATCGGTGGCATGGCGGCAACGCAACGAATGCGAGGGCTCCCAGTATTCAAGCCCTCATTCTGGACGAGTGGCGCACGATGCAAACCAACGAAGCGCTGCGCGGGCCCGCAAAGATGGGGTTGGTGCGCAGCGCCAAGCTCCGCGGGTTGCTGGCAGTGCGTTCGGGCATTAAGGCCAAGCGCTTTCGCCAGCAGAACAACAGCGCCTACTCGGGCGAGATTGTCCGCGCCGCCCGGAACATAACCGGCGTGCCTCTCTGGCTTGCAGGACAGGTCCTGGTGGAACTACGGGACCTGGTTGTTTATACTATTTTGCGCCGGCCGCGCCATCCCAACAACGTTTTCAGCTAAAAATCATGACGGCTCCCACCATCCGAACCTACTCCAATCCCTCGTGTTTAATTTGCGGTACGGCGGGGCAGGTGTTGCATTCAGGTCTCAAGGATCGCCTGTTTGGCGCGCCTGGAACCTGGCAGCTCAAGCAGTGCCCCAAACCTGACTGCGGCCTGGTTTGGCCCGACCCGGCGCCGTTGACCGAGGACCTGGGGCTGGCGTACCAGACCTACTACACGCATGTCGAGCCGGCGACGGGCTCGGCAGGTTTGGTTTATCAAGTGGGCAAATGGGTTTACTGGACGGGCATTCGCATTCCCGCTCTTTTGACAGGCATTTACCAGGAGCGTCGCGAGTTCGTTCAGATGTTCCTGCGCGACCGCAAACCGGGACGGCTTTTCGATGCAGGCTGTGGCGACGGCCAATTCCTTTACCTGATGAAACAGCACGGCTGGGAAGGAAAAGGGGTCGATTTTGACGCCGCGGCAATTGAAACCGGCAAGAAAAAATACGGGGTCGATCTGGCCGTGGGAGACTTTCAAACGGTGCCGATTGAGGAGTCGGCTTTTGACGCCGTGACGATGAGCCATGTCATCGAGCACGTGCCCGACCCGGTCGGTTGCCTGGATAAATGTCGCAGGCTGCTGAAGCCGGGCGGCCGGTTGGTCGTGAGCACGCCCAACGTGCGCAGCCTGGGCCATCAAACGTTCAAAGCAGCCTGGCGCGGACTCGAACCGCCACGGCACCTGCACATTTTTCCGCATCACTTGTTGGGTGAATGCGCCCGGCGCGCCGGTCTGAAAGTCATTCGCACCGGCAGCACAGCGGTCAACGCCGATTACATCATCAGCGCTACCATGGCCATTGCGAATGCTCCTCCGGGCACGTCACAAATCGGCGGCGGCTGGGACCCGCGTTACGCATTGAAAGCAATCGCCTTTCAATACAAGGAACACTTTGCCTTGAAACGCAATCCCGACCTGGGCGAGGAGGCATACCTCATCGCAGAACGTGAGAAGTAGGGCCGTTGACTAAAGCGTAACCAAACAAACCAGCGTTCATGGGGCCCAGCGCCTTTGTTGTGCTGCTTGCTTTCTTGTTGCAACGACAATCTTTCTTATCATCGTGTTCATCCGCGTTCTCCCGCGGGTTACGCCGAATTCCCGCCAAGGACTGATTCGACCACCCGATGCACGGAGGAGACGCTGACCGATTCCATACACCGGATCAGGTCCTCGCGGCTCCCCTTAATTCCACGTCCATCATAACGGTAATAGTCCAGGTTCTTTCCAGCCACCGCCGGATTCTTGACCACGGTAAATGGGTTGCCGAAAGGTTCATTGGTTTTGTTGAGGGTAGGCGCTTCGATGACGATTTGGCCCGGGGCTTTCACTGCCGCAGCCAGATGCATATGAACCGTGTCGACGCTCAGAAAAGCGGAGCATCGTTGCATCAGCGCGGCGGCCTGACCGAGGGTCTTGCTGTGAACACGCAGCACCAGCGGCGAGGGATGGGCTTTTTGGATGCGTCCCAAGTCCTCCTCCTCATCGGGACCGCCGAACAGGAGAATTGCGAGTTCGGGGTGCGAGCGTCGGAGAATGCCCAAAAGCTCGATGTATCTCTCCAGAGGCCAGCGTTTCAAGGCTAAATTTTTCGTTCGGCCGGAACCGACGTGCAGTCCAAGGCGCTTGCGCCTCGTTAAGTCTTGCCCGGTTAAAAAGGACCCGGCCCATTCGGTGTCCTCGGACGACAGGCAGATTTCGAGCTCGTGTTTAGGAATCAGCGGCGTTTTGCCGATGAGCGGGAGCAAGGCAAGATTGTTCTCGACCGTGTGGCGCGAATAATCCTGGGGGACGGTCCGGTTCACCAGGATCCGGTCGAGCAATCCCCACCCTTCATAGACGTGGCTGATGCGGATTTTGGCTCCGATGAACCGCGCGATGGCTCGATAATGAATGCGGCTTTGAGGATGGGCATTAATGGAGATGTCGTACCCAACGCTGCGCAGAGATCGCAGGAATGAAAACCCCTTCGCAACCGGCTCGCTCATCAGGTTTTGTTGATAAACCGTGTTCAGGTTGGGATTGCCATGCAGGACATCCCTGGCGCCGGCCCACCGGACCAGGGCATCAAGCTGCGCCTGCGGGAAGTTGGCGCGCAACTCCCGAATTAAGGGCGTGGCCAGGACGGTGTCGCCGATGCCTGCGAGCGAGATAACCAGAATCTTCATTATCCATTCGCGCTTCCCGGGCCACTCATGCAAGTGCCATCGTCCCGGCCGGCCGAAGGGTTCCCGTTCGCGCCCGCGCCAGATCGATATACCAACACTCGCGGACAACGAAAACCCGAATTTTCCGCACAAAAAGCCTGGATTGCACGCGTTGGGCTGGGACATCCTTAGCTTACAGCATGGCCAATCAACAATCCGAGCAAGCCGGTCATTCTCAGGCGTGCGCCGTTCCGGCAACGCAGCAACCTTTGGGCGACCTTCGCAAGTTTGAAGGAACGCCCGAAGAGATCGAGCAACAATGGTTCGAGCAGGTGTATACCGGCCGCGGCGATCGCGAACGGCAATTGACTTTCCGGGCGGTTCTCATGGGCGGTTGCCTCGGGATGTTCATGTCCATTTCGAATCTATACACAACCCTGAAGTTAAGCTGGCTCTTCGGCGTTGCGATTACGGCCTGCGTCCTTTCCTACGTGATTTGGAATGGGCTTCGGGCGCTCTCGGGAGGGCGCCTCAGCCAGATGTCGATCCTGGAGAACAACTGCATGCAATCAACGGCCTCGGCCGCGGGGTACTCCACCGGGACAACCGTGGCTACTGCTTTTGGCGCCCTGTTTCTGATCGAGGGAAGGCACCGGCCCTGGTACATCATAGCCCCGTTTGTGTTTTTTACGGCCGCGCTGGGCGTGCTCATCGCAATCCCGATGAAACGCCAGATGATCAACCGCGAACAATTGCGGTTTCCGAGCGGCACCGCCGCCGCCGAGACGCTGCGCAGCCTTTATTCCAAAGGGGCGGAAGCGTTGCAAAAGGCGTATGCGTTGCTTGGGGCTCTCTTTGCGGGAAGCATCATCGGGTTCTTGCGCACGTACGGCACACTGGCCGACCAATTGCGCAACACCGGTCGTCCCCAGGTTTGGCTGGAGAAACTTCAGGCGGCGGTTCACATCACCGAAGTCGTGCCCTTCGGCCAATGGCTCAATCCATGGAGCCGCGGCCAAATGGCTGGGCTTGCTTTCGAACCGAGTGTGGTGCTGGTGGGGGCGGGAATGATCATCGGGCTGCGGGTTTGTTTGTCGATGCTCCTGGGCTCGGTCATTCTTTATTACTTGGTGGCCCCGAGGCTGGCGGCCGTAGACGTCGCCAACCTGGGTGTGGCAGGCTACGTGCCCTCTTTTCCGATCGCCGCCAACGGCAATTTCAACCCGACTCGCTGGGCCATCTGGGGAGGCTCCTCGACCATGGTGTTTACGAGCCTGGCCAACCTGGCCCTTCAGTGGCGAACGCTGGCAAGGGCATTTACAATTTTCAGGAACCCGGCCAGCTCCGCCCAAACGGCGGCGATGCGCGCCATCGAGGTCCCAGCATCGTGGATGCTGGTTGGCCTTGTGCCGGTCACTATCGGCATGGTCACGATCGAGTATATGGCGTTTCACATCTCGATCGGCCTTGGCCTGCTGACCGTGATGCTCTCCTTTGTTATTTCACTGGTTTGCTGCCGCGCCACGGGAGAAACCGACACCACGCCGATTGGCCCCATGGGCAAGGTGACCCAACTGCTCTATGCCGCGCTGCCCGGCGCCAAAGGGATCGCTTCGATCAATCTAATGGCGGCAGGCGCCACCTCTTCGGCCGGCGCCGCTTCCGCCGACCTGTTGACTGACCTCAAGAGTGGTTACCTGCTGGGCGCCAATCCGAGAAAACAGTTCCTGGCCCAGCTCGCAGGCGTATTTTTCGGCACGCTTGCCATCGTGCCGGCGTGGTACTTGATGGTGCCAACCAAACAAGCCCTTGAAGCATTCAATCCGCCGGCCACTTACATGTGGAAAGCGGTGGCAGACCTGCTCACGCAGGGCGTCCACATGCTGCCGATCTCGGCGGTATGGGCGATTGTCATCGGAGCAGCTGTCGGCGTCCTTCTGCCCGTTATTGGAAAGCTCTTTCCCAAGGCCGCTCCTTATCTGCCCTCCGCCATGGGCATGGGGTTGTCGTGGATCATGGTTTTCCAGAACAGCCTCTCGTTCGCCCTGGGCGCTGTGCTCGTGGCCGTTTGGAGCAAAATTAGCCGCCGCAATGCCGAGCTGTACAACGTACCAACAGCTTCAGGCTTAATCGCCGGAGAATCCCTGGTGGCCGCCCTCATCGCCATCGCCTGCACGATCGTCGGCTTTTTCGCAATTCACTAAATCGGAACGCACCTACGGCTTTGTGCCCTTGCGGCTGAGGTTTGTTTAACCCGCCGGTTGGGGCTCAGCCTCATCCTGGATATAGGTCTTTCCCCGGTAGAACCCCGCGAAACAAACAAACAACAAGGCCGTAACCAGCATCACCGCGGTGAAGAAATAAAAATAACTGGCTCCTTTCAATTTCACGGAGCCATCGGGATTTTGGATGAAGAAATTCACAAGCGACGTGAAAAGATTCCCGAACGAGACAGCCCAAAGATAAAGGCACATGACCAGGGACTTGAGTTTCTTGGGGGCTTGCGTGTAGGAAAATTCGAGATGAGTCACTGAAACCAGGACCTCGGCTGCCGTCAGCGCGGCGAACGCAAGAATTTGCCAAAGGATATGGGGAGTCTGGCCTGCGTCGATGCGCACCTGGATCCACGCGATGATCGCGAAGGCCAATGCCGTAATGAACAGTCCGATCCCGATCTTCTTTAAAGGCGTTAGAGGAAAGAGGCGGTTCAGGCCCGGGTAAATCCAGTAGGAAAAGACAGGCAACGCAATCAGGATGAAGAAAGGGTTGGCAGTTTGAATCTGGGTGGGTTTCCAGTCGATGCCGAACAGGTGACGATCCATGTGCTCGGATTGCTGCACCCAGGAGGAAAAATTCTGCTGCCAAAGCGACCAAAACACGGCTACGAAGGGCATCAGGATGAGGAGATTGCCCAATGCTCTCAGGTTTTCACCGGTTGCGATCTCGGACACGTACCGTCGCAGGCCGGCGGGGGGAAGGTGAACGAATTTTTTGCGGCCCAGGAAGAAAATAATGGTGGCGACCAACATTAAAATCCCCGGTGTTCCAAAGGCAACATCCGGGCCGTGGATTGCTTCGAGAAAACGAACGAGCCATGGGGGCCAACTGGCGGCTTGCGCGGGAGAAACCTTGTAGGGATCCAGCATCCACGGAATCAGGAGGGTCGAAGTCATCGAACCGAAATTGATTGAGAAATAGAACCAACTGAACACGCGCGGCAAAAGATGCTGATTTGAGGAACCAAACTGGTCGCCCACGTTTGCGCTAACGCAGGGTTTGATGCCTCCCGCGCCCAGCGCAATGAGAAAGAGACCCACGACCAGGCCCATGCGCGTATGGCTAATGGCCAAAGCCAGGTGGCCAAAGCAATAAACGATCGAGAGGTAAAGGATGGTTCGGTATTTGCCCAGGATGGCATCGCCGAGAAAAGCTCCGACGACCGGAAGGAAATACACGGAAAAAACAAAGAAATGGTACCAGGCATCGGCTTGCTTATCGCCCATGTGGTCCGGGCGGCCCTGGGCATTAACGAGGTAATGCGTCATGAAGAACACCAGGATCCCGTTCATGCCGTAGTAGCTGAAACGCTCGGCCGCTTCGTTTCCAACGATGTACGGAACGCCAGGCGGCATCTTGTCCGTCTTGATGGGAGCAGTCAGATATTTGGATTCCGGCATAGGACCGGCGGACTATTGCAGTTTTGAGAAGTGGATGCCAGCCTGGATTCCTCGTGGGTGGAAAGGATCGACGGAGTCCCGCATGCGATCGCAATGCATTCCCGCCATCGGAGTAACTACTTGCTCAATTGAACGCGTTCGGCCTCTCGAGCGGAGCCAGGCTGTCACCCTACCGCCTTACCATGCTACGCTCAGGAGCGCTGAAGCCGCTGTGCTCGGATCCGGGCGTTCCTGAATAGATTGCGAAATCGCCGCCAACGAGCGCGGGACGGTTCCCACAAAAACGGTTTTGCCTCCGGCCACCACGCGAACCGGTTTGTCCAGGTCCAACAATTCATCGGACAGCCTCAGGGTCAGTTTGCCCGAAGCGGGCGCTTCGATGGTGACCGTCTGGCCATCGACGTGCGCCGCATAGATTTCGTCCGGGTTCGCTGCGCCGGGGGCGCGTTCCAGCCAGTAAAGGCGCTGGTGCACGAAGTTATCATTTTCTTTCCATACGACGCGTTGCGGCCAGGCTGCCCGCCGGAGACCGGCCATGATGGGAATCACTTCGGCTTCACGGCCCTGCATATTGTGCTGGAGCCCGGGATAGACCGTCAGTCGATGCGAGTAACCGTGAGGGTCGGCAGCTTGCAGCGCATCCATTTTGGAACTGAACTCCCGCACAACGGTGTTGCGGTGGTAGGCAGCATCCTCTCCGCCCATGAAAAGAAAGAACGGGAGGTTCCGCAGCCCTTCAGGGGTGACCGCGTTGGGATGGCCGGCGCACATGGTGGCGGCCGCAAATCGGTCGGCCATCCGCGGCGCCAGTTGGTACACGCCGTCGCCCCCGGCCGAATAGCCGATGAGGTACACGCGATCGGGTTCAACGCCTCTTTGTGCCACCATATCGGCGATTAAACGATCCAGCAGTTCGTCCACGCATGGCACATGCCACATATCCCAGGTATTGGCTGGCGCGCGGGGCGCCACATTTATTGCGCCCGGAGGGAACTCGTAACGGCCAAAGTAGCCTTTCCAGTTCTGATCGTTTTCTTCCTCCGTTCCCTGGCCTCCCCCGTGGAGCGTAATCCAAAGACTGTGTTTGCCATCAGGCGCGTTGCCAAAGTCCTTTTCCATCCATTTCAGCGATTTGTCCCCAATCACAATCCGCTTGTCCGAAAGTTCCCTGGTGATCCTTTCGGCCTGGCCTTTTTGCCAATCCTCCCAAAGCAAGTTCTTGAGCCGGGGAACGTCTGACCGAGAAACTGCTACGGCCGGCGGCGTGGCGCGGTTCGGCCCGGGGCT
>DATGLT010000008.1:0-10123 GCA_035294005.1 Verrucomicrobiia bacterium
ACTCGAATCAGTCGCACGATTTCTTCGGCAATTTTGTCGGGAGGCAACACAAAATCGACGCAACCGGTCGCGATCGCCGCACGCGGCATGCTGTCATACTTGGCGGATTGATCATCCTGGGCAAAAGTGATGCCTCCAGCCGCCTTGACGGCGCGCAAGCCTTGCGCCCCGTCGGACCCTGCGCCGGAGAGGATTACCGCAATGGCATTGGATTTTTGGTCGAGCGCCAGCGACGTCAGGAAATTATCGATCGAGCGGGCCGGTCCGGCGACTTTTGACCGAGGCGATAGTTTGAGGACCCCCCGAATCACGCGCAAATCGCTGTTGGGGGGAATGACATAGATTTGGTTGCCTTCGATCTTTGTATTGTCGGTGATCTCCCGGACCTGCAGCTTGGTCGTACGGGCGAGCAACTCCGACAATAGGCTGCGATGGCTGGGATCCAGGTGCTGGACCAAAATGTAGGCTACATTCAGTTCCAAAGGCAGGTTCCGCAGCAGTTCGGTAAAGGCTTCCAATCCCCCGGCAGAAGCGCCGATTCCAACAATTTTTTCCGCCATCCTGACTTGCCCGTTTAGCGAGGTGTTATCCGATTTGGTTCGAGAATTCACGACCCATTTTCGAGGAATATTGAACTCGCACGAGGTCGATCATTGGATGGGGTAAAACCCGCCTTTCGCCGGGCAAAAATCGATGAGCCGTTGTCATTCCGTCTCTTTCGGGACGGCCTAACCGCTAAACGAAACACGGGTGAACCCAGACTCAACCTGTGGGTTGACCCTGCCGCCTAATCCGGCGGAATAACCGCCGCATGCCAACCGCCGCGGGAACCAACGCCAAAACAATCACAAGGGCCCGGTAGGAAATTGTATCCTCGCTCCATTTTGCCGACCAACGAGTCAGGCTTTGTCCGTCCGTTGACGATGCGAACCGTATCTCCCACCCAAGTCTGCCGGGTTCCGGGAAGGCAAACGGAATCGCGATTCCAGCGCAGGTGATCATCATGCGCTCTCCTGCGGGATTGGAGCCGACCACAAAATCAGCGGGCTTGAGGAGCGGCCATTTCGAGATACGTTCGGGAAGCGGGGACGGCGACAGCTCGCAAGTTTGCCACAATATACGTCCACGAAGTGAGGCAAAGCGTCCGCAATACTGCCGATTTGAATCCGACCAAGTGTGCTGATAACCGCTGAGGTCGCTGTGTAGCCAGGCCAATCCGCTTACCAACGTCAGGAGCATGAGCAGGATAACCAACCCGTCCTCAACCCGTTCCTTGGCACTGAGCGATAGCGTTGGCATTTAGGTCACCTCATCGCGGCTGTTTTGCATTTTATTACTTCGTATTAGTTTCAGGTGGGCTGGGTGTCAATCCCCTGCGCCGTGGCAGCGATGACGTCTCCGAGCAGGGCTGACACGATAAAAGCGAAGGAGAGCCAATCCAAGGATCGTTCATTTTCCTGGCACCTCGAGTAATCGATTGGTTGCCGAAAGCTGCTGCTCGGACTCGCGCAGAATAATCCGAGCCAAAATCCAGTCGAACCAATTCTCATAATCATTATTAGAGTTCAGATTGAGGCCCTTTTTGAAAGCGAGATCGATCTGCTCCCGGGCCCGGCTCAGTGCGGCGAGACTCTCATCACGTTGATGCAGTCGTAAATAGCCCATGGCCTGAACAGCGTTCGCCAAGGCCGCCTCGGGACCGTTCCGGCCACGAGACTTGAGGCAGCGAGCGCAAAGGCTCGTTGCCTTGAGGTTGTTCCCGCGCCTGTATTCCAGCAAGGCCAATGCTGACGAGGTCCATGGCTCGCGAGAAGGGGGGCCCCCGGAAAGTTCGCTTTCAGCAGCTTCAGCCGACGCGTCGAGACTCCGCAACGTTTCCTGGTCCGCAGGCAGCATCAGGCAGCATTTAATGAGCCGGTCCGGCAGTGAATTCGTCGTGCGACTAAAACGCGAAACGATCTCCTGGCGAAACCGATCGTAATCGGATTCTTTGCCTGCCTGGATTAACGCCGCGCCGAGTCTGAAATGATCGAGCGTAATTCCCAAGCTATCGAGTGGGTCCAATTTGACTAACAACTGAACGTGTTGGACTGCCCGCGGCCATTGGCCATTAATCGCATTCCAATCGCCTAGTGTGCGCAACAGGGCCTGGGCTTCCAGGGAGGGCTTTTCCAGGGAGGCCTGGGCAAGCAATTCATCTGCCTGTTGATATTTGTTTTGCGCCATCAGCAAGCCGGCTTGTCTGATGATTTCACGCGACTCAGCTTCGCGCCGCAGCCTCGCCTGTTCATCACGCGCATTTTCCGCGTCCTTACGAGCGGCTTCAGCGGTGTGCAAGGCCTCTCGTTCCTTAATGAAAAGGCACGTCGAGATAATGCTGCCCAGGAGCAAAGCGGCGACCGCGCCGGCGCCGGTCAGGCACACAATTCGGTTCCTGCGGACCAACTTCTGCAGCCGGTACAGACGGCTGGGCGGCCGCGCGAGCACAGCTTCCTCATGCAAATAGCGCTCAACATCCATGGCCAGGGCGTTGGCAGTTGCGTATCGCCGGGTACGGTCCTTCTCCAAACATTTGAGGACGATCCAGTCCAAATCGCCGCGCAATTGCGATACCAGCCGGGGAGCTTCCACCAGGCGTTTTCGAGCAGTCTTCGTTAACTCTTCGTTGTTGAGTGTTCTAAGCATGGCCGAGGGACTTAAAGGCTCCCGCTCACAAACGGTTCGCCGGAGTTCCTCTACCCCCAATTTCAACAAATCCGTGGTGTCAAAGGGAGTCCGACCGGTCAGCAACTCATAAAGCAATACGCCCAATGCGTAAATGTCGCTGCGGGTATCGAGGTTTAGCCCGCTCAGTTCCATCTGCTCGGGACTCATGTAAGCCGGCGTACCCATCAGCTGGGCGTACGAGGTGAAAAGTGTCTTATCGGTCAGGCGTTGCTCGGTGGCTTTGGCAATACCAAAGTCTATCACTTTGGGAAGCGGCACTCCGTCATGCATCGTGACCATGATGTTGGAGGGTTTGAGGTCGCGATGAATGATCCCCTTTTGATGGGCGTGCTGCACCGCGTTGCAGACCTGGATGAACAACTCCAAACGCGCCCGCATGCTCACGCGGTTCTGGTCGCAATAATCGGTAATCTTAACGCCATGGACCAGTTCCATGACAAAGTAAGGCCGGCCGGTCTCGATGGCTCCGGCATCCAGCACCCTGGCAATATTGGGATGATCCATCATCGCCAAGGCCTGACGCTCGGCCTCGAATCGGGCGATCACGTTCCGGGTATCCATCCCCAGTTTGATGATTTTGAGAGCCACGCGGCGACGAATCGGCTGTTCCTGCGCCGCCATGTAGACCACCCCGCACCCGCCCTCGCCAAGCTTCTGGAGCAACTTGTAAGAGCCGATGCATTTGTTCTCGGGGATTTCAGACTCGAGCGTGGCTTGCGCCGCTGAAAGTACCTGGTCGGCGTCTGCGTCTGTCCGTTTCAAAGCCGGGGCACAGCCGCTGAAGAAATCGCCGGCGCTTTGGGAAAGCGCCAGCAATTTGTCGACCGCTTGGCGCAACTCCAAATCGCCGCCGCATGCCCTGTCGAGGAACTGACGGCGTTGCTCCGGGTCCTCTATTTCCAGCGCCTCAACAAACAAGGCCTTTTCGCGAGGGACTCGAGTGCTCATTCTTCCAGTTGCTTAGCTGCGCATGTACATGTATGCGCCAAACAGCGACCATTTTCGCCAAAATTATTAGGTGGGGTGCAGGGCTCCCCGTAAGGGGGTGGCCCTGGGGGCCATAGATCTCCGAATGCTCCACCTCACGCCGGCGTGCTAAAGCTGATATTTGGGGGGTGCGCGCTCAACCACATGCGGTGCATTACCGCGTTGGTTGGTCCCCTGCAAAAATTTTGGCGATCTCAGCAATCTGGGCACTGTGTCTGATTTCTTCGGCAGGGATACGACAAGCGTTTGCTTGTGTCCATTCACCAATAAGCCTGACCGCAGGGGGACTCGCGTCACGTTCTGCCATCTTTTGGCGGTCGAGCCTCGTCGCAAGCGCCTGGATTCCTCGGGCGAGCGCGAGGCGTGGGCTCAAAGGGGCCCGCGTTTCTGCACGCGCCGGCGACCCAGGTAAGCACCTATGCCGAGAGCCAGCAAAGCGGTTGTCGCGGGCTCGGGAACCGCCACGGGAACCAAAAAATAGCCGAGCGAGCGCAAATTGTCCTGATTGTCGAAGAGGCTGAAATTGAGCGTCAAAGGTGAACCCGTCCAACTCGGAGGCAACGTGTATCCAAGGGTATAGGAAGCCAGGTTGGTGAGTCCACCGGTTGGCGCCAAAAAGGGCGAGCTCTGCCATTGGAGTGAGGAACTGCTGATTGGCAGCGACCCCGGCACGGCCGGAAGCCAGTGAGTGCCATTGGCGTCGAGAGTGACGATGTAGCCGGTGCCGCTCGGGCCATTAATCGAAATGGTGAACGAATCCAGGAAAGCGCCGGGCGCCGAAGTCTCCTGGGTGGCAAAGCCGAAATCAACCACGAGCTGACCCGAACCGCTGTTTGTATAGCCGACCGTCAGGGAGCTCAACGGATTACCGGAACCGGTATTCATGACAACGGGGTTGAAACCCTGAGCGAAAACGAGGCCGCAGCCTGCGACCCAAAACGCCACTGTCGCGTAGCCGTAACGAAAAATGGAATACATAGTAGATGGATTAAGGCTCACGCAAAACCTTGTAGTAGCGCTGGCGCGAGGGCACCGCGTTGGTATCGAGCCACAATTGGGACCCGTTGGTAATGTCGATCGGGCCAAGGGGCAGCCAGACGGGCGAGCCCAGGTTGGTCGAGGACCAAACCTGCCAGGTGGAATTGGAGAGGCCATTAAACAAGAGGATCCCGGGTTTTTGGATAGTGACGGGACTGGCAGTGCGGCCGCCGGCCAACTGCGCTCCTGCCCCCATGTAACGCGCGACAACCGACGAGCCGTTGTTGGTCACAATGAAACCCGCGGGCACCTGGACGGTGGTAAAATTGCTGATAATGCTGGAGCCAGAGAGGATCTGGAACTGGTCGCCCAAGCGTGGCGAATACCCATTGGTCAACACAATGGCTAGCTGGCCGCCGAGTGTGGCGGTGCCGCTCACGCTCAAGCGTCCGGATTGCGCCACGTTTGTTCCGCCCAAGGCGATAACGAGCCGGCCTTTGCCTTGCACATAGTTGGCATTTGCCAGCGTGAGGGTGCCGTTATCAACCTCAATTGAGCCGTCCTGGTTATCGAAAGGCACACTGACGATGGAATTCGATCCCGCTGTCTTACGCAGCAGGCCCTGATTGATGAAGTTCAAAGGACTGCAACAAGAGAACCCGTAGACCCCGCAGTCGCTCTCCAACAGGAGCGTGCCCGCGGGCGTGTTCACGAGCGTGGTCCCGGGGCCCGAGTTAAGCCCGATTGAATTCGTTCCGAACTCACGTATGAGCCCGGCATTGAAAAAGGTTCCGGAAATGGTGCCGCCGGAGCTGTCGATTGCATTGATGTTGGTGACTGAACCGCTGAAATTGCCGCCGCTCCATTGCATCAACCCGGGCGAACAATCGAGAACAAGACCCGAGGCTGAAATCTGGCCTGAATTGAACTCTACGGTTCCAGCGCCTGAGCCCGTGAGCCGGCCGGCCCAGCCAGGTTGAGCGCCCCCGGTCAGATCAACGCTTGCCCCGGGACCAACGATGAACGTGCCGTCGATGTTGGCTCCGTTGTTGGCCAAGGTCAAACGGCCGGAATCCACTTCAACAGTGCCGCCCCTGCTGTTGAAGGCGACGCCGATACTGGTGTTGTTCGCACCTCCGATCTTTTTGAGCAAACCGGAATTTTCAAAGAGAGTTGGACTGCAGCAGGAAACCGTGTAAAGGGCGGTGTCGGCCTCAATCTGATAGGTAGCGCCGGGAAGATTTCGGAAGACTGCGCCCGAACTGGAGTCGAATTGAAGCGCTCCCGCACCGGTGTGCCGCACGAGAGCGGCGTTATCGAACTCGCTGCTGAGCAGATGAGTATTTGTATCGGAAATGCTGAGTGTGTTGAGATTGCTGCTAACGCCGGAAATAATTCCGCCAGACCATTGAAACAGGGTGCTGCTGAAGTTGAGAGAGAGGCTCGGGCTGGCGTTCAGGATGCCGCTACTGAGCAGAACTGTGCCGCCTCCCTGTCCGCTGACCAATCCGCGCCATGTCGGCCTGGCTCCGCCGGTGATATCCAGAGCCGCACCCGCCGCAACCGTGAATTGAGCATTGGAGATCGTCCCGCCGTTCGCCAGGGTTAAAGAGCCCGTCTCGACGTCCAGTAACCCACCCCAATTGTTGAAGGGAACAGAGATGGTTGCCTGATTCGTGCCGCCAGTCTTGATAAAGGATCCATAGTTATCAAAGGAAAGGGGACTACAGCAGCTAATGCCGGCGATCGACGCGTCAGACTCGAGGCGGTACGTGCCTGACGTGAAATTCTCGAAGTGCGCGCCAGAGCTTGAATTGAGCAGGAGCCGACCTGTCCCGGAATGCCGAACCAGGCCCGTGTTACCGATCGTTGCCGAAAGAGTGATATCGTTTGAGCCGGAGAAGGCCATGACATTCGTGTTAAGCAGCGAACCGCTGATTTGGCCACCGGTCCACTGGAACAAACCGGGTGCGCAATCCAATGTGAGCGACGAGGCATTCAGAGTACCACTGCCTAGAATCACCTGCCCTGCACCCGTCCCCTGGATCAGCCCGGTCCAGGAAGGAGAGCGTCCTCCAGTCAAATCAAGCACAGCCCCCGCGGACACCGTGAAGATTCCATTGGAACTGCTGCCGTTGTTAGCCAGCGTGAGTTGGCCGGTCTGCACGTCCAAAGTGCCGTTGATGTTGTTAAACACTATAGTGTCGATGCGGGATTCATTGGTGCCGCCAATTTTGCGCACTACCGAGTAGTTATCGAAAACCAGCGGCGAGCAACAGCTCACAGCGAACAAACCGCTGTCATTTTCAAATTGATAAGTCGCTCCGACCTCATTGGCAAAGTACACACCTGAGGAGGAGTTGAAAGCCAACCCACCCGCACCCGTCTGGCGCACCAGGCCGGTATTGTAGAACTGGTTCTGGATTTCACTGGCGTTGCCTCCCGATATGTTGATTACGTTCAGGTTTGTCAGCGGACCCCGCAGAACACCGCCTACAAACTGGAACAGGTCACCCGGGAAGTTCAATACCATAACTGGGGACGCCTGAATCGAGCCGGAGCTGAGCACGATCTGGCCCTGCCCGCTCCCGGTGATCAGCCCACCCCAGGACGGAGTGCGCGCGCCAGTCGGATCCAGCGTCGCACCGGCCGCAACTTTAAAGGTCGCACCGTAACTCGAGCCGGAATTCTGGAGAACCAGCGCACCCGTCTCCACGTCCACAGTCCCGCCGAGATTGTTAAACGCTACGGAGACAACGGAAGTCCCCGCGCTGTCTTGTTTCACGAACAATCCGTAGTTATCGAAGGAAAGAGCTGAGCAGCAGCTCACCCCAAAGATGCCGGAGTCCGAAGCGAGTTGGTACGTGCCGGAACTCATGTTTTCGAAGTGCGCACCGGAAGCAGAATTCAGATCAAGATTGCCTGCGCCGGAATGCAGGAAAGAGCCTGTGTTGTAAAGCGTGCCTTGCAGGATATCGCCACCGTTGGCCGGTGCCGACATTGTGATCGCCCCTGCATTTGTGAGCTGGTTGCCGGTCGCGATAGTCCCTCCGGTCCACTGAAACAAACCCGGCGGCAGATCCAGGGTGAGCCCATTCTGAACGGCGGAAAGAGTGCCCGAGTTCAGGAGAACCGTTCCATTGCCGGAACCGCTGAATTCGCCGGCGAATTGTGAATTGTTGGCCGGTGGAACGAGCAGCAGGGTGGCGTTGGAGACAACATTAAAGGCTCCGTTGGTGTAGTAGCTATTGTTTCCAGGCAGGGCCAGCGTACCGGAATCCACAGCGAGCGTCCCGCCAATGCTAGTGAGAATGATCGACGGATCGAAGCTGAACGTATTGGTGCCGAAGGTTTTCTCCATCACACCTCCATCGAGGAACATACTATTGGCTGAGCAGCAACTGTTGCGCGTGATGTTGCCGTCACCGGTGAAATAGAAGTTCACGGCCGATAGGGAGGACCCGATATTGCTGGGCAGGTTTAGTCCGCCGCCTTGCTCAATCGTAAGGCTGTGTAACGAGACCGAAACATCCAGGTTCATCACTCCGCCCACGCTGCTGAGCACTACGTCCAGGTTCGTGCCGTTGGGATAATTGGTCGTGCTCCAGTTGCTCGGAGCGACGACGACGTTGGTCCCGGCATTGCACGGATCGCCCAGGACTTGTGATTGGCTCCAGTTGTTATTATTGGGCCAGGAATAGGAGCCCTGGCCGTTGGTGCACGGAAAGACTTGGCCCAGCGCCCGGATATCCGAGAGGATGGTCGTCAGAGTGCCAGGCAACCAGAGGAGCCGTTGAATTGAGGTGCTATTACCGGCCAAATCGGTGGCGGTTATCGTCGCAACCAGGGGCGCGCCGTTAGTGGGTTCATTCGGCAGAGTTACGGAGAACACATTCGTCGTGCCTGTATTTGGCACAATGCTGAGGGCCAGGTTTTGAGCGGTCGAAACTGCGCCAGTGATCGACAAGCCGAGTATCAGGCTTGAACTGTTGTCTGAAACCAGCACCGTGAGGTCGAAAGGTTGGCCCGGTATCAGTTGAGAATTATCCGGCGGGCTAAGGACGGTCAGGCCGGGAGGCGTGCCGTCGCTGACGGCCAAGTTGAACACGCGTGAACCGCTGGATTGGCCCAGTCCATCTACGGCCTGCGCCGTAATGACGACTTGTTGTCCTGCCAACGCCGTTGGCGGGACGGTCCCTTGAATCAGGAAATTCGTACCGGTCATATTAAAGGACGCCGGTGAGGCCGCGCCGCCAATCGACCCGGAAATCTGGAATACCCCAGGATTGCCAGAGGCAGAAACCATGACCGAAAACGGCGAACCACTTGGAACCGGCCCGGAAGCCGGCGTCACGCGAGCAAATTGAATCGAAGGTAGGATATTTGTCTGAACAGAGATCACGAGTTGTACGGCAACGCCGTTGAAACCAAAGGCGTCCGTGGCGAAAGCGCTGATCGTCGTGCTGCCGGTCGCGGGCAGTTTCACCGAGACCTGGTATGGCGCATTGGTTACGGTGCCAACGAATTTTCCGTCCTGGAAAAAGCTCACACTAACCGCGACTTGCCCCGATGCCAGCAGGGCCTGGATGGGGACGGTCAGTCCGCCCAGCGGCGGCTGGTTGCTGGCGATATTCAATGAAGCGATCGCGGGGCCGACAGTGCCGGGCAGCCAGAAAGACCGGGTGATTTGGGTTACGTTGCTTGCCAGGTCCGTTGCCGTGACTGTGGCAGTAATCCCGCCGCCGTTCGTCGGCGCCGCGGCCAGCGGCACTGTAAACACATTCGTGACCGGCTGATTGGGGGTGAGGTTGAGCGGAACGGTTTGTGAAACCGTCAGACTGCCACGGACAGCCAGGCTCAAGCTGACGTTGCTGCTGTTGTCGGAAGCCTGCACTGCCAGGGCAAACGAGGCGCCGGGCGCAATCAACGCGTTATTGGTGGGACTTAGGAACGACACGGCTGGCGGCGTGCCGTCACTAACGGTTGCAGTGAAAATCTTCTGGCCGCTGGACAAGCCGAGATCGTCGATCGCTTGGGCAAGCACCTCGACCTGTTGGCCCGCAACGGCGGTGTTCGAAACGACGCCCTGCACGATGAGGCTCGAACCGTTGGTCACCGCCAAAGGCCCGGTGCCGACGCCGGTAACAACCGCGGTCAGGTTGGAGATGCCGGTATCGCCGCTGGCACTGACACCTACCTCAATAATTGAACTGCTAGGGACGGGAGGATTGGTCGGCGAGATGAGACTGAACTGGATGCCGGGCGGTTGTGGCAATTGCACGTTGATGACCAGTTGGACGACCTGGCCATCGTTGCCGTATTGATCCGTGGCAATGGCGCGAATCGTCGTGCTCCCGGTTCGCGGCAGTTGAACATTGAGCTGGTACGGCACGTTGGTTGCCGTGCCGATTGGGTTGAAGTCCTGCGTGAA
>DATGLT010000009.1:0-37122 GCA_035294005.1 Verrucomicrobiia bacterium
AGCATGGCGGTGACGGGTTGGCCCGGTTGCGATGAAGCTGATTGAAGAACAATGGATGCGTTGGTGAAACGCCACGGCTGCCGCGCAAGAGCCGTTTGAGCGGCCAGCCAGGCGGTGGCCGCCAGGCTCCGCGCCGTATCCGTGGTTGAGCCTTCGGTCGAAACGTTCCAATCGTCACACCATCGATCGTAGTACGAGTAAGGGGCCGTGTTCGTATAATCGGACGGGTACACGAGTGAACTCAACGTCCAATCATAAGTCCATACCCGCTCGAACCCGGCCTGGATGTTGCTGATGGGGACCCCGTCCTTGGGCAAGGCTCGACGATCATTCAACGAGTATTGATCGACCACGTTGCGAGGGCGCTTCCAGCCAAGTCCTGTGATATACGAGACGTTCACCGGGTTGCAACCGCCCTCGTAATTTACGTTCCGCAGGATCGCGTCGATGTAATTCGGGTCCGGATTGAATTGATACGCCACAACTATGTCGAAGGCCTGCTCGGGAGAAAAGTACCAGCCACCCCCCTGGTATGCCTTTGTCAAATCGGGAAAACTTGTGCCATAGGCATTGTCCTGCGACCAGCCCAGAACATCGTTCCCGCAGTTGGTGATCACCGAAACGCACCTGGCGACGTAGTCCGGGCTCACCTGGTTGGCCGAGAGCCGGCCGCTGCTTACAGCAAAGGCGTAGTCGCGGATCGTATTTCCGTAACACACACCCATGCGCTGCCACCCCCACCGGAAAGTCGCCTGGTCGGTTGGATCAGGAAACCATTGAAAGAGTTGATCCTGGAACTGGCGATCGCCTGTCGCCAGATACAGTTCGCAGGCAGCCCACGCCAATTCATCATGATGCGTGAAATCCTCGTCGAAGTGCTGGATCTTTTGATACGAACCTTCCAACCCAAACGTGGCGATAGCGTTGGTGAGGAATTGCCACCCCAGAAGCGCTTTTGCCAGATAGTTTGTGGCGGTTTGCGGGTAAGCCCGTTTGAACTGCAGGGAAGAGGCGCATTGCGCGAGCGCGGCCACGGCGGCCGCCGTTGAAGCGGTGTTCTTGGGCCAGACCACCTGGGGATCCCCGTTCTCGGGCAGCACGTCCATTTCGTACTCGCGGTCTCGCGGATAAACAGAGTAATAGAAGGCCCCGTCGGCGTCCTGCATCTTCGCAATGAAATCGGCCTCCCACTTTGCTTCCTGCAACAAGTCGCTGATGCCATCTCCGCTTTCGGGAATTCCCATATTGTCCAACTGCCCGACGCCGGGCAACGAATCGGCCGCAAACAACAGAACGTGCGTCACCTGGGCGGCGTTGTAGGTCACCCGGTTATAATCTCCGGCCTCGAAATGTCCCCCCGAAACGGAAACGGCGCCCTGGTTCACAAACGGGAACAACTGGGCCGCATAATTGGTCATCGCAGGGGCGACCTGGGGGGGATTGTCGGGGTTTATCTGGGTGCAATAGTTCGAAACGGTGCGCCAGGTGAACGCAAAAAGGGCCGAAGCATTGGTCGGCACCAGCGCGGGGGCGAGATGATCGGCCGCATGCGTGAACCGGGTAAAGGGCATGTTCACATCATACCCGCCTCGCTGATGGAAAATGCCGAGCTCGTAGGTGCGGGCAAAATCCATGGCAATCCCCTCGTCGATATGAAATGGCAGGGAAGCACCCATCCCGGGAACACTCACACGGTATTCGCCAGGCGTGTTGAAGGCTGTGAAGTCGGCTTGAAACACCGCCTGGTACGGGGCTGGCAGGTATAAGTAGCCGACATCTTTGCGCGGGTTCAACGACCCCTCGAAAACTTTGTTTCCGCTAGCCGCTTCAATCAGCTCGAATTTCGTCGACGGGATTTGCATCTCTCCCATGTCGCCAAGGTAATACCCGACCACTGCCACTTTCGGGTAACCGGGCATGTAGCCTTCCTGGTTGACATGAATGGCGGGATTGAAGCGCAACGGGTCGGCACTCGAGGAAAACACCAAAGTCGAAGGCCAGACTGACCCGTTATTCAGGACCTTAACAGATGCGGCATTGGGAATCGAATTGCTCAGCTGAAGATACAATTGGTTGCCAATGCGCAGATCCCAATTGAGCAACGGCGCATAGACCGGCCGCCGTTTGAATCCCATGCCGATGATTGGATCAAGCTGGCCATCGACAATCACTTCAACACCTCCGGCGCGCGGCGCAACAAAGAGTTGCTGGTTATTGACCCAGTTCCACGGCGAAACGCTCGAGTTAGGCGATTCGGTATTGATGAGAACCAGTTCGAGCAGGTTTGAGGAAAGAATGTGCAGGGCGTGATCGCCGATTTGAGGCGTTTGAATGCTGATATCGACTGGCACCACGGCTTTTGCGGGTGGGGCAAAACTCAGCGCCATCAAGCCAAGCGCAAGCTGAATGAGGAGTGGGAAAAACCCAACGGCCGGCCAGGAGCTGAAGATCCGAGCCGGGGAGGAGACGGACCTGTTTTCGCGCATCTCCTGGTAGCCTTGGCCGACACGAGCTCACAGACAATACGCACTCTGTCCCAGTTTCAGGTGGATAAACACCGTAGCGGAAGCCCGCTCTGGGATCGCCATGGTCTAATCATTTCAAACCTGTCCCGGGATTCGTATTTCCACCTTTGTTCTCCTGGTTACCGTCTGCTTCAACTGGATCATTCCCGACTACCAGCCGCGCAAATTCGCCTAGTTCACTTTTGTTCAGATCGGACACAGCCCAGAACTCCATGCCTGCCCGGGTCCACCGAACCAGGTTGAATCCGTCCACCTCGGCGATTCTCTCGCTGAAAGCGGCATCGTAAGGGGCGGGCCAGACGAAAAGGTTGATGAAATGCTTGCGCCGCTGGTACACGAGGGCGGCCACGGGGCGATTCTGCACGTAATCCAAACGCCCCCCTGCCAAAGGGTAACCACGTCCAGCCAGGTCCACCACGGGCGGCGCAAAATCCAATTTCCCGATGAACCACGGCTTGACGGTGTGCTGGTCGGATGAAGCGACATCCGTTTTGTGGTCGACCATCATTGAGCGCACGTGGCTGGCGACGACTTCCCGAACCAACTGTTTTTCCCGCGAATTCCACGTCAACCCGAGCAGGACAAGCGCTACAGCGACCAAAGCACAGGCGGCGGGTATCGCCAATCGCAGCCCGGTTAGCCTCCACCACGGCGCTCGATTCGTTCGGGCTCCTTCGAGCCCAAGTTCGCCCCGAATCCGCGCTTTCAAGTGGTGCGGAGCTTGAAAGTACATCCCCGGCGTTTTGATGACCGTTTTGGCAATCTGAACGTTATCCCGCTCCCCGGAACAGCCTGGGCAGGCGGAGAGATGTTCCTCCACCTCCAGGCTGCGGATCAGATCCAATTCTCCATCCGCGTGGGCGTGCTTGAGCGAAGAGAATTCAGCGCAATTCATAAGGTTCCTTCCTGTTTGAGGCTGGCGGCTAACGCGCCGAGCAACTGTTTACGCCCACGGGCCAGCCGCGACATAACCGTTCCGACCGGGGTCCCGATGATTTCAGCGATTTCTTTGTAAGAAAGTCCCTCCAGTTCACGCAAAATCATCACCTCGCGAAACTCAGCCGGCAAATTCTCCATGGCTTGGCGAACCAAGAGGTGGTCGGCCTGTTGAATAGAATCCCGCGTGTCAGCCGATTCCTCATCCAGGCGGTGCGTTTCTTCGTCAAAAACCGTAAGGATCTCGCTTTTGCGATTCTTCTGGAGCCAGGTAAAGGTCGCGTTACGGACGATGGACAAGAGCCAGGATCGGCTGTTTTCGCCGTGGAACCCGTCGAAGAACTTGAATGCGCGCAGGAACGCCTCCTGCACAATATCCTGGGCATCGTGCTCATCGCGCGCGAGCCACCGCGCCAGGTTATAGGCCGCGTCCAGGTGAGGCATCACCGCCGCTTCGAACCGGTCTCTTTTATCCTGTTTGTCCACTACTCAGTCGATCGATCTGACGTTCCTCATCCAAACCAGGACCGACCGGCGTGCAGTTTTATTCCCGATTTCTTAAGAAATTTTCGATCCTGTGGAACATCGCAGCTTAGCATATCCAGGGTGGCTAGGAAATTCCCTGGTTCCCCTGGCGGCGTTTGTGGTTAACTTCGGGTTAAACAATCCAACAGGATTAGCGACAACATTGACGAATTACATGAGCACTGCACCCAATCCAAATTCCAAGAACGTCCTGAACTCCGACGTTGAAGTGAAAGGAACCCTCAAATTTTCAGGCGAACTGACCTTCGATGGCAAAGTCGATGGCGACATCACTTCTGACGGGGCGCTAACCCTCGGCGATAACGCAGTGGTCAAAGGCACCATTGACGTCGGTTCAGTTGTGGTGCGTGGAAAAATCACCGGCAACATCGTGGCCAAAGACAAAATTGAATTGAAGGCAAAGACCGAATTGTTTGGCGATGTGCGGGCTTCGAAACTGGTGATTGAAGAGGGTGTGACCTTTGTTGGGAAAACCGAAGTCAATCCGAACAAAGTTGCGCCAAGCACTCCGCCGGCCCGGCCCAATGAAGCGCCAAAATCCCCCGCGCCTGCGAAGGGCCCGGGCATCTAATCTGCAAAGCGCCGCGTAGCGGCAGCTTTGTGCCGCCCGCGCCGGGAGGCAACGCTCGGCGCGGGCCCCGATTTGCCGCCCCTAAAACATCGAGGGCCACGGCGGCGGCCGAATGCAACTGCTTAGACCGTTGCCGCAACGGCGCGCTTTCGAGCGGCCGAATGCAAGGTACGTGAGAGGAACGAACCTGGGGACATGAGAGCAAACCAACCGGATGGATCCTTCAATGCCGACCAAAAAATGAAACGCGGTTGCCTCAAAAAATCCATTCCGCCTCATAAATTTCTTTGTTTCCTTGTGTTTAGTTCTGAATCGTTCCGGATAAACTCCGGGCACAGGGGCCAAAACGAGCGCGTGCCCGGAGGCCGTTCAATGGACCCGTCGTTTCATGGCGCCGTCAAATAAGGATACCGTAGCGGTCGCGTGCCCCAAGTGCGGGCACGTCCAACCGGAGCCGCGGACCGCCTATTCCAGCATTTGCAAAAAATGCCGTGAACATTTTCGCCTCGAGGAGGCGCTTCGGCCGGCGGCGCGCCAGCCCCAGCACGTTATCGAGCATCGCAGGATTCGATGTTTCCAGTGCGGAACGGAACTGGATGTGCCAAAGGCGGCGGCTTCGACCATGTGCAAGCGTTGCAGCAGCCACGTTGACCTGGCCGATTACCAAATCAACCAGACCTTTTCAAAAAGCTTTCGCACCCACGGCCGGTTGGTGCTCGAAGAAAAGGGTTACCTGCTCAATACCGAGTCGCTGGTTGGAGAAGCTGTGCTGAAAGGCCGCCTGATTGGCAAGCTGACGACGGAAGGCGCCCTGGAAATTCATTCCTCGGCCAATATCAAAGGGACGCTGTTGCCCGGAAGACTCGTCGTGCCTTACGGACATCATTTTCGCTGGGCACAACCTTTGATGATTCGGGATGCGGAAATCAGCGGAGAACTCGTGGCGGATTTGAAGGGCACCGGCACAGTAGTTTTGAAGCCCACAGCGCGCGTTTTCGGCAACGTGATCGCTCTGAATCTTGTGGTCGAAGCCGGGGCCGTTTTCGTCGGTGAAGTGAAAATCGGTTCGGTGAGCCGGGCTTAGGAACCTCTCCGGCTGGCCGGTCCCTTATCGGACGTCGAGCTTCTGAATATTTAATGAGGCGGACACCAGCGCGGGCGAACGACAGTGACGCGGCTTAGGCCGGGGCGACACCGCGCGTATGGCTGCGGTAACCGAAAAGACGCTCGCGCTTGATAATCTCCACGATTTGCGGAGGAACCATCTGCTCCCAATTCTCCTCGCCAGACTGAATTCCGGCGATGACTTCACGGCGCCGAATTCTGGCAAGGTTCGGATCAAAATTGCTCACCCCCTGGATATAACGGTTCTGCATTAGATACAGATACAGATGGCGGAGGCGCGGGCTGATGGGGTAGTTGTCGGCGGTAACCAGCTGCCCGGTCTCCAGTTCCAAGTGGGGGTAAACGTACAACCGCGCGGGGTTTTTGAATAACTGGCCCAGGCCGCCCAATAATCCACCCTCACTTTCGTTGTAGAAACTTTCGTCAAAAATTTCTTTCAAATTCGAGGCTCCAAGGGCGATGCCCAGTGGACGTTTGGTGTAGCGCGAGAGGTAGGACGCCAGCCGATGAAACCGACGGAAGTTGGAGACAAGGACCGTCTTGCCCAATGCGCGCAGAGTCTCCGCTCTCTGCAAAAAGTCTGCGGCATCGATCCCATGGTCGGAAGTCAGGTGTCTCAGGGTCATTTCCATGAGGACCTGGGGTTGTTCGCCTTTCAAGTCGGGTTCTTTCAGGAATTGCTCGAGCCCGCGCTCCAGCACGTCGAGAGTCGCGCGGGTCACCGGACGGAAGCTGCCACGCTGGACAAGGACGGGCTTGTTATAGAGGGCCTCGGCCCACTGGATGGCTTCGCCTTGCGCCGTAAACATCGCCGCCTCGGTCAATCCCTCCCGCACCAGTTGAAGCGCCATCAAGCGGTTGTCGACACCCGCAAATGCCGGTCCCGCGAACCGAATCATGTCCACTTCAACGCGTTCCCAGGTCAGGTTGTCGAGCAATGAACGGATAAGCGTCTCCGGGTTGCGATGGGCATAAATCGTCCCGTATATCAGGTTCACCCCGATCACTCCCAGGGCCTCCTGCTGCCGCACATTCTCCCCGTCCAGCATCCGCACATGGATGTAAATCTCCGATGCGTCCGCGCCGGGCTCGGACTGGAACTTGATGCCCAACCAGCCATGCCCTTCTTCCCTCCGAGTTGTGACCGTATCGGCAAACGCGAAAAAAGCCGTGCTCGAACCGCGCTTGTTTTCGAGACGTTCCAAAAGCAAATCGTACTCGTAATCGAGCATGGCCTTGAGGCGGCGCCGGCTCACATAGCGGTCGGTCGGGCCGTAGATCGCATCACTGACCGCCATGTCGTACGCGGAGATGGTCTTGGCGACCGTCTTGGCTGCTCCGCCAACTCGAAAAAACCACCGCGCGACTTCCTGCCCCGCGCCGATCTCGGCGAATGTGCCGTAGCGCTTGGCATCGACGTTGATCTGCAGCGCTTTTTGGTTGGTATCGAGCTTTTCGTTGATCATAACCCTGCCCCAGTATTCCCATCGAAGGCACCCAAAGCGAGCCAGTTTGCGCCCGAAGCCAACTTGAACAAGTGCCGGACGGGTGTATTTTGGTCTTAAGTCACCTTGCACCGTTACCAGGAAATCGTCCTATGAATTACCAAGACGAACCGGCGAGTGAAGGAAAAACAGGCCCCCAGGGACGACCTGCGGGTCTTTTGGAAAGGGAGGAATTCTGGGCGGACACGTGCCGCGAGATCCCCCAAATGCAACATCCGTCGCCAGCGATACTGGATCTATACCGTAGATACGGCTGCCGTTTCTGCACTCCCGGACGCCAACAAATCCAGGATATCCTCTCGGCGCTGGACCCGGCGGTGCCAAGCTGGGAGAAAGAACATCCGGAGCTGTTTTATCAAACCCTCGAGCTGAACTACCCGGAAATGGTAAAACGAGTGGGGTAACCCGCGACCACCCGCTCACCAAACGGTTGCGGACTGCGGAAAATCCCGCCGGTACCGGGCCAGCAGACGCTGCGGATCGTTCGGCAGAATGTAAATCTTGCTGTGTCTGCGTTTCACTTGATTGGGCGCCAACCCGTCCAGGCGTGGGTCGCTATGCAGGCATACGTAGACGCCCTCGAATAACTGGTGGGTGCGGTCGGTTGCGGTTGCCAGCAGCCAGCGGTTATCGCTTGAAAAACATCCGATCAAACCATTTATGGGGTGATCGAGCGAAATCGGCCGCGGATTGGCGTCGCTGGGCAGCACCCATGAGGGGAGATAAAGTTGACCTCCCTCGTACAGGGCATTCGTTGTCCTTCTTAAATGATCCAACGTGGTCAGCCCGTTTTCCGTGAAAATGAAACTCCGACTGATGTAATTGGTCTGATTGCAGCCGGTAAACGAACCAACCCGGATACAGGCGGGCTCGAACCATTGAAGATCTACCTTCATATTGCCACGATTCCTGAATTCGAACTCCAAATCCAGTTCATCAGGGCCAGCTTGAACCTGGTGGCGAACTTCAATACCGGGGTTGACCAGTGTTAAGAATTCCAGCCGATGCCCGCCTGGTTCGGCACTAAGAAGAGTTGTCTTGTGCCTCAAGGTGGTCTGGGACCACTCCCGATTCCATGCGCCGCTTTTGCAAAACGCTTCCAGGTACCAGATTTCGAGTTTGCCCTCGGGAAACCGCGCATCCCGCATGGTCAGCAGATTATTGGTCCAGGAAATGACGGGAATTTGTTGGGACAAGGGAAGCCCGGCTCCGAGGCTTCGAGAGGCGGTGGGAGACAAGGAAGCCATTACGAACAGTGCGCAAACTTGAGCGGGCAACGCTAAATGCGCTCGAAACGCTTGAAAGGGAAGCGACATGTCTTAAGGCTGGAGACTGTTCAGAGGCAGGGCGTATTTGTAACGATCCACGTCTTTGACACACCACCAGTTAACCGGGTTCACGGATCTCCCGAATTTTAGAAAACGCACACCGCCATCTACACAGGCGAAATTCGCGCCGCCCGACCGCGTCGGTTTCAGGTAATTGGAATGAGTTCCGTGCTGCACCTTGTCCGTAAGATTGTCTCCGACGTCGAAGATATCCATCCAGAAGTCTTGGGCTTCGTGCCGTTTTTCGCCCCAGACGATGGTTTCCGACGGCTTGAGAACCAGGCCTTCTTTCATCGAAAATTCCTGGCGCGGATTGCTGGCGATGGCGGCGGGAAAGACGTCATTCCAGCCGTTCATGATGTAGCTGCGAAGCGAATTATCAGCAAAGTATTTCGGGTTTGAAGCGCCGAGGGTAGCCGGGGGAATGCCTCGTTTGAGATCGGTCGGGCAGGCAAGGAGGTTTGTATTCCGGTAAATGTCCAGCAACTCGGTGGGCCATCGGATCACATCGCTCCGCGGAGGAAACAGGGCGCGGTTGTCGTCCATATACAGCTTAAGAGCCAGCTGCAGTTGCTTGAGGGTTGCTCATGCAGCGGGTGCGGTTGGCGGATTCCTTTGCGCGGGACAATCCGGGAAGCAGCAAAGCAGCGATAATCGCGATGATGGCAATGACGACCAACAATTCAATCAGGGTAAAGCCCATTACGGAGTCGGAGCGGGCCGCGCGGAAATGCTTGGGCTGGCCTTTCATGTGGGGCTGCCAGGGAGGATGAATCGGCCAGAGGCACGCGGCAAGTGAAAACCCCTTTGCGGCAACTGGCGCAACCGCGTACGTTGGCCCGAGAACAAGGGGAGATCGTGAACTATAAACCGATCGAGAATTACGGATTGATTGGCGACCTAAGCACGACAGCGCTGGTGGGAATGGACGGGGCTATCGACTTCATGTGCTTTCCCCGATTCGATTCGCCCACGATCTTCGCGGCCATGCTGGACCATCGCAAGGGCGGACGATTCGTCCTGGCGCCCGAGTTGAAAAAAGCGACTCAGAAACAGCTTTATCTGCCCGATTCCAATGTTCTTTTGACACGTTTCCTGGCCGAAGGAGGGATGGCCGAGGTTTCGGATTTCATGCCCATTTCTTATTTGGGCCACGCCCATAACCTGGTGCGCCGGGCAAAATGCATTCGCGGCGACGTTTCATTCCACATGGTTTGCGAGCCGCGATTCGACTATGGACGCGCATCTCACCGCGTCCATCGCAAACAAAAGGAGGTCCTGTTCTTAAGCGACGGCCCCGACAAGACCGTGCTGAGACTGCGCAGCGACGTCCCACTCCGGGTTGTGAACGGAAGCGCCGTGGCACAGTTCAAACTGAGATCGGGCCAAAAAGCCGCATTTATACTGGAAGATGGCGGGACCGGCCTGGATTCGCCTTCAGCAGCGGCCGGCTACGTGCCTGATTCGTTTAAGCAGACGATGAATTTCTGGAGAGACTGGGTGGGACACTCCCAATACCGGGGGCGATGGCGGCGGGAGATCAATCGATCCGCCCTTACGCTCAAGCTGCTAACATCGGCGGAGTACGGCTCCGTGGTGGCGGCGCCAACCTTCGGGCTGCCGGAGGAAATTGGCGGCGTGCGCAATTGGGACTATCGGTACACCTGGATTCGCGATGCCTCCTTTACCATGTACGCCTTGATGCGACTCGGCTACACGGAGGAAGCCACAGCCTTCATGCGCTGGATCGAAGCCCGTTGCGGAGAACTCAAGGACCATATGCCGCTGCAGGTCATGTACGGCATCGACGGCCGAAAGGAACTCGGCGAGACCACCCTTGGCCATTTCGAAGGCTACCGCAAATCGCGCCCGGTAAGGATCGGCAACGGCGCTCATGACCAGCTGCAACTCGACATTTACGGCGAATTGATGGACTCGGTTTACATCTACAACAAATTTGGCGAACTGATTTCATATGACTTTTGGTTGAACCTCAGCCGCCTGATCCAATGGGTTTGCGAAAACTGGCGGCGGCCTGATGAAGGAAGCTGGGAGGTGCGCGGCGGCTCTCACGAGTTCCTTTATTCCCGGGTCATGTGCTGGGTGGCCATTGACCGCGGGATACGCCTGGCTCAAAAACGGTCTTTTCCGGCTCCGCTTGCGCGTTGGACGGCAGTGCGCGACGAGATCTACCGGGATGTGTACGACCAGTTCTGGGATGGCTCACTCCAAACCTTCGTGCAGTACAAAGGCAGCAAAACCGTTGATGCCTCGGCCCTGCTGATGCCGCTCGTAAAATTTACCGGCCCAAGTGATCCGCGGTGGCGCTCTACTCTCAAGAAGATTAACGAAACTCTCGTGGAGGACTCGCTCGTCTATCGGTACAACGTTTTGACGGGAGCCGATACGGGATTCCCGGGCGGTGAGGGAACATTTTCCATGTGCTCGTTTTGGAATGTGGAGTGTTTGGCCCGCGCCGGCGACGTGCAACAAGCCCGGTTTCACTTTGAAAAGAACCTCGGCTACGCCAACCACCTGGGCCTGTATTCGGAAGAACTGGGCCTCGCGGGCGAACAGTTGGGCAACTTTCCCCAGGCGTTTACCCACCTCGGCCTCATCAGCGCGGCGTATAACCTGGACAAACACATGGCTGAGGAACAGTAGCGCCGCAGAACGGCGATTCATTTTCGCGCCAGGTGTCATTTTGATCGGCGATTGACGATTGAATTGAATCGGCGCCCGTGTAATGTTCGCGCGAATGAATTCGCTGCTCCTGGCCGGCGGACGAGTCATCGATCCTGCTAACCACTCCGATGTCATCGCCGATGTTCTGATTCGTGACGGGAAAATTGCCGCGGTCGGACCCAAAGCCGGCGCCGTTACACCTGAAATCGAGCGCATCGACGTTTCCGGGCTCGTCGTTTGCCCAGGCTTAATCGATCTGCACGTACATTTGCGCGAGCCCGGCCAGGCGGCCAAAGAGACCATTGCCACCGGGACGGCCGCGGCGGCTCAGGGAGGTTTTACGTCGGTCGTCTGCATGCCCAATACTTCGCCGGCCATCGACAATTCCGGGACGGTAGCCCTCATTCGCGACCTGGCGATTGCGCGCGGCAAAGTCAACGTGTTCGTGGCCGGGGCGATTTCCCGGAATATTGCCGGCGAAGAACTGGCGCCCGTGGGTTCGCTCAAGGAGGCCGGGGTGGTCGCAATCACGGACGACGGCCATTGCGTTCAGAATAATGAACTGATGCGGCGCGCGCTCGAATACGCCCGCATGTTCGATTTGCCCGTCATGGATCACTGCCAGGATTATTCCCTTGTGACCGATGGGGTCATGCACGAAGGCTACTGGAGCACGGTGCTCGGACTCCGTGGATGGCCCGCCGCGGGGGAGGAGATGATCGTGGCCCGCAACATTCTGCTGTCCGAAACAACCGGGGCACGTGTCCATTGCCAGCACGTCAGCACTGCCCGCAGCGTCGAATTGTTACGGGAAGCACGGAAGCGCGGCGTGCCTGTCTCCGGGGAAGCCTGCCCTCATCATTTCACGCTTACCGACTCGGCGATTGCCGGCAGCGAACGGTTTTGGGAATCCGACGGCAAAGCAATTCTCGGGTTCGACCCGGGCCAGGCGGAGCTGCCGGCCTGGCCCGCCTACGATACCAATTTCAAAATGAACCCGCCTTTGCGATCGGCTGCCGATCGTGAAGCGGTGCTGGCAGGAATCGTTGACGGCACAATCGAAATCCTGTGCAGTGATCACGCGCCGCATTGCGACTACGAAAAGGATGTCGAGTTCGATTACGCGCCCTTTGGAATTACCGGATTGGAAACCGAATTGGCGTTGTCGCTGATGCAGCTTTATCACACCCAGCGACTTAGCCTCATGGAACTCATCGCGCGCTTCACCGTGAACCCCGCAAAGCTGCTGCGCCTGAACAAAGGTACCCTTTCAATCGGCGCCGACGGCGACGTGACCGTTCTGGACCAGGATAGGTCCTGGCGATTTGACAAGACCGCATCGGCAAGCAAAGCTTCTAATAGCCCCTATTATGGCTGGCGATTGAAAGGAAAAGCGGTTGCCACCATTGTCGGGGGCAAAAAGGTATGGGCCGATGAAGCGTTGCTGGCAGGGGCTTGATTGCCGGCTCAAAAAACTGAAACCAGTCAAGACCGTGTTGCTGAACGTCGTGATGGAAATATGAAAAAAATAGCCCTGTGTTTACTAGCGTCACTGGCACTCTGGCAGGCTGCCGCGGAAGAAGGCGCCTGGACCACGGATTTTGCGAAAGCGCAAAGCCAGGCCAAAGCCGAGAAGAAGATGGTGTTAATGGATTTCAACGGTTCGGATTGGTGCCCTCCTTGCAAGGCCCTTCGCAAAACCGTGCTGAACTCACCCGAGTTTGTCGAATTTGCCAAAAACAACCTCGTGCTCGTGGACGTGGACTTTCCCCACCACAAAAAACAAACCGAGGAGCTGAAAAAGGCGAACGACGAACTACAAAAGAAATTCAATGTCGAAGGCTATCCCACCGTGATCGTTTTGAGCGCCGACGGAAAGCAATTGCGAAAAATGGTGGGCTATGACGGCCAAACGGCGAAGGAGTTCATAGCGGATCTCGAGAAGGCAAAGAGCGAGAGCTGACGTTCATTTCGATGGCCATTGCCTCGGAGCGTGAATAGCCGAGTGTCGTAAAAGACGCGCATCCGGCAGTTTTCCAGTTGGTCCTTGACCGCGCGACATGCTGGCCTAGCATCCGCGCGGTCTTTGTTCAGACATGAATGCAGTGTTGGCTTTAGAAGACGGTTCAGTGCTCCGCGGCCGCGGTTTCGGCGCGCGCGCCTCGGCATGCGGTGAGGTGTGCTTCAACACTTCGATGACCGGTTACCAGGAGATCCTCACGGACCCTTCGTACAAGGGCCAAATCGTCAGCATGACTTACCCGCTGATCGGCAATTACGGGGTCAACTTGCAGGATGTGGAATCCTGGCGGCCCCATGTGGCCGGGTTCGTGATTCGCGAACTCTCGCCGATTGTGAGTAATTGGCGGGCCGACCACTCGCTGGCCCACTACCTCGAAATCAGCGGTATTCCCGGCATTCAGGACATCGACACCAGGGCACTCACCAAGAAACTCCGGGTGCGAGGAGCAATGAACGGCTTCATCTCCACCGAAGATATCAATGACGCGGAAGCGCTTCGGCGAGCCCAGGAGTGGCCCGGCTTGTTGGGCGTGGACTACGTCAAGCAGGTCACCCATAAAGAACCGTTCCTCTGGGACGAAAAGGATGAGCAGAGCGCCAGTTTTACGCTGATGCAGGGATCCGAACCGCAGGACCCGCGAAATGTTCGAACGCCGTTGCCGCCAGCGGATATTCCCATCGTCGCCTACGACTACGGGATGAAATACAATATCCTGAGGCGATTGCGGCAACATGGGTTCAAGGTGCGGGTGCTGCCCGCAACCGCCACCGCCCAGGACGCTCTCAAAACGAAGCCGGCCGGGGTATTCCTTTCGAATGGACCGGGAGACCCTTCGGCTCTTGGCTACGCCGTCCAGTGCGTGAAGGAATTGGTGAACAGCGGCGTACCCATCTTCGGGATTTGTCTCGGACACCAAATCCTCGGACAGGCTTTTGGAGGCAAAACATTCAAACTCAAGTTCGGCCATCGAGGTGCCAATCAGCCGGTCAAGGATCTTGAGTCCGGGAAAGTGGAAATCACCTCTCAAAATCACGGATTCGCGGTAGACCCCAAGAGCCTGCCCCAGGAGATCGTCGTTGACCGTGTGAATTTAAATGATCAGACCGTCGAGGGAATGCGCCACAAAAGCAAACCGATCTTCTGTGTGCAGTATCACCCCGAAGCGTCGCCAGGCCCTCACGACTCGACACCGTTATTCGCGCAGTTTCGGGAATTGATCAAAAAGCAGTAACCTGAGGGGTTTGCTCCGCGGCAGCGTCAGCAAAATCTTTGGGCGAGGACTGCTTTTTGCCACGAAATGAATCGAGCGTCGTTCTGCCAGGCGCCGCTACGAACAAATGAATCAAGTTCGCCAGTTTCCGCCGCTTCCGCCGGGCGAAGGGGCATTTCGGTTTGACTTGCAAGGGTTGCTGTTGATAATCGCTAATTACGTATATGGCGAAACTCGTTCTCCTGAGCGCAGGAATGACTGGACGCACCCACGACCTGAAAACGGAGAAGACCACGATTGGCCGTGTGGAGGACAATACCTTCCAAATAGCGGAACCGTCCGTGTCCAGCCATCACTGTGAAGTGCTTCTGCGAGGCAACGACGTCATCGTAAAGGACCTGAATTCGACCAACGGCACTTTCATCAATGGCGACAAGGTGACAGAGAGTGCCATAAAACCGGGCCAGATTCTGCGGTTGGGTCAAATCGAGATGCGGCTGGAAACCGACACACCGCCGGCCTCCTCGAAAAAGCCGCTGGATCAAACCATGGTCATGCAGAGGGGAGTCAGCCTGACTGAATTGGAAACGGGCGCGCGGCGCGGGTTTGATACAAAGGGCACCGGGTTTGCCAAGAAGGACAACAAGGTCAACAAGATCGTGATTACGGCGTGTGTGATTCTTGGCGTGGTGATCGTGGGTCTGCTGCTTTACGTTTTTGCTATTGCGGGCAAATAATCCTCGGCGGCACCATCCGGGCGATTCAAAGCCCGCTTCAGCGGGTCGGAGGAAGTGTCACCGTGGAAGGATCATTTCCCGGCCAGCCATCGCGCCACGTCCACAGCCGCATAAGTGATCAGGATATCCGCCCCTGCCCGGCGCATTGCCAGCAAACTCTCCAGTGTGACGGTGCGTTCATCGATCCAGCCATTGGCGGCGGCGGCCTTGATCATTGAATGCTCGGCGCTGACGGCGTAAGCCGCGGTTGGATAGCCAAACTCAGTTTTGACGCGGTAAATGACATCCAGGTAAGCCAAAGCCGGCTTTACCATGAGAATGTCAGCCCCTTCCTGCACGTCGAGAGCCACCTCGCGCAACGCCTCGCGGGCATTGCCCGCATCCATTTGATAGCTGCGGCGATCGCCGAATTGTGGGGCAGATTCGGCAGCTTCGCGGAAAGGACCGTAAAAGGCGGAGGCAAATTTGGCAGCGTAGGACATGATGGGTGTATCGCTGAAGCCCTCGCGGTCCAATTCCTCACGAATAGCCCGCACCCGGCCGTCCATCATATCGCTCGGGGCCACCATGTCCGCACCGGCCTCGACGTGACTGGCGGCTGTTTTCGCAAGCAGCTTGAGAGTAGGATCATTGAGGATCCGCGCAGTCGTGGCTTTGCGTTCAACTATCCCGCAATGCCCGTGCGACATGTACTCACACAAGCAGACATCCGTAATTACCAGCAAATCCGGCAATTCCTTTTTAAGCGCGCGCACCGCCTGTTGAACAAGCCCGCGAGCGGCATACGCGCCCGAAGCGCGCAAGTCCTTGGTTTCCGGGATGCCGAACAACAGCACCGCAGGCACACCGGCTTCGAAAGCCCGGGTGGATTCCTTTACCAGTTCATCCACCGAAAGTTGACAAACACCTGGCATGGCGTTGATCGCCCTCCGAACACGCCGACCCGCCCGGACAAACAACGGAAGCACCAGTTGGCTCGAACTCAATTGGGTTTCACTAACGAAACGCCGCAGCGCGATCGATTGCCGCAAGCGCCGCGGCCGGGAGCCCGGGAACGGCGCGACTGGATGCATACTCATGATCAAAAGTGTAGGTGCTTGCCTTGGCCTGCAAAGCCGAAAAACGCTGAACGGTTGTGGCAGATTCGGAGACGGAAAGGAATGATGTATCGGACAGTGCCTCAAATCAGGTCACCGAATTTGTTTTTCCAATGCGGGAGAAGACGAATTGGCAAAAAGCCGGCCCAAAGCAACAAGCCAAATCACCGGAGGTAAGTAATTCGCACGGGCTGCGGAATGTCGGGCAGCTCCAACATGCTCACTTTAATATTCAGTTTGCGCCGTGCGGCGGCTCGCTGTTTGGATGGACCACGAAATTCGAGCAGCAGAGGACCACCCGGCCGAGGTTCGCTCGGGCGATTGGTAAACTGGGTAAAGCCTCGCACTTCCTGCAACAGCTTTAGCATGTTCATTCGTGTGGCCATGTGCGCGATCAACCCAGACTGCTGCAAGTCACATGCCATGGCAGAGCTGCGAAAATCCCTAAAACCTGGACGGATCCGCGCCACACAAGGCCCAAACTCGGGACTAAACGAGGACAACCTGTCAAATAGTGGGTGCACGGTCGGGCTCCGGGTTTTTACTGACAAGCTGGGGGCGCATGAAATCGCGTAGTTCCCGCTTGGCACTACACTGCTCTTTTGATTGACTCCGAGCGCCGCATGCGACCTTTGCGCGCTATCCTCGTTGCATTCACGCTGATCTCACTGGCGTTTCCGGCGGTGCTTTCAGCACAGGAGCGCACGCCGTGGTATGTCGAATCCCTCGCGCCTCCAGATGCGGGTGGCTACGCGGAATACTCCTTTTCGACTGGAATGTGGACGGCGAGCAACGACGTCGTCGTAACCTACGGGGGAATCGTTCTCAATGCGAACTTTGTCACGGTCAATACTCAGACCGGGGATGCGTCCGCCGATGGGCGAGTTCGGATTCAAGAGGGGGAACAAATCTGGGCCGGCGAACATGTTCTTTATAATTTTTACACAAAGACGATCCAGTCGGGACAATTTCGAACCGGACTGGCTCCGATGTTCGCTGAAGGGACTGGATTGGCTGCGGACGTAAGCAACCATCTGTACACGGCCACCGATACCCTGATCACGAGCGAGGATGTCGCCAATCCGCTGATTAGAGTGCGGGCGAAGCGAATCAAGCTGATCCCAGGGAAAAAAATCGAGGCGCACGATGCCGTTTTGTATGTGGGTTCGATCCCGGTTTTTTATTTCCCGTTCTACAGTCGAAACCTGACGGAACACGCGCCTCATTTTTACCTCCTGCCGGGATACCGCACCTCATTCGGACCTTTCCTTTTGACCACCTACACCTTTTGGCTGAGCGACGAAGTGGACGGAGCTGTGCACCTGGATTACCGGGACAAACGGGGTCCCGGGGTAGGCCCGGACTTTAATTACCACCTCGGACAATGGGGCCACGGCACTTTCAAATATTACTACACGCACGATCGTGATTCGAGCCAGGATCAACTCGGGGTACCCATACCGGAGAATCGGCAGCGCCTTTATTTATCGTACGATGCGAATCCCGCCACAAACCTCTACGTGAAGGCCCTCGCGCGGTATGAAAGCGACCTCGCCGTTGTGCGTGATTTCTTCGAGGGCGAATATCGGCGTGATCCTCAGCCGGACTCGTTCGTGGAAGCCAACAAGTTTTGGCAGAACTTCAGCGTCGATGCATATGTTCAACCGCGTCTGAACACATTTCTGCAAAATGTCGAACGCCTTCCGGACATCCGCCTGACGGGTTTTCGCCAGCAGGTTGGGGCCACGCCGGTTTACTACGAAAGTGAAAGCTCGGCCGGCTATTACAAGCAGGTCTTTGCGGAAAATGCCGGAACCAACGGACCGCCGCCCGGCCTGAATTACGCCGCCGCGCGCGCTGATACCTATCACCAACTCCTGTTGCCGCAAACTCTGTTCGGGTGGCTCAACATAACGCCGCGCGTGGGCGGCCGTTTCACCTACTACAGTGAAGCCTCAGGTCCCGGGGCGACCACGGATGAGCAATACCGGGGCGTCTTCAATACCGGGGCCGAGGTGTCCTTCAAAGCATCGCGAGTTTGGTCCGGGGTTCAGAACAATTTATTCGAGCTCGATGGTTTGCGGCACATTGTCGAGCCTTCGGCCAATTACGTCTTTGTGCCAAGACCCACCACGACCCCCAACCAATTGCCGAATTTCGATTACGAACTGCCCAGCCTGCGGCTGCTGCCGATCGAGTTTCCCGACTACAATGCGATTGATTCCATCGACAGTCAGAACGTGATCCGGTGGGGCCTGCGCAACAAACTCCAAACCAAACGGGACGGCCAGGTCGTCAATTTGCTGGACTGGAATGTTTACGCCGATTGGCGATTGAAACCGCGTTCGGGTCAAAGCACGTTTTCGGACCTTTACTCCGATCTTTATTTCAGGCCCCGGTCCTGGCTGACACTCGAATCCCTCACCCGCTACGACATCGCCAGCGGCAACTTCCGCATGTCTTACCACACCTTGACAATACGCCCCAACAACACCTGGGCGTGGAGTCTTGGCCATTATTTTTTGCGCGACGACTTCAGCAACACGCCCCTGTCGCTCGGCCCTGGCAACAATGTGATCTCCAGCACCATGTTCTATCGGCTGAACGAAAACTGGGGTCTCCGGATGGCCCATTACTTCGAGGCAAGAAGCGGCACGATGCAGGAACAATCCTACAGCGTTTACCGCGATTTACGAAGCTGGACAGCGGCGCTGTCTTTCCGGGTCCGACAAAATGTGTTTGGACCCGATGATTACACAGTCGCATTCACGTTTTCGCTCAAGGCGTTCCCGCACTACGGACAGGGCACCGACTCGGTCGGGGCCTATTCATTGCTGGGAGGTTAGCCAGAGGGACAAATGCGGTAGCCGGAACCGTGGCTTGAACCGCACGTGAGCCCGGGCGCAAGTACGCCACTGATTAGCCGTGCCGGCTGCCACGGACGGCAACCACCAGCCCGATGATCACAGCAGCGGCGCCTCCGATAAGAAGCCACATCGATTTGTCCGTGGGATTTCCGGTAAAGAACCTGGAAACGTCGGAACTAAATGAGTGCGAGGCGTTAACCCCAAAAATCAACAGCACGACTCCCGCGGCAAATATTGCAAGGCCCAAAACATTGTTCATGCGCCAACCTCTTTCATCCGGCGCCCCGGGTCTCTGGGGAGTTTTACCCTGGAGAAAAAGCGCTCGGAGCCGCCGCGCCGTGACAGCGCCTTAACGCCGTCCGAGCCGTCCGATTTTCAGGTCAGCGCATCTTGACCGGGTCGTGGAAACCGTTAGCCTTGGTGCGCACAATCGATGAGCGCTGTGCGAACGGCTGAATCCAAACCGACCGAGGCGTCCGTTCCTGACATTTGAATTTATGGCACACAAACACGTTATCAAACCAGCCCGATCGGCACCCGCTGTGGGACCTTATAATCATGCCGTCCGCACGGGTGACCTCCTTTTTTGCGCGGGGCAAATTCCCATCGACCCCGCGACGGGAGACTTAGTGAAGGGCGACATCAAAGCGCAAACCGAGCGGGTCCTGGAAAATGTGAAGGCGATTCTCGAGGATCAAAAACTCTCGTTTGGGAACGTTGTTAAAAGCACGGTATTTCTGACCAACCTGGCCGACTTTGCCGGCATGAATGAAGTCTACGCGAAATACTTCACAACGGATTTTCCCGCGCGCTCAACCATCCAGGTGGCGGCTCTGCCCAAGGGCGCGACTGTGGAAATCGAAGTGATCGCGCACTTCTGAGCTGTGTGGCGGCGGGGTTGGTCGGTGACTGATTATGAAGCCAAAGAAATCATGGCAGCAAAAACTCACCGACAACCATGGTTTGCCGAAAATTGCAAAAGCGACGGGCGGCATGACTCGCTGGGGCGAAGGCACGATGGTCGTGCCGGCGCCGATGGAAGTGGATTGCCTCATGAAACAGGTTCCCAAAGGCAAGCTTGTCACCATAAATGAACTGCGCGCGGCGCTGGCGGCCCGGCACAGGGTCAGTTTTGCGTGTCCCCTGACCACGGGCATTTTCTCATGGATCGCCGCTCACGCTGCCGATGAAGCCGAAAAGAAGGGCGCCCGGCGCATAACGCCTTATTGGCGCACTTTGAAGAGCGGCGGCGAATTGAACGCCAAATACCCCGGTGGGTTGGCCGCTGTGGCCAGGCGCATTCGCAGGGAGGGCCATCGAGTGTTGCACAAAGGGAAACGCATGTTTGTGGCCGATTACCAGAGTGCGCTGTTCCAGCGCTTGATATGAACCATTTTTTTGGCGTGCCCGGCCGTGTAACCTTTGGACGGCCACCCGATTTTCCCCCTCTGCCCCATGACTGACCTTGGATACTTGATTGGAGGCCTCGCCCTGGGCGGCACCGCAGGGCTTGCCATCGGATGGGTTTTGGGCCGGGCCCGCGAAGTGCCAACCGACGATCGCCTGGAGACGGAGCTGCGACAGCAACTCGGCGTGGCGCAAGGGGAAATCACCGCATTACGCTCCCAGTTGTCCGAAGCCAAGGACGGCCGCGCCAGTGCCGAGGCGAATTTGCGCACCGCTCAACAACTGCTGACGGAGCAACGGCAGATTCATGAAAAAGCCATCCTGGATGCCCGCGAGACTCAGCAGAAGGCGCTGGCCGATTTGCGTGATGTTTTCAAAGCCTTGAGCGCCGATGCCCTCAAACAGACTGCCCCGGAGTTTCTGCGCCTCGCAAACGAGACCCTGTCGAGGTTCCAGGAATCAGCCCGGGGCGACCTGGAGAAGAGGCAGGAATCCATTCGCACGCTTGTAAAACCGCTGGAAGAACAACTCAGAATGTACCAGCAACGGCTGCAGGTAAGTGAGACATCCCAGTCCACCGCACTGGGCGAGGTGCGCAAGCAACTCGAAACGCTTGCCAACCAGAGCCAGGCTCTTGCCCTTGAAACTCAGCAGTTTCGAATCGTCCTCAAATCCAACCAGGCTCGCGGGCGGTGGGGTGAAGAAACGTTGCGCCGAGTTGTCGAAGCCGCCGGTATGAGTGCGCATTGCGACTTTTACGAACAGGCGCAGGCCGGCGAAAGCAAACCGGATTTGCTGGTGCGCCTGCCGGGCGAGCGGATCATTATTGTCGATGCCAAAGTGCCCGACCTCGATTTTCTCGACGTGTTGGAAGCAGCCGATGCGGCGACACGCGCGGAATCGTTGGCGGCCCATGCCGCCAAACTCAAAGCCACGATTAAAGCGCTGGCGGATCGGGATTATCCGGCCCAGTTTCCAAATGCGTTGGATTATGTCGTTTTGTTTCTGCCCGCCGAATCCTTGTTCAGCGCGGCGCTTGAAGGCGATCGCGACCTGATCGTGTGGGCGGCTTCCAGGCGAATCATGCTGGCGACACCTGCATCGTTGATTGCGTTGTTGCGCGCCGTTAGTGTCAGCTGGCTGCAACATGCTCAGACAGAAAACGCCCAAAAAATAGCCGAAGCGGCTCGGGAACTCTACAGCCGAGTCGTGACGTTCACCCGGCATTTCGACAGGATCAGGGCAGGCCTCGAGGGGGCGAACGCCGCCTTTAACGACGCGGCAGCCAGCTACCAGTCCAGGGTGCGGCCCGCCGGAGAGCGCCTCGAGGAACTCGGTGGGGCGGTGGAGGGCAAGGAGCTGGCCGAGCTCAACCTGTTGGACACCGCTCCCAGGCTGGTGCCGCTTGAGGGAACCGCCCCAGCGCGGCTCCTGTAACCGCCGGGCTACCGGTCGCTAACCGATCCGATCCACGTACTTTTGCATCGCCGCCTCCTGGCGCTCGATGGACTCGACCAGTTTGAATTGGGTTCGGCAGCGGTCCAGATTGTGGGCGGGCCGATGGATCCGGAAATAGGTGTCACCGGCCAAAAAGTCTGTCAGGAACCGGATGCCGATTTCAAAGGTGATGAGCTTGCCCGAGAAGGCGATGTGGCACTTTTCGGATTTGGTGAGGAATTGGCCTGCCGAAGAGAGGTAACCGTGGGCCAATTTCTTGAACATGGGCATCTGCATGCGGACCTTTGAAAGGTCCGGTTCGTCTTCGAGAGTGGGGCTGGTGGTCGTCCGGACCATGTCACCGAAATCATAAAGAGCGCAACCAGGCATAACGGTGTCGAGGTCAACGATGCACATCGCCTCGCCGGTGAGCACGTCGAGCATCACGTTGTTAAACTTGGTATCGTTATGGGTGACGCGTTCGGGGATTTTTCCCTTGGCCATCGCATCGAGGATAACGTCGACGATGGGTTCGTGTTTGAGGGCAAATTCAATTTCAGTCTTCGCGTCTTTAGCCCGGTTGTAGCGGTCTTCCTGGATTGCCTTTTGCAAGGCCGCGAAGCGGCTGCGGGTGTGGTGAAAATCGGGAATGGTTTCGTGCAGCCTGCCGCCGGGCAAATCCACCAGCAGAAGCTGAAATTCTCCAAAAGCGCGCCCAGCCTGGAAAGCCTGCTCGGGCGACTGCACAGCCTCGTAAGTTTCGACGCCCTCGACGAAGACGAAAGTTCTCCACACCTCGTTGTCGCCGTTCTGATAGTACGACTTGCCATCGCGCGTCGGGATTACGATGAGAGAACGGCGCGTGGCGTCGCGGCTCTTTCGCGCTTCCAACTTTTTGCGGATGTGCGTGGTGACTCGCATCACGTTGCTCATGACCGCCTCGGGGTTCCTGAAAACGTGGCGGTTGATTTTCTGATGAATGTAGCGAACCCGAGTGCCGCCCTGATCGTAAGTGGCCGTGTAGGTTTCGTTGATGTGCCCGATTTTCAGGGTTTCGGCGTGCAGGATCTCGCCGTAAATCTGAAACTTTTTTGAGATTTCCTGGAGCTGCGTTTCCTGGTAGGCCATAACCGAGTGTCGCGCAGCGTGGCGCTTTCAGCCCAGGTTGGCAATCCGTATTAACACCGACCGCCTCGGTTATGTTGAGCTTGACGGGCTCTTTGGCGCTCAATCCAATTAGCCCAATGTCCCAAGCCCTGGACGAGATTGTTGCCGGCGCGCCGCAGACGAGGGTGCTTGAACTGAGGCCCGGGGCGCTTGATGAATTGCCCCGGATCTTCCAACGGCACTTTGCTTCGGCAAAACCTCTCATTGTAGCGGACCCGACCACCTACCGAGTCGCAGGACAAACAGCCTTGGAACTGTTGCTGGCGGCGGGTCATCCCGAGGCGGCTCGGTTCGTTTTTGAAGACCCGGCTTTTTATGCCGAGCAGAGCTACGTCACGCAACTCCAACGGAAACTGAGACAAGAACCCCGCCTCGTTCCTGTGGCTGTTGGCTCCGGCACCATCAGTGACGTTGTTAAACTGGCTGCCCACGAAGCCGGACGCAGGTACTTGGCAATCGCCACCGCGGCGTCGATGGATGGTTACACGGCTTTTGGCGCTTCCATCACAAGGCACGCCTCCAAACAAACCCGTCCTTGCGCAGCCCCGTTGGCGGTCATCGCGGACTTGTCCATTATCGCAGCTGCCCCGGCTGCTTTGTCTGCCGCGGGTTACGCGGATTTGCTGGCGAAAATGACGGCCGGGGCCGACTGGATTCTCGCCGCGGAACTGGGCGTCGAACCCATTCATCAGAAAGCCTGGGACCTGGCTCAATCCCGGCTGTTGGAAGCTGTGGAAAATCCTGCCCAAATACGATCCGGCGGCCTGGAGGCGATTCAATCGCTTACGGAAGGATTGCTCTTAACGGGGTTCGCGATGCAGTTTGCCGAATCGAGCCGTCCTGCCTCTGGAGCCGAACATCAATTCAGTCACCTCCTGGATATGCGGCACCACACCGTGAATGGGATGTCCCCGTTGCACGGGTTCAAAGTTGGCTTGGGCATATTGGCCGTCGCCGCGTTGTATGAATATATCCTGAAACAGCCACTCGATAAGCTCGATATATCGCGCTGCTGCGATGCGTGGCCCGAGGAATCCCGCCTCGAATCCATCATCCGCAGGATTTTCCCCGACCGGCAACTTGCGGAAGTGGCGCTGGTCGAGACGCGGGCCAAACACAACACGGTCGCGGAACTTCGCGATCAGCTGCTTTTGCTTCGACGCCAATGGCCCGGTCTGGCCCAGCGGTTGCGCCGTCAATTGATCTCGTTTGCCCGGTTCAAACAAATGCTGCGCGAAGCCGGGGCTCCGGTTGAACCCGAGGAAATCGGTCTGACTCGACGTTGTTTGCGCGAAAGTTTTGTGGCGGCTTATCATTTGCGCCGCCGCTTCACTGTCTTGGATCTCGCCGTCCGCACAGGATTGCTGGATAGCGCGTTGGACCAGATTTTTGCTCCTGGCGGCCATTTTGACCAACGGGCAGGTTGAGGACTAAGGCTTGCCGCAAAAGCTTATGCGCTGAATTCCGCGGCCGTTCTCTTAAGAATTTGTTGTTGAAGATCTGTTATTCGGAAATGCGCACTTCGCCATTTCAGCCGTGGTTTTCGGCTTGTGCCTGGGTGTGGATTGGTTTTTCCTACGGAACGGTTTTGAACGGGACCTGCGCCTATTTATGAAAGAACACCAAGCCTCAGAAATTCGCAATTTCGCCATTGTCGGTCACGCATCCAGCGGCAAAACCATGCTGAGCGAGGCGATGCTAGCCACCGCCGGAGTCATCAATCGGATGGGATCCATCGCGGCCGGGTCGACTGTGTCCGATTACCATGACAGCGAGCAGCAACGGCAAATCTCGGTTTCGGCAACCCTGATGCATCTCGAATGGCTTGGAAAGAAGTTCAACATCATCGATTGCCCCGGCTATGCGGATTTCATCAGCGAAGGACTGGGTGCCTTGCGGGTGGGAGATTTTGCGCTGCTGGTCGTTCACGCCAATCACGGCGTGAGTGTCGGGACGGATGCGGCGTGGCGCTATGCCACCGAGGACGGCATCCCCAAGATGATCGTCCTTAACGCGTTTGACAAAGAAGAGACGGACTTCGAAAAATCCCTGGCTCAAATCCGGGAGCATTTCGGCGAGCGCGTTTTCCCCCTCACGATCCCTCTCAACGCCGGGCCCGGATTCAACCAGGTCCTGGATATTCCGCGCAACGAGATCATCACCTATTCAACGGACAAGAGCGGCAAGTTCACCGAGGCTCCCGCATCGGGCGCCCATGCCGAGAGGGTCAAACAGTTGCACGAGCAACTCATCGAGTATATCGCCGAGTCCGACGACAGCCTGATGGAGAAATTTTTCGCCCAGGGCGGCCTCTCGGAAGAGGAATTGCGCGCCGGCCTTCACGCCGCCATTCAAAAGCAAATTTTTACCCCGTTGTTCGTTACCTCGGCTGAAAACAATATCGGCGTGGCCCGGTTGATGGACTTTATTGCCAAATACGGCTCGTCCCCCGTGGACCGTCAGAAAGTCGCAGCGCACGACACCGATGGAAAGGACGCCGAGGTTGCCCTGACGGACCCCGACCCGGTGCTGTACGTGTTCAAGACCATGAGCGAAGCGCAGTTCGGGGAACTGTCGTTTTTCCGGGTGTATTCGGGCTCCGTCAAATTCGGCAGCGAACTTTACAACACGGCCCGGCGCAGCACGGAGAAAATCGGGCAGATTTATCTTCTTAACGGAAAGACGCGCACCAGCGTTCCGGCTTTGGGCGCCGGCGACATCGGCGCGGTGGTTAAACTCAAGGACACCCACACCGGCAACACGCTGTGCGGCGGCAAGCGCCGGGTAGCCTTGCCTAAAGTCGAGTATCCTAAACCGAACATCCACGCGTCCCTCAAGAGCAGCGTTAAGGGGGAAGAAGATAAGATCGCCTCGGGACTGGCTGCGTTGCATCATGAGGATCCCACTTTCCTGCATGCCGTTGATTCAGAGCTCCATCAAACCATCGTTTCGGCCCAGGGCGAACTTCACCTGGAAGTGATCGCCGACCGATTGCGCAAACGGTATAATGTCCACGTCGAGCTAAGCGAGCCACGGGTCCGCTATCGCGAGACCATCAAGGCGAAGGGCGATTCCAAGTACCGCCACAAAAAGCAGACCGGCGGGGCCGGCCAGTTCGCGGAAGTCTGGATGCGGATTGAACCGAGGCCGCGGGACACCGGAGTCGAATTCACCCAATCCCTCAGCGGTCAAAACGTGGATCGGGTTTTCGTTCCGTCGGTCGAAAAGGGCGTCATGAAAGCGTGCGAAGAGGGCATTTTGGCGGGCTACCGCGTGGTGGACGTCAAAATTGACTTCTACGACGGCAAGATGCATCCGGTGGACTCCAAAGACATCGCGTTCCAAATCGCCGGGTATTTCGGATTCAAAGAAGCCTTCACGATGGCGCGTCCCTGTTTGCTCGAGCCCATCCACACCGTCGAGATCCGGATCCCGGAGGATTGCATGGGCAAAGTCATGGGCGACTTGTCGAGCCGCCGCGGAAAAATCCAGGGCATGGACATGGACGGCGGGTTCCAGCTGATCAAAGCGCATGTGCCGGCCAAGGAACTCTACCGGTATTCCAGCACCCTGCGTTCCTTGACTGGTGGACGCGGATTGCACAGCGAGACCTTCAGCCACTACGAAGAAATGCCCAGGGAAGCCGAAGCCAAGGTGATCGAGGAAAGCAAGAAAGCTCGCCAGCAGCAGGCGGCTGAATAGAAACCGCATCGCGGAAACGGTCCAGGGGCCTGCCCTTCACGGTGATTGATGCCCGCTGACGCTGGAGCTCGGAAGAATGGGCTGCCGAGTCGTTTGGTTTCCAGCAGGAGCAAAATTCAACAGTTCAAAGGCGAGGTTTACGCGGTATTTGAGAGGGAATTAGGCCAAAATAGGATTGGCATAACGTCTGCTAATTCCCGCTTGGAGGGACGAGCCGCATTAGCGGCTCATCAAACGCAATCCAACGAAAGGAAGACGTAAATGAAGGTGAGCAGTGAAGGGAAGAAGCAGTTGAAACCGCTGTTCGTGGCTGTATGCGTGGCGCTGGCACTTGAATTTGCCGGCTGTAAGGAAGGAACCGGCGGCGGCGCTTCAAGCCCCGATGCGGCCAGTATGGGAACGGCTACCAATAGCCCCGCAACGAACGCAAGCACCGCTGAAGTCACCAACGCAGCCCCTGCCAGCCAGTAACCTGGCCCCAGCCAATCATCATTACAATACCGTTCAGCCCTGCCTTTGCGCGGGGCTGACTTTATTTCTCAGGCGCGGTTTTGACGAGTTGCTCTATCCTGGCAAGGACCTCCTGCCCGTCCTGGTCGTCTTTGCTCTGGATAAGGATGTGCCCGGCCTGGTCCACCAGCGTCAGGCACGGAATGCCGTGACCGGAATAAAACCGGTTCAGGTCCCTGTCCTTGGCTTTATTGAACGCAACCGCGGGCCAGCGCATCTTTTCGCTGCGCATGTATTTAAGCATTCCTTCGGAATCCCGGTCCCTGCTGATCAGCAACACCTCGAACCGTTTGTTGTGGGAATCCTGGTTGTCATACGCCTTGACCAGGGAAGGAGAAAACCGCCGGCAATCCGGGCACCACCCGGCGCCGAAATACAAAATCGTGTAGGGAGCTGTTGAGCTCGCTTTGAATGGGACGAGTTGATCGCCTTCGAGTGCCACCAGGTCCCCGCTGTGGGATTTCAAAACCGCGTTATCGGCCGCGATGGCCGATAAACAAGCCTGGGTTAACGCCAGGGCTCCAAGGAGCACCACACGTGAGATTGGATTCATGTGCTCATCCCTAATCCGAACCGCGCTGCTCGTCAATGCGAAGGTCCGATGGGCGTCGGGCGCCGGTTCGCCCCCTACGGGCTGGGCTGGTCCCTTTTCCGGAAACCTACAGGGGTGCTCATGCGTCTTATTAGCATGACCTGTTGGCGATCAGGCCGGTTCAGGGGTTCACCGAAGCTCCGGCCCGCAGCTTTGCGGCGACGGCTGCCCCGAGCACCGGTCCGGCCAGGGGCCGACCGAAGGTTCTTGGAGCGCCACCGCCACCGGGTTGCACGGCGCTTGGAGATCAGTGCCTGGAGCGAACACCTCTTCGACGTGCCGGTGCGCGTCGCCTTAGTGGCTAAATCCCTGTTTGGCTCGCAACAGCAGGTTCTGAATTGCGTATCGGGGCCGCCAGTCCGGCATTGTCGGACTCGCCTACCACGGCCAGGACTTCGTCGCGGGTAAGGGTTTCACGTTCCAGGAGCGCGCGCGCCAGCTTTTCGGTCTGTTGCTTGCGGCTGCGGACGATCTCAAGCGCGTTGGCATCGGCCTCGTCGAGGAGGCGGTTGATTTCGATTTCGGCCTCACGTTGTTCCGGTTCGTAATAAAGTTTTTCGCCCATGCCCCACTCATGGATCATTTTGCGGGCGATTTTGCGAGCCATATCGAGGTCGCCGGCGGCGCCATTGGTGGTGGCGTCGTAAAAGGTGGTTTCCGCAGCCCGGCCACCCATGAGAACCAAGAGTTCTTCGATGAGGAATTTCTTGCTCTGGAGATTTTGGTCTTCATCGGGCAAAAGGGTGGTCACGCCGAGGGCTTGTCCGCGTGGGATGATGCTGACTTTGTACAACGGAGGCAACTCGCTGCTCTGCAAATGGACCATGGTGTGGCCGGCTTCGTGGTAAGCGACCATTTCGCGTTCCTTCTGTTTCAGGACCATGGATTTGCGTTCTTTGCCGAAGCGGACTTTGTCGCGGGCGGTTTCCAGGTCGGCAAGAGTGATGCGGGTGGAATTTTGAAGAGCCGTGAGGATAGCGGCTTCGTTGAGGAGGTTGGCAAGGTCGGCTCCGGACATCCCGGGCGTTGTTTGGGCGATGACGTCGAGCGCTTTTTCGGGTTCCCAAATGGGTTTGCCTTCGGCGTGGCTGCTGAGAATCGCCCGGCGACCTTTCATGTCCGGGTAAGGCACGTAGACTTTGCGGTCGAAGCGTCCCGGGCGCATGAGCGCCTGGTCGAGATCCTCGGGCCGGTTGGTTGCGGCAATCACGACAATGCCCTGGCTGCTTTCAAAACCGTCCATGGCGGCCAGCAACGCATTGATGGTTTGTTGGTGCTCCCCGTGCGTGTCGAATTTGCGGTTCTTGCCCACGCAATCGATTTCGTCGATGAAGATGATGGCCGGCTTGTTTTTGGCCGCGAGCTTGAATAATTGCCGGACGCGCTTGGCGCCCACTCCGACGAACACCTCCGTAAAGTCGCTGCCATGGACGCTGAAAAACTGCGCCTTGGCCTCGCAGGCAATGGCCTTTGCCAGCATGGTTTTACCCGTTCCGGGCGGCCCGATCAGCAACACGCCTTTGGGCAGGTTGCCCCCGAGCTTTTGAAACCTCTTTGGATCTCGAAGAAAATCGACGATCTCCTGGACCTCGCTTTTGGCTTCTTCGATCCCCGCCACTTCGCGCAAGGAGACTGTGGGGCGCTGGCGGACCTGGGCATTTTTGCCCCGGCCAAGGTTGGACTGGAAATACATCAGGCCAACGACCAGGCCCAGAACGCTGAGGGTCGAGAAAATGCTCACCCATTGGCCTTTGAGGCCCTGGCCCGGGAGATCGACCTTGAGCCCGCGCTGGGCAAATAGCTCTTTGACGTCCGCCTCATCCAGGTGCGTGGTGATATACACCCGTTCCAATTTTCCGGCGGCCTTGTGCAAGCCTTCGACGTGGTAAATCCCGGGATACGGCGAGGGTTCGGCAACAGTTCGGGTCAGGCCGCCCGAAGCCAGGAATTGGTCCAGTTCGACCCGGGTAATTTCGCGTGAGGGAGTGCGGAAGAACCACGCGGTCATGAGCGCGAGTCCCGCGATGATCAGCGCGCTTCCGAATGCCAGTTTTTTGTTCTTTAAAAGAAATCTCATAGCTCTCTTGCACATAACATCGCGCAGTGTCGGGGAATTAAAATCGGCGCAGGGCTGATAGTCGCGTCAGGGTTTGGCCTACAAGATTGGAGATGCTGGCGCAAGTGTCCGAGGATCGGCCTGCGCCCCGCCGGTCGCTGCTTGTCAGGTTCTTCATTGCCAACGGGGTGTGAAAAACGATAGAAAGGCGAGTCGATGCCCACGGTTGCCGAGCAATTACACCAGGCGCGCGAAGCGAAACACCTCACGGTGGAGCAAGTAGCGGAGATTACCAAGATCCGCGGCGACCACCTGCGCGCATTGGAAGAAGGAAACTTCAATGTTTTTTCTGCGCCCGTTTACATCCGCGGTTTCGTGCGAACTTACTCCACCTTGCTCAAATTGGATGTGCCGCGGGTGATGGCCGAGTTGGACGGCGAGTTGGGCCAAACGCAAAAATTTGCTGAACCGCCCCCGCTGTCGGATCATCCTAAAGGGTTCGTTGATTTCGTGATGCTCCAGTTGTCGAAGATCGACTGGCAAAAGGGAGTCGTGGTGCTTGGAGGTGCCGTTGTGGTGCTCGCGATCCTGCTGGGTTATCTGGCTTATCACCACTACCGATCGACCGACCCGCTGAAGAACGTCCGGCCGGCGCTCTACAAGCAACCCGCTCGAAATTCAGGCGACACCCTGCCGTTGCCCGCCAAGCATTAGCCGCCAGCCGCCTGCACGGCACAAGAGCTCATTCGAGACCACATCCCGCCGGGAGAATTCGCTCGCGATTCGGTGGCTAAAGCTTATCTTTGCTGAAACATGATGATTCGCAATTTCAGGAGGAATTCCATTTTGCTTGCGGCTGCGGTTTGCCTGCTCGGGCTTGATGCGGGTGCTCAAATTCCGGGCGGAAATGGTCCTGCGGGCGTTAGCGCCGCTTTGACCAAGTTGTTTGGATCCACGACGGCTTTCAGTGCGAAAGGAGAAATGCAGGTCAGCGACAGCGCCCATCACGAACTCGCGTTTTGGCCAATGGACTTCTCGATGCTCGACCGCAAGATTCGGGTTGAAATCGATCTCACCCAGATTCGCAACAAGGATATGCCCGCGGGAACCGCCGCCACGCTCAAAGCCATGGGCATGGCCCAGGTGGTCAGCATTATCAGGCCTGACAAAGGGCAGGTTTACGTCATTTACCCCGATCAACGCGTACTTTTGGCAATGCCTTTGCCGAAAGAAGATCTTCAAGGCTCGGCTAAAACGCCCAAAGTGCAGAAAACGGAACTTGGACGCGAAACCATTGATGGGCATCCTTGTGTCAAGAACAAGGCTGTCGTCAGCGATTCCTCCGGCCACACCATCGAGGCGATCACCTGGGACGCCACCGATTTACACGACTTGCCGATTCAAATCCAGACCCAGGAAAAGGACACCATTTCCACAGTTCACTTTAAGCAAGTGCAGTTTGAGGCGCCATCCAGCGCTGTTTTCGAGCCGCCCAGCGGGTTCACCCAGTACGACAACACTCGCGACCTGCAAATGGGCGTGATGAAAAAAATGATCGACGAAGCGCATAAAAAGTAGCTGCGCCGATCCTCATTGACACTCGGGCGGGATTTCCTGGCCTATGCAGATTACTAATTTGAATCCCGATGCGGACATCGGGGCGTCGGCCTGGTTTGTTGACTTGGAGGGCAACCGGTTGCTGATGGACGCCGGCGTCCACCCCAAGCGGGAAGGCCGCGCAAGTCTCCCCCTTTATCACCTGGTCCAAGGCAAAGAACTGGATGCCATCGCCATTTCCCACTGTCACCATGACCACGTGGGTTCGTTGCCGGTCGCCTTGCGGTATTTTCCCCAGGCCCACGTTGTCATGAGCGAGTTGAGCTATTTCCTGGTCGAGCGGGTTCTGCACAATTCGGTCAATGTCATGACGCGCCAGCGCGACGAAGCGGGGATCAAGGAATACCCTTTGTACACGCACGACGAAGTGGATGACATCGAGCCGCTTTTTCAGGGCTTTAAATACAACCGCGAAGTGGATTGGGCGGCATTTCAAAAGTCGGGCTCGGGATCTTTGTCGCCGACCCTTGAATTCCTGGATGCGGGCCACGCACTGGGCTCCGCCGGATTATGGGTGCGTGGACAGAAGGAAACGCTTTTCTATACGGGTGATGTTTGTTTCCACGATCAAACCATTCTCAGGGCGGCTCGGTTCGAGGAGGTCAAGGCCGACGTGCTGGTCATGGAAACCACGCGAGGGAACCGAACGTTGCCCCCCGGCTTCACACGCGAGTTGGAAATCGAACGGCTAAGTCAGTCAATCCAGGCGGCCTTGGACCGGCAGGGATCGATACTCATCCCCACTTTTGCGCTGGGGCGCACGCAGGAAATCCTGGCGTTGCTGGCCTTGCTGATGCAACAAGGGCGGCTGCGGCGGCAACCGATCTACATCGGGGGCCTGGGCCGGGTATTCACCGAGATCTACGATTTGGAATCTCACCGCACGCATCGCCAACACCCGGATCTCCAGCTGCACGAGGCATTGAACCTGGTTGTTCTCGAATCCGGCCAAGCCGACAAAATGCGCCTGACTGGCGGCAGGATTTTTGTGATTACCGCCGGCATGATGAGCGAGAACACGGCCGCTCACGCGCTCGCCTTGCGAATGATCGGCGAGGAGCAGCATTCCATTTTCTTCGTCGGTTACACGGATCCGGACACACCCGGCGGACGTTTGCGCGCCGCCAAACCGGGTGACACCTTTGTTTTCAGCGGCAGCGGCGGAGAAGTGACTCGCCGCTGTCACATTGAGGATTTCGATTTAACCGCGCACGCAAACCGCGAGGAATTGCTCGAATTTGTGGGAAAAGTCGGTCCGAAAACGGTTCTCCTTGGCCACGGCGACGAAGCCTCACGAGTGTGGTTCCAGAATCAAATTCAGGCGCGCTTTCCCAAAGTCCAAGTCATTCAGCCCCAGCCAGGACAAACTGTCACGACCAGTTCTTCGTAGCGGGCTCCGGTCGTGTGCCCCCATGTCCACGCTTCGGGCGCCTAACCAGCGCCGCCGGGCGAACCTTGCCTCCGTTCCGAAAATCCGGGACCGAACGCTTCGATAAACTTCACCATCGCCCGAACGTCATGATAATTCGCTTTCCAATTATGGGCCTTGGCCGGTGATTTCGGTTTGCCATCCGCCGTTACGGTGTCGTGCCAGATGCAGTCTTTGGGATCCGCTTGATAGGTTTCCACAAATCGAAGCAGCTTATCCAAAGCCTGGACGTAAGCCGGATTGGCCTTGTGCTTGAGCGCGTCTGTGAGCGCCGCGATCATTTCCGCCTGAACCCACCAGACTTTGTCGGTGTCGGTCGCCGGCTGATTGTCGAACCCGCGGCTGAAGAGTCCTCCGCGATCATTGTCATAGCCGTACTTTAAAGCGTGATCCAGGTGCGCATAGAATTGCGTCCACGACGGTTTGCGTTTGAGCACTTTTTCGGCGCGGACCATCAACCAGGCAAACTCGACATTGTGCCCGTATGACAGCCCGGCACTGGAAGGGGCGGTCACGAGCTGCCAATCAGGGAACCGATGAAAAGCCGATTTTGCCGGGTCTTCAGGATAAAACCACGTCTTGTTGATTTTCAGCGCTTCCTCGAGCGACGCTCGGACCTCCGGGTCGTGGGACGCGTCATAGAGTTCGGTAAGCGCCTCCATTAAATGCAAGTGGGTGTTGGCGCTTTTGGCTCCCCCGAGTTCGACAATGACCTGAGCCTTTGGATCCACGATCGGGTTCCAGTCGCGCTCGAAGTGTTCCATCCACCCGCCGTGAGCCGCATCATGGGAATATTTCTGGAGCACATGGTATAGCTCCATTGCCTGGAGCAGCGCAGACTTGTCGCCGCTGGCTCGGTAATACTCGACCAGCCCGTAAATTGCGAAGGATTCGCCGTACACAATTTTGCGCGCATCCACCGGGTGGCCCTCCAGATCAGTCGTCCAGAAATACCCGCCGTATTGTTTATCCAGGAAATGTTCCTGAAGGAACCGGTACCCTTGCTCAGCCGCCTTGAGGTAATTGCGTTTGGAATCCGAGAGGCCCTTGATGTGGGCATGGGAAAAGCCCCAAATCATTCGCGTCTGAGTGACCAGCTGCTTTTCCGTGGGTTGCTGCGGTTTGCCTGATCCGTCGTCGGCCAGCACGTAACCGCCTCGCGCATTGTCGATGGCAGTGTCATACCAGTACGGCAGGATTTTCCCGACAAGTCTCCCTTTCATCTCGCGGGCGCGTTCGTTAAGCGGCCCGCCACGGGCCGCGCTCACAAGCAGTGCAAGGAGCAGGAACCCGCAAACCGTCCAGCGGGAACTCATGAATTGCATACGAGACTTTGCCGGGTGTTTCGAACGGAGGACATTCCACATGCGGGCATTTGTGCCGCAACCGCAGTTCCAGGGCAAGACAACATCAGCCGCCAAATCCGTCGCGGATCCAGGACAACATGTTTTTCAGGTTCCGCGTCGGATACCGTGCGGTAAAGCGTTTTAGGGAGAACGCTGAGTCCTCCGGGCGATTAACGCCCGGGTCCGTTGTGCATGCCGTTCGGTATCCCGCCTCGGCCACCATGTCGCGCACCTGCTGGTTCCAATCCCCGAAGGGATAACAGAAATGCTCAACGGCACGCCCAAAAAGATCCTCCAGCTTCTTGCGGCTGTCGGCAATTTCGTTCCGCGCGCGTTCAGGTGGAATGCGAGTCAGGTAGGGGTGAGTCAGTGTGTGAGATCCGATTTCGTGTCCTGCTGAAATCCACTCACGAACCTGGTCCGCGTCCATGATGACCTCCGGCGCTTCTCCCAATGCAACATCCCACTCGTTGCGCTTGCCGATAAAGTCTGCGGGCAAAAACTGAATGGCGTTGAACCCTGCACTCTCAAGCGGCTTGAGGCCGTGGCGAAGCACGTTGACGCAGCCATCGTCGAACGTGATGATGATTTTCTTTTTTGACGCTCTGTTCCAATCGCAAAGCGTTCCGCTGGAGAAACCCGCATCGCGCAATTCCCGCATTTGTTGCTGAAACAAACGCGTTCCCAAATACATCCCTTTGAGACGAACGCGTCCCGGCCGAGTGCCCAATTTGTGGTAGGTCAGAATGGGGGTGGCCTGATCAAAAAGCCCGCGAAACGGTTTCAGCCTGGAATAGTAGGCAGGCAACGCTGCGCTCATGCGGAGTATGGCATTGCGGGTAAGTGGTAAGCTTCGTTGGCGATCTTAAGAACCCGCTTCAGGACCTTCAAGCTGATTGTCCGCACAACACAGTTGGCCGACGTGGCGCCTTGCCCTAGAATGGTGGCGTGCTTGAACCGCTGATACGGCAACTCGCCGCGCTTGAGCCCCTGACGGATCCCCAGGTCCGCCAGGCTGTCGAGCAGTTGATCGACGAGACCGTGCCGGTGAGTGTGAAAGCCGAATTCCTGATTGGGCTCGCCCGGAAAGGCGAAACCATGGAGGAAATCGCCGTTTTTGCGCATGAACTCCGCGGAAGAGCCATCGCACCGCAACTCAATGGCTCGCTGCGTTCCAGAGAGATTCTCGATGTGGTGGGGACAGGCGGTGACCGATTGGGCACGTTCAACATTTCAACCACTGCTGCCCTGGTGGCTGCCGCGGCGGGTGTGTTGGTCGCAAAGCACGGTAATCGCGCCAGCACCTCCTCGACCGGCAGCGCCGATGTGCTCGAAGCTTTGGGAATCCCGTGTGATCTCGGGCCCGTAGATGCCGCTTGCTGGCTCGAACGCCACGGCTTCGCTTTTTTGTTCGCTCCCAAATACCATCCAGCTTTCAAGCATATCATTCCGGCTCGAAAATTCTGCGCGGAACGTGGCCAGGCTACGATTTTCAATATCTTAGGCCCTTTGCTCAACCCAGCTCTTCCTTCCGCCGCGCTCGTGGGTGTAGCGCGGCCGGAGTTGTGTGAACCGCTGGCGGGGGTGTTGCGAAGGTTGGGTGTGAGGAGGGGGATGGTGGTTTGCGGGACGGCGAGGGATGACTCGGGGGAAGTTAGGTATCTTGATGAGCTGTCGCCACTTGGGCCGACGACGATCGCGGAATTCTACCAGGAAAAGGGATTGTCGATATCGATTTTAGATCCGGGCAGTTTTCCGGTGAAAAGGGCAAACTTGAGTGATTTACAGGGGGGTGGGCGGGACGTTAACGCTAAAATTATTGTTGGAATACTCCGAGGCGAAGACCGTGGGCCGCGTCGCGAGGCGGTGTTGCTCAATTCCGCAGGGGCATTATTTGTGGCCGGGGCGACCCGCAACATGATTGAGGGATGGGAAATGGCTGAGGAGGTCATCGACAGCGGACGAGCATGGAAGAAGCTTGAAGAACTGCGTCAGAGCGGTGAGGCCCTTCGAACCGGCACTGAGGGCGGGGCCGCAGATAGGTTGTAACAAATCTTCCCAATTCGGGGTAGTTAAGGTGAAAGGGTATCTATGTATCGAATCATTGGCGTCGACGGACAACAATACGGCCCGGTGTCGGCTGAGCAAATCCGCCGGTGGCTGGGAGAGAACCGGCTCAATGCGCAATCCCTGGCTCAGGTTGAAGGGACGCAGGATTGGAAGCCCCTGGTTTCGTTCCCTGAATTTGCCGGTGATTTGAAGGTGCCGCCGTCGTTGGCGGCGTCACCGGCCGCTCCGGCAACCACATTGGCTCACCCGCGGGCCGGGAGCAAAATTGCCGCCGGGATCTGCGGGATCCTTCTGGGTTCGCTCGGGATTCACAAATTCATTCTCGGGTATACGGGGGCGGGGTTGATAATGCTGCTGGTCACCCTTTTGACATGCTTTATCGCCTCACCGATTATGCACCTGATTGGGCTGATTGAAGGGATTATTTACCTGACCAAATCCGATGCGGATTTCGTAAAAACCTATGTCGATGGGCGTCGCGAGTGGTTCTGAGGCGGCAAACGAAAGCCCGCGCGGCTGGCATTTTGGCCTGGGCGTTTTGAGCGGGGCCGCAATGGCGGCCCTGGTGGCCGGCGCGGCCGTCCTCTATTGGTTCGATCCGAGCCAATCCCGATTTTATCCGAGTTGCCTGTTT
>DATGLT010000010.1:0-5325 GCA_035294005.1 Verrucomicrobiia bacterium
TCGCCGCCTTCGCCGCATCCATCACTTTGACAATTTGCCCGAATGGGGCGCTTTTGTCGGCGCTGATGGCCAGCTTCAATTCCGGAGTTTTCGCAACGGCTTCAATCAGCTTTTCCCTCAGGCTATCCACCGTCACCGGGGTGGCGTCGACGCCCAGTCGCAGGAGGCCGCCCGAGTCGATACTGATAACCAGGGGCGCGTCTTCATTGGCGCCGCTTTTCTGAGCCTGGGAGGATTCGGGAAGGGCGAGTTTCAAGGCGGGTTGCTGCTTGAACGTGGTGGTGACCATTAAAAAAATCAGCAGCACGATGAGAATGTCGATCAGGGCCACGATGATGATGGCCGGGGGCTGCCGCCGTTTGCGGTTCAGGAATCGCATATCAGTTCTTCAGCTCTTCACGGTACTGGCGCCGGACGAATTCTTCGCAGATCGTCTCCATTTCGATTCCGAAGCTCTCTACCTTTTTTGAATAATAGCTCCAAAAAATCAGCGATGGAATGGCGATCAGAAGCCCGAAAAGCGTCGCGCGCAGGATGAGCGAAATGCCCTGGGCCAGTTTGGCGGCGTCGTTGAGCCCCGCTTTGCCGACATCGCCGAAAACGGCAATCATTCCCAGGATGGTGCCAACCAGACCGAGCAACGGCGCAATCCCGATGATGATTTCCAGCACGACCAGCCCTCGTTCAAGACGCGCCAGTTCATGCCGGGCCCGCGTCTGAATCGCCTCGACGCTCTCGGCCTTCGGCCAGTCCAAGTGCTCCGAGGCCAGCAGCAGCAATCGGCCCATGGGCGAGTTATGCTGCTGGCAAACCCGCCGCAGCATCGGAACGTCGTCCGGAGATTGGCAGGATTCCACCGCGGCCGCGATTTCCGGAGGCAGCACGCGGCTCCAGCGCAGAGCCAGCCCGCGTTCAATGATGAACGCAAGCCCCACAGTCGAGGTGAGGATGAGCAATACGTAAACAATGAGTTCCATAATCAGTTAACGTCGTAGTAAAAAGTGAATTGAATGGGCCGGTTTTCACCAATCATGCGCCGCATCTCGATCGGCCAGGCGGCGAACGGCGCCGGGTCCAGAACCGCTTTCTGGCAAATATAGCCCAGCACTTCGCCGGCCGAGTTTTCCGGCATGTTCATATCCGTCACCCGGCCGTCCGGGTGCAGCACGAAATCCAGGACAACTTTCCCCCTGCTCTCGGCCGCGTAGTTGCGTTCATCGAGCAAGGCATACCAGTGATTCTTAATCGCCTCGATAAGATACGCGTCGTAAGCCCCGAACGGGGTGGCGGCCGTGTCAAAAAGACTCACGTCGAGTTTCCGGTGCACGCCCCCTTCCTGTTTCATTTTTTGCCCGAAATTCCGCGAATCGGGCGCCTGCCGGGCCAGCGCTTCCTGGATCGTTCGCGGCCGGGTGTGCGGCGCTTCACCGGGCTCTTTTTGAGGTTTCGGTTCCGGCTTGGCCATGGCCAAATCTCCCACCGGTTGGGCGGGCTTGGACTTTGCTTCCTCCTGTGGTTTGTCGACCGGCGTTGGCGCCGCCGGCGGCGCGGCGGGCTGCAACGGGGCCGGCTTGGCTCGCGGAACGTCTTCCGTCCTGGCTTCGTGTTTCTGTTGGCCGTCGATTTTCGGCACGTTGCTCTCTTTATCCAGCGTCGGGTTGGCTGCGATGGCATTAACGCTCGAATAATGAGTCGGATTCTTCGGCGGTTCGGGGCTCGCGTTCGCCGGGTTGACATCTACAAACAACAGCGGCGGCTCCTTGGGTTGCAACGGCTGGAATACGTCCTTTTTTTTCAGTGAATCCGCCAGTTTTTTGACGGGCGACAACCACGCCGGCCAATGCGCGTTTTCCCACCACCGATATTTCTTGCCGGTTTCGTATCCGCCAAACAGCAGCAGATGCAGCACCATGGAAATGGCAAACGCCCAGGCCAGTCGCGAAGACTCGGCCCGTTCCTGGCGCATCGCGCCTAAGCGTATGTCGGCCACAGACATGACGTATCATTCTGCCGCACCCTCAACTTTGCGGCAACTGTATTGACCCTCAAAACGGGGTTGTCGCGGGTTGTCGCTGGATCGTGTGCGCGCTAAGATTTGCTCTGCGTGGCCCTAAATTACATCGTCACAGCGTCTAGCGGAGAGGCGCGGGCAAGACGGCAAATGGTTTTCCCCTTCCTGCTTTTCCGGATCCCAGGGTTGTCGTTCACCCTTTTCGATGGGATGCTACGCCCTGAAATGGCTGTCATTGTAAAGATTTGCGGGATTACCAATCCCGGGGATGCCCTGGCTGCCGCCAAATTCGGCGCGGACGCGCTGGGCTTCATCTTTCATGAGGCCAGCCCCCGCTATGTTGCACTCGAAACTGCGGCCCGCATCTGTGAAACGGTGCCGGCTCACATCGTCAGAGTCGGGGTTTTCGTTGATGCTCCCGAAGAGATGGTCCTGCGCGCAATCGCCGCGTGCAGCTTGAACCTGTTGCAATTTCACGGACAGGAACCTCCTGAATACTGCCTCCAATTCGGCCTGATGAGTATGAAAGCGTTTCGGATCAAAGACGAAAGCTCGCTGGAGGAGTTGCCTCGATATCCCACGGATGCATGGCTGCTCGATTCCTGCGTTCCGGGGCAGCTCGGAGGAACCGGTCAGCGCTTTAACTGGGACCTCGCCCGCCAGGCCCGCGAGCTTGGCAAACCGATCTTTCTTGCCGGCGGATTGACCCCCGACAACGTGACCCAGGCGGTGCGCGAGGTCCAACCCTACGCCGTGGACGTGTCTTCCGGCGTTGAAGCCTCGCCGGGAAAAAAGGATCTCGAGAAAGTCAAAGCGTTCATCGCCGCCGCTAAAAGTGCCGACTGAGACCTGCAGTGGACGATCGGGACGGGGCAGGAACGCTTGTCGTCGGGCGCTGCGGGCGATGGGGTGATGGAGCCCACTCCAACTCCAAAAAGGAGGATCGCGCAAAGAATACGAATCGGTCTCATGATGCTTAATTAACGGCCAGCGTGAGCGGCCCGAACCAGCCGCCCCTGGCTCAGGAATTGATTAAAAACGGAACGGCTCGTTCGGGTCCGCTCCAGGCTGTTGGGCGTTCTCATCCTTTCGTTCGAAAATGCAATCTGTAGGAAATCAAGAGAAGAACAATGCTTGAGGCGGCCCCCAAGAGTTGCAACGCAGGTCGCGATGGGGACCAAGAGCTCACACCATAAACGACTCCCACTGGTATCAGCAAAATGCTGACTAAGAAAGCGAGGCTTCGCCAGTTTAGTCTCGTTTTCATTTTTCGGTGGGGTGCGCTGCCCACCGCCGAACGCAGCTGCGCCGGGCCGCTGGTGCCGAGCATAACCGATGGCGATCTCCCGGCGTTAGCTGCCGTGATGGGTTCGGGTTGTTATTTCACTCTGCCTTTGAACATACCGTTCTTGAGTCGGCGGAAAAGGACCAATGTTACTGCCCCCACTAGACCCAAGACGCCAGAACTGGGCTCGGGGACTGCACCAATGGGCCACACCGCCCAGCCGGTCTGTATACCAGTGGCTCCCCCAAACAGATTACCAGGGAGGCTGGTGCTAACGGGCGACAGCCCGAACCATCCATCAATCGCAAAATCGCCGCGCAGCCAGGCTTGATTCCAGTCATGTCCGAGACTGGCTGACCACCCAGCCACCATAAAGGACTCGCTTGTTCCGGCTGGCCACTCGGGGACCATAACACCTGAGCCTCCGAAGAAACGCCCCGCAAGCGACAAATTGGTCGCATAAACATTTGCGAAACTAAATTGCAGCGGGTTTGTCGTGCCAGTTGGGGCAATAAGCAAGCCAAAGAACCATGCTCCCACCGAAGGATGAAGGTAGCCAATCGGATGTCCCCCAATTCCATTGCTCACCAGTGTGGTAGCAGTGTTGAAGAAATTGACCGTTCCCTGCGCGAGCGAAGCAGAAACGCTCAGCGCAAGAAGAACCAGCACAGCCAGCCCTCTTTTTATTGGTGCAACAGCTCGAATCATTCAAGATGCCGCAAGCGGATTAGACGCAAGCCCAACGGTCTGGCCTGGCGACCAGGCGCCAATAACACACGGCGTCGCTCGCCGACCCCGTCGCCGGGCGCGCTGCGGCCAGATGTTTAGCCGGGTTTTTGCTTCGGCGTCTCGGTGTCATAGAATACCCGGTAGGAATTGCCATCGCAATCCTCGGCGATGAACTCGTATATCCCCCACGGCTTTTGCTCGGGTGCAGACGAAATTGGCACGCCCGCCATGTGCCAATCGCGGTGGAGAGCATCGACCTCAGACACTGAAGCGAGATTAAGCCAGACCCGAACTGGATGTAGCGGACCTTCGACAACTCGATCGAGAAACAGTCGTGCCTCGTCACGTGAGACGCCCGCGATGCCGTCTTCGTATTTCCAATCGAGCGCGAACCCCAATCGAGACTGGTAGAACGAAATCGCACGCTCAAGATCGCTCACCGGAATTTGCGGAATGGGAGTTGGTAGTTTCCTGGCCATTTTTTCTGGCTAACACTCGCGGTCACTCGGGCCGGGCCTTCGACGCCAGATGTGGAAACAGCTCGCACGCCCGGCATCGAGTGCAGCCCGCTGGTTCTGCACTCAGACCTCCACGTAATGCGCGACGGCGGATGGCTCCGGCACACGAAGACCATCCTCACGCAAACCTTCCAAATGGAACTCTACGGCCTCCTGGATAAGTTGCTCCGTCTCAGGGAGCGTCTCCCCGACTGCCACACACCCGGGCAGGTCCGGAACGTACGCTCCAAAGCCAGTCTCGCTCTTCTCGATTACGACTGCGTATCTCATGGTCTCATTTCCAGCCAGCCTGCTTAAATATACTATTCAACGTCCCTTTGGGAATATCCAAATGAGGCTGACCCGACACGGTAACTCGTCGTTCTGGGAAGGCCGGGTGAAAAATTGCCGATGGCTGCCTTTCGTACGCCGCAGCTCCCATCCCTCTTGTTGGAGCCTCCGAAGAACCTCACGAACCTTCACTGCGTCAACGTGTCCAAAAGAGCGAGAGCGGTCAATACAGAACGAAAAAACTCACTCGCGCCGCGCCACTGACCCCCGATATGCAAACCGGGGGCCTCGCGGCGTCGAGTGACCTCGTTGGGCGTCACTCGACACCTCCAAGCCCTGGGCTGTGGTCAATCCAAGGCGCTCCGCTGGCGAGCACACCAATGAAAAAGGAGGCTGTGTTGCCCAGCAGCGAGGCAACCAAAGCTCGCCGCCAAGTCACGCCGAGAAACCCACCGCCCTGAACAAAGGCCAGTGAAGATACGAGCTTGATGAATATTGCGTCAGCGAGGACC
>DATGLT010000011.1:0-3870 GCA_035294005.1 Verrucomicrobiia bacterium
CCTTATTACAAAACCAACACCAGCCCGGCGGTCTTCCGGCAGCACGTTAAATTCCTGGCCGAAAACGGCTACCGAACCCTCTCCCTCCAGGCCCTGGCATCAGAACTGCGCGCTCCCCACTCCGCACCCCGCCATCCCGTCCGTTCTGTCGCCATTACCTTCGATGATGGTTTCCGTAATTTTTACACTGAGGCGTTCCCAGCGCTCCAAGAGCACGGGTTCACGGCCACGATGTTCCTGCCCACCGCTTTCATCGGTGAAAGCCGCCGGCCGTTCGCACCGCGGGCCTCCACTTCAGCGTTCGGGCGCGAGTGCCTAACCTGGGATGAAGTGCGTGAAATGCGCAAATCCGGGATGCACTTCGGCTCGCACACCGTTTCGCACCCGAAACTCGTTGAGCTGGCCTGGCCGGAGATCCGGTCGGAGATTTCAGATTCAAAGGCTGAAATTGAACAGCGGCTCGGCGAAGCCGTAAGAACCTTTGCCTACCCGTTCGCCTACCCTCAAATGAACCGCCAGTTCGTCGCCAGGTTTACCGACGAGCTCCGATCGGCGGGTTACCTGTGCTGCGCCACGACTCAAGTGGGCCGGCTGAACATTGGGGACGACCCGTACCGCATGAATCGCCTGCCGGTGAACTCACTCGACGATCTATCGCTGTTCCGAGCCAAGCTAGAAGGCGCGTACGATTGGCTCGCCGCGCCACAAACGCTGGTGAAACGGATCAAAGCCCGTGGCCGAATGCTTCGCCAACCCTCGCTGGAAGCCAGCACAGAGGTCAGCGCGAGGTTGAACTAAGCTTCCTGGCGCATGGGCTCGGCCGATTACCTAATCATCACTCCTGCTCGCAACGAGGGCGATCATCTGGAGGCGACGATTGCGTCGGTTGCGGCGCAAGAGATCCTTCCTCGAAAGTGGATTATCGTCAACGACGGTTCGACCGACAATACGGCTCAACTCATCGATGCCGCGGCCAAACGGTTCCCCTGGATCCGGGGCGTGCACCGGCCGGACCGCGGCTTCCGGAAAGCTGGTGGTGGTGTCATTGAGGCATTTTACGACGGCTACGCAGCCAACGGCACCGACCCCTGGGATTACCTTGTAAAATTGGACGCGGACCTGTCGTTCGACCCATCGTATTTCGCCCGAGTCATCGCCCATTTCGAGGCCGACCCAAAGCTTGGCATTGCGGGTGGCACGATCTGCAACCTGTTTAATGGAAAACTTGTCGAAGAATCCAATGTCGACCCTCTTTTTCATGTGCGTGGAGCGACCAAGATTTACCGCCGGGCCTGCTGGGAAGCGATCGGTGGGCTGATCAAGGCGCCAGGCTGGGACACCCTGGACGAAATGAAGGCCAACATGCTCGGTTGGAGCACGCGCACTCTGAAAGATCTCGAACTTCATCATTACCGGATTGCCGGCGGGGCGGATGGCAATTGGAAAAACTGGGTGAAGAACGGTTTGGCCAATTACATCACCGGCTACCATCCGGCGTTCATGCTGTGCAAGTGCGTTAAGCGAGCCGTTGCTGGCCGTTCGCTTCGGACGCCGGTAGCGCTTGGCTGGGGATTCTTTTCCGGCTATCTAAAGCGAATTCCTCACGCCGATCCCGAGGTGGCTCGCTACGTCCGGCGCGAGCAGATGAAACGCTTACTGCATAAGCCGAGTCTGTGGAGCTAACGCGGCGGTTTCGGTTGCTCAGATTTCACACGGTCACGCATGGACGTTTCCATCATCATCATCAACTGGAACTCGAAGGAGTATCTGCGAAAGTGCCTGCGTTCATTCCAGTCGGTTTCATCCAAGCTTTCCATGGAAACGATCGTCGTGGACAACGCTTCGCATGATGGTTGCGGGGAGATGCTTGCCAAGGAGTTTCCGTCGGCCATCTTCGTGCAGAGCGCTGAGAATCTCGGCTTTGCCCGGGGCAACAACCTGGGCGCCTCCCGCGCCACTGGCCGGAATCTCTGGTTCCTCAATCCTGACACTGAATTGCTCGAGGACTCCGTCAGCACCCTCGTCTCGCGCTTGGACTCGATCCCTGGCGCCGGTGCGGTGGGATGCAAGCTGCTGAATTCGGACAAAACGCTGCAAACCAGTTGCGTTCAGTCGTTCCCCAGCGTGTTGAATCAATTCCTGGATTCCGATTTTCTCCGAAGCCGCTTCCCGCGCTCCAGGTTGTGGGGCACGTCCGTTTTTTTGTCAGACGATCCGCGCCCGCAACCTGTCGAGGCTGTGTCGGGGGCGGGGGTGATGATCAAAAGCAGCGTCTTTCGGCAAATTCAAGGATTTACCCAGTCCTACTTCATGTATGGCGAGGACCTGGATCTTTGCTTCAAGGTGAAGCGGGCCGGGTACGAGGTCTATTACCTGCCTGAGACAAGCATGCTTCACCACGGCGGCACCAGCACCCGAAAAGCCAAAAGCGATTTTTCCAATGTCATGATGCGCGAGTCGGTTTTCCGGTTTCTTCGCTTGCACCGTGGTCTGGCCAGCGCCCTCGGCTATCGCGTCGCCATGGCGGCCAATTCCGGTCTGCGTTTGTTCCTTATTCTCCCGCTCCTCCTCGCTGGCAATCGGATTGTGAAACACGGAACCGGGTCGCTCCAGAAATGGTTCGCCATCCTTCGCTGGAGCCTCGGATTCGATCGCCTGGCAGCCCACTAGACCCCCCATTTGTATGTGCGGTATCGCTGGTAAATTAGTCCTTGATCCTGCCGGACGCGTTGAGCGGTCGGCCATTGAGGACATGCTACGGCCCATAAACCATCGCGGGCCGGACGGAAACGGCGTTTACCTCGATGCCAATATCGGTCTCGGCCACTGCCGGTTATCCATTATCGATCTCAGCACCGGTGACCAGCCGATGACCAATGAAGATAAGACGATCTGGATCGTGTTCAACGGTGAGATCTACAACTTTCAGGAACTGCGCGAGCTTTTGGTCGCCAAGGGCCATATTTTCCGTTCACGAAGCGACACCGAAGTCATTATTCACCTGTACGAGGAGTTTGGAGAAGAGTGCGTCACGCGGCTTCGCGGAATGTTTGCTTTTGCCATTTGGGATTCCAAACGCCGCCGCCTTTTCGTGGCGAGGGACCGTGTTGGAATCAAGCCGCTCTACTATTGCCAGACCCCGCAGGCCTTTTATTTTGCATCCGAGTTAAAATCCATCATCGCGGATCCCCAGGTGAAGCGCGAAGTACACCTGCCGGCCGTGCGCCGATTTCTCTCCTTCAACTATGTTCCAGGGGAGGAGACGCTGCTTAAGGGAGTTCTCAAACTGCTGCCTGGGCATTGGCTTTCGATCGAACATGGCAAAATGGTGCGGCGCCAATATTGGGACCTGCGCTTTACTCGGGATCGCTGGGACATGCCTTATGAGGCTGCTGTGGAAGAGTTGCATGCGCTTCTCGCCTCCACGGTTCGCGATCACATGATCGCCGACGTGCCGGTGGGCGTCCTTCTGAGCGGCGGGGTGGATTCATCCGCCATGCTCAACTTCGCTGTCCAGGGAACCGAGAAGAAGGTAAAAACCTTCACGGTAGGATTCGACGGCGACCAAGTTGTCGATGAACGGCCCTACGCGCGCCTGGCGGCCGAAAGATTCCATTCCGAACACTTCGAGACGACAATTTCCGAGGCCGACTTCTGGGATTTTTTGCCTTCCTACGTTTGGCACATGGAAGAGCCGGTTTGCGAACCCCCGGCGGTTGCCTTGTATTACGTCACCAAATTTGCGCGCAAACACGTCAAAGTGCTGTTGTCCGGCGAAGGCGGCGACGAAGCGTTTGCCGGGTATCCAAATTACCCGAACATGCTGTCGCTGGATCGGCTTGCGGGTGCCCTGGGACCGTTGGCTCGGCC
>DATGLT010000012.1:0-23641 GCA_035294005.1 Verrucomicrobiia bacterium
GCCACGCTCGCCCGAGTGTCGGCGGACCCGCAAGCACCGCGGCGGCTCAATCCAAAACTGTCCACGGAAGCTGAGGAAATCGTCTTACGCGCTTTGCAGCGCAACCCTCAATGCCGGTTCCAATCCGCGAGCGAATTCAAAGCTGCTCTGGACAACCCGACCCAGGTTCCAATTACCGGCTTGTGCGACCGGCTTCAGACCCGCAAAGGCTCGCCTCGTTGGGTTATATCGTTGAAGGACGCTCTCAAGAACCTGGCGGGCAGAATTGTCAAGCCGTCGAAACAAACAGCGTGCGAAGCCGTTCCCGAAGCGCGCGAAGCCGCGTAGAAGGAGCAACTACTTAGGTTGGCCGCGATGCGGTTGACCAGGAAGATAGGGGCGTACAGACGATGTCCGAAGAATTCACCAGGCAAGGTGCGCTCAAAAAAGGCCGTCTACTCTCGAGCGGGATTCTCCAATATCCAGCGCCGCCCTTCAACGTCAAATGTGACTGAGGGGAAACGGCTGAAAACCCCATTCCCAATCAAACCAGATTCTCCTTCGAAGATGGGTTTGGAATGCAGTCCTGTCAGGACCAGAAATTCGAGATTGCCAAGGCGTAACCGGCATTGAGAAGTGGGGATGGAAACCGCGGCAAAGGCGACCGCCATTTCAGCCGAGGAAATCTTGGGCAAGGCATCCGGGGTTGTCCATTGAAGCGAGCCGGCACAGCCGGTATCCAGGCGAAACCATTGATAGCAACCCGCATTGACACGCGCTTTGATGCGCAGCGCGGAATGGGCGGTCTCAAGGGCAAAGCATTGGCAATCAGCCGCGAGATCCACCTGGTTGAGCAACCGCACTTTCCTTTTCGAAAAATCAATCCGCACGATGTGATGTCGAAAAAATTCCGCGCCAATCAATCCGTCGACGTTGAGGCCACCGGTCTGGTGGAGTTGCGATAAATCCATGGCGAGAAAGTCGCCGCCGACGTCGACGCTCCCCACGGTGGCGGCCATATGCTGCGGCCAGAAACCACTGGTGGTGCCCGACACTCCCTCAACCGTGACGCGTTTCCCACGCTTGAGCCGCAGCTCTTTTGACACGCGCAGGTCCAGCACACTGACGCCGGCCCCTGAGTCCAAGACGAACTCCAACGACCGTGCGGAGAGAGGTGTTTGAACGTGGACCCAAATCAAACCATTCGAGAAATCAAACGGGAATTCAGCCTGCAGACCGGCGTCGAGCCCGAGCGCAGGGGTCAACGCCAAAGCAGAGAATATCAGGACGAGTAAGCGGCTCATCAGCGAGGCAGATTGGGCAACTCGTGTGCCAAGCGCGGTTGCAAGGAGTTACGTGGACGGCTGGCTGATATTTCTCGGTCGACTGGCCGGCAACGTACGATCTGGCAAAATTCCACCAGCGCCTGCCGCCACTCGGCAACGGGCGGAGTACCCGGCCAGGAAGGAGGAACGTATTCCTGACCGGGCGCAGTGTCGCGGCTAGAAGTGATAAGTAATGTCGAGTCCCAAGATCGCCTGGTTCTGGCGGGTGCCATTATCATAGGCGCCATTGGCCATGACGGGAGCGCCTGTTGTGTTGAAGGCGGCGCTGGTACTAGCCAGTCCGTGCGCGCGGAACGAGTGGTCGAAACGTATTTCAGGCCGGACGCAAATCAGCTTGGTTGGCCACCAGTTGATACCTACTGAGCCTTCATAATAGGACGATGAATATCCGGAACGATAACCATCGGGGTCATCCCAGAATTCGTTGCGGATTGTCAGAAAGGCGTTAGGCGCGATTCGGCACATCGTGTAATTGAGCAAGCCCGCAGTCCAAACATACCCGGCTTTGGTCGGGTAAAACGCGTCGACGTACGGAACGCGTGTGGTCGGAGCCGTTACGGCATTCCGGGTATACATGTATTGCCCTTCGAAAGTCGTCCACCATGTATCGTTAAATTTATGGGTGTAACTCTCGATGCATTCCTGGAGGTTGTTGAACCCGAAATCGCCGTTGTTGAATGAGTTCATCCCGACGTAGAACGAGTCGTGCCCGCCGGAACTGATATATTGCAAATTAATTGAGCCGGTTGGTTGCCTGCCTGGATCCCCGGGTCCAAATGGGGCGATGTCCACGCCGTCGGCAAGACCCAGCTGAAGCACCCAATTCTTATTCAGCTTGGTGCTCGTCCATATCCCCCACATGGTATAATTATCGAAGCTGTAAACCAGCGAATGACTCATCATCAGGTTGTTTGGCGCGAGCTGCTGCTCAATATCAGGCATTGAAATGATGCGCCCCACGATGATGCTCATGCCTTGCGCAACGTCCGGAACGTAGAGATTTGCGTAAAGCATCGGCGTATCAAAGCCGTTGAATTTATTTGCGTAAAACAGGTTGTGATCATTGATATACCCTTTGGAGGCCATGAACCGGTAGTCCAGGCCATACAATAACGCCGCCCGGAACCCCCAGTCGATATGGTCCATTTGGTTTTGATCGGCCATTCGCTCTATGTACAAAACGTCCTGTTCGTTTTCGACGCGGTTCGGCCGCTCGTCATAAACGGTGGGGAAGTTGGCAACCTGGCTTGGTCCCGTATTTCGCGAAGTGCTGAGATTGCCGGATACGGTAACCCAGCCATACAACTGAATGCGGCTGTTGTACCACCACTCGCCGTGGGGCCCATCATAGATGGCTTGCATGAGCGGCCAGGGGCTGTCCCGAAGGGCGCCGGGATCGCCAATGACATTCGGACCTCCACCCAATTGCCAATCTCCCGTCGGAAAGGGCGGTGAATCAAAGGGCGGCGGCCCAATTCGGCGAACGGGAGCAGGGGGCGCATTCGTGTCAGGCGGCGAATAGGCCGGAGTGGCAAATTGCTCTCCGTAGGCCTCGTTAAGCCGTTTTAGGAATCCCTCTTTGGCTTTTTTGCCGTAGGGCTGCGCCGGCGGCGCGTTGGTGCCGGCGGGGGGCGCGTTGGTGCCGTCGTCAGCCCAGGCCACGGTCGACAGGCTAACCAGGCCGGCCGTTGCCAGGGCGATCGTCCATCGATCCAGTTCAAGTTTATTGCCACGCTTGTTGCGGTTCCTCTTCATTTCCACTGTTCCTTGTCTTTTTTGGTTGGAGTTGTTCAGATATTTGCGCTGGCGGCTGATGCAGCCGCGCTGATGATGTTCTGTTTATTGAGCTCGTCTGTGTGCTCGCCCTGCCGCGCTGTTTCGCACCCGCGAAATGCCGTTCAGGATTTGCTGAGCAGGCCGAAAGCAGCTTCACCGCCAGTCAGCCCACGGATGCGGGCACTCCCCCAATCGGATTCGCTTTTCCGGGTCGGCGATTCCGCCAAACCGTGAGCGAACCGTCGAAAGTCTTTTGACAGCCAAAACTTTCGGTTGCGAGGTTTCAAACCTCCTTTGAAAATCCGAATGAAATGGACGAGCGGACCCCAAAAATCATGGGTCTCGCGGGCCGGTGTCGCAAACCAGGCCTTTCAGCAAACGAGGCGAGCGAGTCTTTGAGGATGAAAAGAGGTTGGCAGCCGGTCGAGCTTTGAGGGAGAGGAATCCGTCCAAACCGGCAGCGCCTGGAGCCACCAAGCCAAGGCACATTCAGGATATCGAGAAGGGGAGCACTCTTAAGGATCGGAAACCCGGGAGCGGGAAATGTCAAAAGATTTCTGCCGCGTTAAAAAGGCAGCAGGGGCGCTCAAAGAAAGCCGGCATTATATCAAAATTTTGAAAATTTTTTTGACGGAGGGGTGATCGCGAAGAACCGGGGTGCGCGCATTTTGCCACTCAGATCAATCGAGACCATCCAGAGTTCAAAATTAGACAACGCCTGAGGGAGCAAGCTGGCCAAGCAAACGTCACAAACCGCGCTTGGTGCGGCTTGCACCCTCGGCTACGGTCGAAACACTAACGCCTGACAAACACCGGACTCGCCGGTTTGACGGGACGGACAACCTTAGGGGCGTTTGCGAGGACGGCTACCTGGAAGTTCTTTGAGGTCCTGGTGACAAACGGGTGGGCGGAATGGGTTACTTTGATCTGGGCGCTGTTGGCGCTGGAGGAAAGCGGGCAAACAAGTCCAGTCACGGAGGCGACAACCAGGCTCGACAGGATGAATTTTGAATAGCTTTTCATAAGGTTTCGCAGGTTTTTGATGGTGCTGTTTTGCGGTTCTGCTGACGGGGCGTTCCACATAACTGGCCGCCGCCGCTCAGCCTGCCATTCATCAATGCCGAAAGCTTACCCTTGGCCCAGGAAGTTGTAAATCGGTGCCCGCCTAATTGTTGTTTAGGGAAATGTCGTACAGCGGACCTTTATGACATCTTAACCTCCTCAGTATTCATCTTAACTATGCGGCGTCAGGGCGCGGGGGTAAAAGGAATGGCAAGCAGCTAACAATTAACATACACAATTCAACAATGATAAAACATAATCAACACTTGTTCTCAATCCTTCTCGCCGGGACGGCATGCCTGGTCAGCCTCGGGGCCTCGGCGCAATACCGGCCGTCCGGCGATGATGGGATTACCGCCTCGCCCAAGGTCCGCCAAAGGCTGAGCGAGCGGCCGGTGGTCTATCAGACGGCTTCGCACGACCCGCAACTCACAACCAGCTTCGCTTCCGACGGCATCGCAACATCGCCGAAAGGGCGGGCCAAAATCGAGGAACGCAAAGCCATGTTGGCGGTGATGAATTCAACGGCAACCACCACGGCCAGCACGACCCGCGCAAGTGACGACGGAATTGCCGCTTCACCCAAATTGCGCGAGCAAATGCGCGATCACGCGATCCAACGCCAAATCGAAATCGCGCCGGTAAAATCGGCTCGGTAAAAGGGCCAACGCGAACAAGTTCGGATGTTTTTGATAAATTCTTATCACCTTCGGTCCCGGTTTTAATTAGGCGAAAGGTTTTCGCTCGCTTAAAGCTGGCTGGAACCTCTGCGGACCAAATCCGTTTGTGATGTCAAAGAAGTTGCTGTTGGTGGATGACGAACCAGGCGCCGGCTATTCCCTCGAGGAAATAGCGAGTGAGTCGGGGTTCCAGTTGCTCAGCGCCCGGTCGGGCGAAGAGGCTTTGAAGCTCATACCCCAAAGCCGGCCTGACCTGGTCCTAATGGAAGCGCGGCTCAAGGGGCTCAACGGGATCGAAAGTTGCCGCCGGATTCGCCAAATGGACTCACGTGTGCCTGTCATCCTCATGAGTGAGTCATGCACGGGTGAAATCGCGATCGAGGCGATGAAAATCGGCGCGTACGACTTTGTTGCGAAACCATTTGAGCTGTCGAAATTGAAAGCGGCGCTCGAGAAGGCTTTAGCGGCTTCGGTGGAAATGAGCCGGGCAGCGGTGCACGGAAAGGGCTCCAGTGGGATCACCCCGGCACACCCACTGGTGGGCACAACCGAAGCCATGCAGGCGGTTTTCAAATTGATTGGGCGGGTGGCCGCTTCGGACGCCACTGTTCTCATCACCGGAGAAAGCGGCACCGGCAAAGAGCTTACCGCGCGCGCCGTATTCGAAAACAGCCGTCGCGCCAATAAGCCATTCCTGACCGTCAATTGCGCGGCCATCCCCGAACACTTGCTCGAGAGCGAGTTGTTCGGGCACGAACAAGGCGCTTTTACGGGGGCAGCGTCGCGCCGTATCGGAAAGTTCGAGCATTGCGCCGGTGGGACCCTGTTCCTCGATGAGATCGGGGACATGACCATGGCAACCCAGACCAAGGTCCTTCGGGTGATTCAGTCGGGGACCTTTGAACGGGTGGGCAGCAACAGGACGCTCCACTCGGATGTTCGGATTCTCGCGGCGACAAACAAGGACCTCGAGGTCGCAGTTGCCGCGGGCCAGTTTCGTCGAGACCTGTTTTACAGGTTAAACGTCGTGCGGCTGCACATGCCGCCATTGCGGGACCGACGCGACGATATTCCTCAACTGGTCAACCATTTTTTGAACAAGCTCTGTATCGAGAAAAGCATGCCCGCCAAAGTCATTGCGACCGAGGCGATGAACATTCTTTGCCGATACAGCTGGCCGGGCAACGTTCGAGAGTTGGAAAATCTAATTGAGCGCGCGGTTGTCTTGAGCAAAGGAGAAACGATCCTGGCAAGTGACTTCCCAACAGAGATCGGCCGTTCACCGCGTCCGATCCTGGCAGCGGTCGAGTCGCCGGTTGCGCCGCCCATGGAGGCCCCAGGCACAGCGGATCTGGCCCGGAATCTTTTTGTTTGGGCTAAAAAATGCGCGGGAGTGGGGATCCTCGCGACGGTTCAGAAGGAGTTAATCGCCCGGGCATTGGAAGAGGAACACGGAAACCAATCGCGGGCGGCCGCTCTTCTGGGCATTACCCGCTCTACCTTACGAAGCCGCATAAAGGTTCTCGGCTTGCGCGAAAACTACATTTCCCTGGCGCCGGCGGCGTATGAAGCCGCGCTGGCCCACGCGTCCTGAGGCGCCGGACTGGACCGATGAATAACAACGGGCTGAAAACCGAACCGCTGCCGATACTGTTGAACCGGAGGGACGCCCCAAAAAGACGAGGCCGGCTGCGCGTCTTTTTTGGAATGACCTCCGGGGTTGGAAAAACCGCGGCGATGCTCCAGGCGGCCCGTCGCGAACAGGCAGCGGGACGCGACGTGGTTATAGGCTGCTTATCCACTCGCGGGTCGCAACACACCTCTTCGCTTGCGGAAGGAATCCCGGTCGTTCCGCCGCTCAATATCCTGTCCAGAGGTCGGGTATGGACGGAGATGGATTTGGATGGGGTGCTTGCTCGTCGTCCGCGGTTGGTCATCGTGGACGACCTCGGCCATAGCAATCCCCCTGGGTTGCGCCATGCGAAGCGCTACCAGGACGTGCTCGAGTTGCTCGAAGCGCAAATCGACGTCTACACCGCGCTCAATGTCGAAAACGTGGAGAGCCGGTCCGAAGCCGTTCGGCAAATTACCGGAACCACCCCGGCGGAGACGGTTCCCGACACCATCCTCGAGGGAGCGGAGTTCGAACTGGTGGATATCTCGCCGGAAGACTTGAGCGCGCGGCTGGCGTCTGACGACGCTTACGCGCGGGAAGCGGCGTGGGCCGCACAAAAACAAATCTTTCACCCGGGAAGCCTTTCGGCGCTGCGGGAGCTTGCGTTGCGTTTTGTCGCCGAGCACATCAGCCGGGATGTTCGGGCGTCGCGGCAGAACGGGCACAAAGGTGAGCCATGGAAATCCGGGCCGCGGCTGATGGTCGCGGTGGGACCCGGCGCTGCATCGGCGGCCCTGGTGCGCTGGACCCGGCGGCTGGCGGGCGAACTGCATGCCACGTGGGTCGCGGTCCATGTTGAACCCAGAAAACCCCTCGGCCGGGAAGAACAACTGAATCTGAGCCGCCACCTCATGCTGGCCAAGGAATTGGGCGCGCAGGTGATAACCACAACCGACGATGATGTCTCCCGTGGCTTGCTGCGCGTGGCCCGCGAACAGGAAGTGAATCAGATTGTCCTCGGAAAACCGACCGGGTGGCGCGCCTTTGATTTCCTGCGGGGCGGCTCGCTTATGAGCCGGCTGGTACGCGATAGCGGCGACATCGATGTGCACGCCGTCAGAGCGGAACGCGATTCGCACGCCCTGCGACATCGTTTTGCGATCAACGTGGACCGGTCGCTCATGAGGGAATACGCCATCAGCGTGGCGTCTATCGCGGCGATCAGCATTCTAAACTGGCCACTCCAAAGATGGCTCGGCCATCAACCGCTGGGGATGATTTATCTGCTCGGCGTCGTCGTGCTGGGCACCTTTGTCCGGCAGGGCCCTACGATCGTGGCGGCAATTCTGTCCACCCTGAGTTGGGATTACTTGTATACTCCACCCGTTTTTTCGTTTCGTGTGGAGAGCCTGGCGGACCTGTTGCTGACCTTGACGTACTTTGTGGTCGCAATGGTGATTGGGAACCTGACCTCAAGGTTGCGCAGCAAGGAAGCCTCCGAGCGACGGCGGGAGCGGCACGCAACCGGGCTGTATCTTTTAACCAGGGCCTTGACCCAGGCGTCTCACATTGCCGATCTCCTGGCTATCAGCATCGAAGAGGTGAACAAAGTCACTCATTCGGAGGTCCATATCGCCCTCAAGGAAAACGGGCTCGAAGATCTCAGCCCCTACCCTGGCAGCACCTGGTTTCCTTCGGAACAGGAACAGAAAGTCGCGCTTTGGGCCGCGGCCAATCGGCAACCCGCCGGTCGGGGAACAAACACTTGCGCGTCGGCTGAAGGGCTTCATGTGCCGCTGCTGGCAGGAGAACGCGTGTTGGGCGTCTTGAGTCTCAGACTCAACGAGGGCGCGCCTTTAACCACAGACGAGCGCGATCTGCTGGACGGGTTTGTGCGTCAAATCGCCTTGGCTTTGGATCGCGAACGCTTGAGAGACGCAGAACATCACGCCAAGCTGGTGGCCGAATCCGAGCGCTTGAGCAAAATCCTGTTGAACTCGGTGTCGCATGAAATCCGAACGCCCCTGGCGGCCATTATGAGCGCGGCCAGCAGCCTCTCCGAACAAAGGGACGATTCGGCGCGCCATTTTCGACAGGAAATGGTGGGCGAAATCCAGGAAGCGTCACAACGACTGAATCGGCTGGTGGGCAATTTACTGAATATGTCGCGCCTGGAAAGCGGGCACATGAAGCCAAAACTCGACTGGTGCGACTTCGAGGACCTGGTCCAGGTAACGCTCGACGAAATCGAGGGGGATTTGAGCCGTCACAGGGTGGCTGTCGAAATCAGTCCTGGATTGCCGTTAATCCGAATGGACTTTGTCTTAATGCAGCAAGTCCTGACGAACCTTCTTTTAAACGCGTCGATTCACACGCCGGCGGGCACAACGGTCCATCTAAGCGCGGCCATGGAAGCGGACACTTTCGTAATGAAAGTTGCGGATAACGGTCCCGGGCTCCCCGCGCATGCTCTTTCCCAGATCTTCGAGAAATTCTATCGTGCCCCCGCAGCCCCGGCCGGCGGCACAGGTCTGGGCCTGGCGATAGTCAAAGGGTTGGTGGAAGCTCATGGCGGCCATGTGAGCGCACAGAACCGGCCGGAGGGCGGCTCTGTATTCATCATTCACCTGCCCTCGCCAGGTCAATTCAGAAGACAGTCCGATAACAGATATGAGCGACTCTCGCGGGCTTAAACCCACCGCGTTGATTATTGATGACGAACAACAGATTCGTCGACTTCTTCACACCTGCCTCGAAGCAAACGATTACAAAGTCGTCGAAGCTTCGACGGGGGAGGAGGGAATCTATGAAGCCGCGCAACGGCCTCCCGACGTCATCATCCTGGACCTGGGATTGCCGGACATGGACGGCGCAAGTGTGCTTAAACGCTTGCGGCAATGGAGCAATATCCCGGTCGTGGTTCTTTCGGTCAGGGAACGCGAGGAGGAAATGATCGCAGCCCTGGACAACGGGGCAAACGACTACGTTACCAAGCCGTTCCGGACGGGCGAATTGCTCGCCAGGTTGCGTGTGGCGCAACGGCACAAGCAGCCTTCATTGGGATCCCATATTTTTAAATCAGGAGGGCTGGAGGTCGATTTAACAGCGCGCGTGGTCAAAGTGAACGGTACGGAAATCAAGCTGACTCCCATCGAGTATTCGTTGCTGAGCCTTTTTGTCAGGTACCCGGGCCGCGTGTTAACGCACCAGCAAATCCTCAAGGAAGTCTGGGGCCCAAATTCGACCGAGCACACCGACTACCTCCGAGTCCATATTGCGCATTTGCGTCAGAAACTCGAACCGCAGTCGTCGCGATCGACTTTCCTCAAAACGGAACCCGGCATCGGGTATCGGTTTACCGACAAGGACTGATCGTTGGCACACGGTCTGTCTCCGCAGGACACAACCCGAGCCCATTATGGTGAGCAAGCCTCAAGCCCGGGACGCGTGCGTCAAAAGTAACTGTTACCCGAAGGGGGTGAGGCATTGTGCCAAAAGTAGTGTTACCCGATCCAAAGGCACCACGGCCACAATGGCCGCTTTTGTTGCCAAAAGCCCGGGTTTGATTTAGGCTCGGCATCAATGGCAAAGATTCTCCTGGTGGATGACGAATTGACCATGGTCCAGATGGTCGCAGACATGCTCCGTCAGGAAGGGCACGAGGTATTTCCGTTCACCAATACGCAGGCTGCATCGACGGCGCTGACGACTCATTCGCCGGAGTTGGTGATAACGGATCTCTACCTCGATAAAGCCAACCCGCATGGGATGGAGATCCTCAAGAAAGCTCGAGAGTTAACCCCGCCGGCGGTGGTAATTGTCATCACCGGTTTTGGCTCGGTGGATACGGCTAAGGAAGCCATGAAGCAGGGAGCATTTGATTACCTGCAAAAGCCGTTCAAAGTCGACGAGTTCAAGCTCTGCGTACAGCGGGCCCTGTCCTATAACGCGGCGATTACCGAGACTGTTTACCTGCGCAAACAGCTCAAGAAAAAATACCAGTTCAGCCAGATCATCGGCAGCGCCCCGAGAATGCAGCAGGTTTTCAAAATGATCGAGCGCGTGGCCGACACGGACAGCACGATTCTGATCCTGGGCGAAAGCGGGACGGGCAAAGAGTTGGTGGCCCGGGCGCTGCATTTTAACAGCCGGCGCCAGTTTGCTCCATTCGTTCCGATCAACTGCAGCGCTTTGCCGGAGAACCTGCTCGAATCCGAATTGTTCGGGCATCGACGTGGCTCTTTCACTGGGGCCATCACCGACAAGAAAGGGTTGTTCCAGGAAGCCGATGGCGGGACTATCTTCCTGGATGAAGTCGGGTCGATGTCGCCGTTGCTGCAGAGCCGGCTTTTGAGAGTACTACAGGAACGCGAGGTTCGGCGCGTGGGAGAAAACCTTCCGGTCTATGTGAATGTGCGCGTGCTGGCAGCGTGCAACGAACCGCTCGAGAAGAAAATCAAGGAGGGCACGTTCCGCGAGGACCTGTATTACCGGTTGAACGTTATCGCTATCCAGTTGCCGAGCCTGCGTGAGCGTCGAGACGATATCCCGCTGCTGGTGGCTCATTTCCTCAAAGACAAATCCAATTCGCGCACGGGGCAATCCTTCCAAATGACCCGCGAGGCGATGGAAATCATGTGCACCTATAACTGGCCCGGAAATGTTCGGGAACTCGAAAACGCTGTTGAAAGGGCGGCGACCCTCTGCGAAGGCGAGGTGATCCAGTCAACCGATCTGCCGCCGAGCATTCTTGAGGCGGTCAACTTCACGGGCACAAGCAAGGAACCGGCGTCGGGTGTCGCTCTTCCCACGGTCCCTGATTCCGCGCTCTACCCGCTTCGCAACGAAACTTCACAAACGCCGGGCGAACCTCCTCCACCGGAAGAAATTTTGCCGTTAAAAACCTTTTTGCGCGAGCAGGAGCAGAGTTACCTGAACCGCGCGCTTCAACAGTGCGGTGGAGATAAAGAAAAAGCTGCGGTCCTGCTTGGGGTGAGCCTCGCGACGCTGTACCGGAAATTGTCCGGGGAAGAAAAAGAAACGTAGGCCAGCCGCTCGATAATAGAGAACGACTGATCACCAGCGAGCCGCCTGCCGGGCAGCTTTTTGTCATCTTCTTTTTGCCTTTCTTCGCCATTTTTTCTGCTTATTATGCGCCCCCGTCCGCCTTTTAAATGCGGCCAATCCTGAACCGACTTATTTAGTCGCTGCGAAACCTATGCCACTGACACATACCAAAGATCTCTTCGCGAAGGCTTTGAAAGGGAAATACGCCCTCGGTGCCTTCAACGTCAACAATATGGAGCTGCTTCAGGCCATCGTTGAGGCCTGCGAAGAGGAGAAAGCTCCGGTCATGCTCCAGATTTCCCGCGGCGCCCGGACCTATGCCAACCCGGTTTACCTCAAAAAACTCATTGAAGCGGCCGTCAGCCTCTCGACTATTCCCATTGCCGTTCACCTGGATCACGGGGACACATTTGAACTCTGCAAAGATTGCATCGACGAGGGTTTCACCAGCGTCATGATCGATGCCAGCCACGAGCCTTTCGAAAAGAACGTCGAGATTTGCAAGCGCGTGGTCGATTATGCCCACAAACACAACTGCGTCGTTGAAGGCGAGCTCGGACACCTTGTCGGCGCGCAATTCGACGAAGGCGAACAGGGCGGTAATTTCTCGCAGCACGGTCATTACACCAATCCGGAACAAGCCGTCGAATTTGTCCGGCTCTCGGGGGTGGATTCGTTGGCGGTTGCAATCGGTAACTCCCACGGCGCATATAAGTTCAAAGGTGAACAACATCTGGATCTGGATCGCCTGAAGGCCATCAAAAAAGCCCTGATGGATGCAAACCTCGGAGACTACCCGCTCGTTCTTCATGGAGCGTCGAGTGTGCCTGCGAATTTCGTCGAGGAAATCAACAAGTATGGAGGCAAGCTGGGCACCGATACTGCAGGAGTGCCTGAAGCCGACATCGAAGTGGCCCGAAGAATCGGTTGCACGAAAGTGAATATCGATACCGACCTGCGCCTTGCCATGACCGCCGGGATCAGGAAAGCCCTCGCTGAAAACCCGAAGGAGTTCGATCCACGCAAATACCTTGTCCCAGCGCGGGCCCGAGTAAAGGAACTGGTCCGGCACAAGGTTCGTGACGTACTATGTTCTGCCGGCCACGCCTTCGATTAGGCTAAATTCGTTCAGCGATCCCAAGGTTTAAATCCGGAGTCTACTCAGGCTTTGCAACCGAGACATTTTGTCTCTTAAGGCCGCACACCCAACCTGCTTAACTGCGACATTTTGTCCCTACTTTGGAATTCTTCACTGCCTTTTTGCAGTGTGTAATTATCTATGGATATGCGCTTTATGAAACAATAACACCGATTGGCACGCCCAAAGCTATTTCTTGTTGCGGATTGAATTTAAAAACGAAAGGACAAATAAATATGAACAGTTTAGCTAGATGGCAACGACCGGAATTTTCCGCCTGGACCGGATTCGGGCGGCTTACAAATCTGCGAGAAGAAATTGATCGATTGTTTGAGGCGCCCCTGGCCGAATTGGCGCGGTCCTCTCAATTGCTGAGCGGGTGGAATCCTGCGTTCGACGTTTACGAGGACAAGGACAACCTGTATGTGCGAGCTGAATTGGCCGGAATGCGGAAAGAGGACATCGATATTTCGCTGCACAACGGGAGCCTGAGCATCTCCGGGGAACGCAAAGCGGACGAATCGTTGAAGGAAGCCGAGGTATATCGTGCGGAGCGGTTCTTTGGTCGGTTCCAACGGACGATTACTCTGCCAACGCCTGTCTCTGTCAATAAGATCAAAGCGCAGTACAAAGACGGCGTCCTGACTGTAACCCTGCCGAAAGCTGAAGAAGCCAAGCCTCGGCACATTGATGTGACGGTGAGTTAACCAAGAAATCAAAATAGGAAAATTATTTCGTTACGGGAGAAGAATCATGAAAGCACTCGCACAACATGAGCAACGAAATCGGGAACAGGGGACGACTTACCTGTCGCCCGAAGTCAACATCTTTGAAACCAAGGACGGCTACGTCCTTGAGGCTGAAATGCCGGGAGTGAGTAAGGACGGCCTCGAGATTACCCTCGAGGGCACCGAAATAACCATTACAGGAAATCGGCAGGCCGAGCAGATGCCTGGCGAAGCCCTGTTCCAGGAATCGATCAATGCGTCGTACCGCCGGGTTTTCGAACTTGATCCGGCCATAGACACGACCAAAGTCTCGGCCAAAATGGAGCAAGGAGTCCTGACGCTCACGCTGCCGAAGTCCGAACGGGTGAAGCCGCGGAAAATCACCGTGGACTGAATCCTGGCGAGCCGGTGCGAACCGGCCGCGCCCTTGGAACCCAACACCCCGGCAAAATCGGTTCCGAGCTACGGATGGATTCAGTTGCGCCGATCCCACGGGTCCACGAGCCCGTGGGGTTTGTTTTTATCTGAGAATGCGAAAGAGACTGCTGTAATCATCAGTCCACAGCGGCATTGCTTTAACAAAGGGCGGGGCCGGGCTGGCGGCTCGGAGGATGGAAGGACTTTCCAGCCGGGACGGATCACGAGACAGCAGCATCCAGGTTGACGAATAAGTCCACCACTGCTCAGGCTTGGCATCATGGTCAATAAAGGCGGTGTGGAGTTCAAAGTAGCGCGCCAGCCCGGTTACCACCGGATCCAGCCTGAGGAAGTGATTTGAAATATGCACCGCCAGGATCCCCTGCGGCGCGAGGTGCCTTAAGTAGATTGAAAACGCTTCGCGGGTAAGCAGGTGAACCGGGATGGAATCGCTGCTGAAGGCGTCGAGCACCAGGAGATCGAACTGTTGAGATGATTCCTTTTCGAGGCTGAGCCGAGCATCACCGGCTTGGATAACGCAATTCCCGGCGCTGTTGCTCAAGAAATTGAAACGTGAGCGGGCCAGCCGGATTATTTCGGGATTGATCTCGTAGAACCGGACCTCATCGCCCTGCCGGGCGTAAGCGGCAAGAGTGCCCGTGCCGAGGCCAACGACTCCTATTCGGCGCGGAGCCGGAGGCAACGAATTGACCGCGAGACCAAGGCCGCTTTGAGGTCCGTAATATGTAGTGGCAAGTTCTCGCAACTGCGGGTCGACGAATTGAAAACCGTGGGTAATGCGACCGTGCTGAAGCAGAACGTGATGCCCCTTGGGTTCCTCCTTTCGGTGTTCGAAAACGGTTAACACGCCGTAGAAATTCCGGGAGCGATACACAATTTCGGGGCTGGGCCGGCGAGCCTGGAGCCAGAGCGTCGTCACAAGTCCCAGGAACCCGATCCACAAAACACAAAGTCCCAGACTGAGAACCTGCGGGTTGGAGATGAAATTACCCCGGCCGGTGCGAGACGACCTGCCGCGCATTTCTATAAGCGACCGGATTACAGCGGAGCTGTGGACGAATACAAATAACAAGCCCAGCAAGGCGAGGCTCCAATGAAGTTCGTAGTAGTGCTTGAAGAGAAGTGGAGCGAGTATGGAAACGAATAAACCGCCCAGGGCCCCGCCGGTCGCCGATAGAAGGTAAAACTCCGTCAATCGCTGGGGTGCGGGCCGGATTCGATACAATTCGCCATGGCACACCATGCAACATACGAACAATGCGGAGACATAAAGACAAACCTGCTCCCAAAATGGCCGGCCTGCGCCGTGGAACAGAGCCCAACAAAGACAGGCAAAAGCCGGCGGCGTCAGCACCATGAAAAGCCGCCGCGGGTACCATGCGCCGCCCGAAAAGCAGAGGATAAAACTCAACAGATAAACAACCAGCGGTAGAACCCAGAGCAAAGGAACAACCGCGACATCGAGGCATAATTTATTAGTGACGGCCAGCAACAAAATTGACGCGCAAGCCGGCCATAGAACCCAAAGCACACGCGCCTGGATTGAAGGGACGCCTTCTGAGCAGGCGCCCGGGATCGGATTGGCGGGCCTGGCTTCCATCTGAAAGTTTCCCCGCGCTGTTTTGAACCAGCGCACCGCGCAGAAGCCGGAACAGCAACAATAAAGAACCAGGCCGCATTCCCACATGAGAGCCTGGGTTTGCCGCCTGAAATGCGCCTCGAAGAAGGTTGGATAGGTGAGCAGGGCCAGAAGAGAACCGATGTTGGAGAGCACGTAAAGGCCGTAGGGTTCTCTGCGGGTGCTGCCAAACCATTGCTGAAGAAGAGGGCTTGTCGAGGCAAGGGCCAGGAAAGGAACTCCGACGGTTGCGCCGAGCAGGGCAAGAATGCCAACAACGGGATGATCCGGGGTTTGCGGCTTCCAGGCATCTGAAGGCACAATGGGCAGAGAGGCAAGAGACCCTGCGAGAACAATTGTATGAATCAGGACCTGGGGGCGAGGCTTGAAATAACGCGTGAGAACGTGTGCGTAAGCGTACCCGGCCAGCAGAGTCGTTTGAAAGAAAAAGACGCAGGTTGTCCACACACCCGGACCTCCTCCAAACCAAGGCAGAACATATCTGCCCATCAGCGGTTGGATTTGGAATAGAAGGAATGAGCCGATGAAGGTGGTAAGCGCGTACGGCAGCATGAGAGCCGTTCAACCGTTTAAGGGTCCCATCGAACGGCGCGCAGTCGTCCTCTAGTTGCCATTTCGCAGTGCCCGTCGGCGAATACCAGTCCGATGGTGTCTCGATGCCTTGGACGATTGAGAACAAGCCCGGGTCCGCCGCTAAGATTCCAGCCGCTATCGGTTTCAAACATCAGCACGGTCTGAGCCGGGGACCTTACGATCTTGATCTCAAGTCCGGACAATTTTTCGTTAAAAGCGTAATGACAGGATTGGGAGGAATCAGCGGCCGGACAGCGAAAGGCGTTTTGATTGCCGACATACTTTCCAATCAGGTCGCACCAATGGTCACCCGGAGGAAAGCGGTCCTTATTATCCCCGGCATACATCATGCCGCCCAAGGCGAGTTGCTTCATGTTGTTCATGCATAGGATGGATTGGGCTCGAGCCTTGGCCCGCCCCAACGCCGGCAGCAGCATGGCGGCAAGAATCGCCGGTAAAATCAAAACCAGGAAACCCGAAATGATTGTGCCCGCGACCGCAATGCCCCGTCCTCGCAATTCACCGCGGCTTGAGTTGATTTTTACCAGGGCAAAGATCCCCAAGACCAATCCAAACACGGCGGTGATTCCAACGGTCAGGATGCCCAGAATACCCAAAACTAGAGAAGCAATTGCCAGTCTACTGACCCGAGACGAGGCATTGGCTACCGGTAAAACAGGCGGCAAGGAGGGTGAGGGCGCAGTGCCGCGCAAATCAGCAAACTCGGAGTACTCACGCAAAGCTTTCCATTCGACGTTCCCATCCGATTGCACTTTGGAGTCCAGGTTGACCCGACCCTCCTTGATCCATTCCCGGATTTTTTCTCCGCTGACCAGTCCATATTCAATGCCGTCGGCTCCAGTGACTTTATACATAGGCAGGTTCCTTTCCGATTTCCGACTGATTCCATGGCGTCGCGGGCGCAAATCCCGGCCCGCTCGCTGCAGTTTACTCCCGGGGTGCAAGACCTGTCGATAATCATTACTCGTCACGAAAAAGGCATCACGCAGCTTTGGCCCCTGGGACTTCCCGTACTTTGAGCTTCTCTCATTTCCCAAATTCTGCTCCTTTTAAGGGGTGATGAGTGCCACGCATCCGCTGACAACGACTACATTTGAGCTGCCGGGTTACCGGGTGGTGAGGTCGTTTGGGGTGGTGCGGGGAATCATTGTGCGCTCGCGCTCGATCGTGGGCAATATTGGAGCGGGGCTGCAGAGCTTATTCGGCGGGAATATTTCGTTGTACACCTCTCTTTGCGAACGGGCGCGGGATGACGCGTTCAATGAGATGATTTCGCACGCGGGGCAATTGGGTGCCAACGCGGTGGTTGGAGTGCGGTACGACGCCACGGAAATTTCAGCCGGAATCACAGAAGTGCTATGCTATGGCACAGCGGTCTACGTGGAACCACAACCCGCGGCGGGACGTTAGGCGGGCAGAGGCCCGAGAACGGGCATCAAAGGTCACATCGTTCTCGTGTTAATTGAAAGTACCGAAACTATGGCTGGACACAGTAAATGGGCAAAGGTTAAGCACTTTAAGGGAGCGATCGATGCCAAGCGCGGCAAAATCTTTTCGAAACTAAGCAAAGAGATCACCATTGCCGTCAAGATCGGGGGAGCGGATCCGGGGATGAACCCGCGGTTGCGGATGGTCTTGTTGAAATGCCGCGCGGCCAACATGCCCAATGACAATATCGATCGGGCGATCAAGAAGGGGACTGGCGGCGGCGAGACCACCAATTTCGAGGATTTGACGTATGAACTGTATGGGCCCCATGGTGTCGCCGTGCTCGTCGAAGTCAGTACGGACAACCGGAACCGGACGGCGTCGGAAATCCGCAGTATCGTGACCAAGAACGGCGGCAGCATCGCCAGCCAGGGATCAGTGACGCGACTTTTTCACCGCAAAGGCCAGATTATCGTCGGGCGCGAGGCCGCGAACGAGGATCAAATCATGGAGATCGCGCTCGAGGCCGGAGCCGAAGACTTCAAAGCGGATCCCCAGGGCTATGAGATCCTGACTGAGCCGGGGCAGTTCGAAGCCGTCCACAAACAATTGGAGGCAAAAAACATCAAGTCGGCATCCGCGGAAATCACGGAATTGCCGACCGTGATCGTGCCGCTGGCGGACGAAAAGGCTTCCAGCGCGGTGAACAACCTCCTGGACGCATTGGAGGACCATGACGACGTAAAGGAGGTCTATTCCAACGCGGAGTTTCCCGAAGATATTCCAAAGGTGCAGGGGTGAAGATAAAGCGGCTCACCGAAGACACCTTGGTTGCGCGGGGACTTGGCTGGCTGGCCAACTCCCTTTTCCGTCATCGGCGTTGGTTTGTTTATCCGCAACTGGTCCTGTTCGTCATCAGCATCCTGTACACCGTCCGGTTTTTGACCTTCGACACCAGCCGCGACAACCTGGTCGGCTCGAACAAAAAATATCATCAGAATTTCCTTCAGTTCAAAAAGGAGTTCCCGACCCAGGACGACCTCGTTGTGGTCGTGGAAAGCGATGACCAGGATAAGAATCGCCGGTTTGTCGAGCGCCTGGGAACCAGATTGGAAGCGGAAACCAACCTTTTCCGCGACGTTTTCTACAAGGGCGACTTGAGAATGCTGGGATCAAAGGCCCTGCTTTTCGTGCCGGAACCCGACCTTGCCGAACTCAAGAAAACACTGGGTGAGTACAAACCGTTTCTACAGAAATTCGAGCATACGACCAACCTGGTGTCGCTGTTTGCGATGATTAATGCGGGGTTCCGGACGGCCAAGGCGGAACAAAACGCGGAAAACGACGCGATGGTCAAAGCCTTTCCGGCTTTGAAAAGCATCGTTGAAGAGGCCACCGCGAGCGTGACCCACCCCGGGCCTCCGCTCTCTCCGGGAATCACGGCGCTTTTCAGTGGCACATCGAGTGAAACCAACGAAACTGGCGCGGCCCAGGAAACCGCGGGCGAAGAGGCCGAACGGCAGGTTTATGTGACGTTCGCGCATGGCAGGATCTTCCTCGTCACGGCGCAGGCGCCGCGAGACGAGCTGAACGGCGAATCGGTCGAGCGCTTGCGCCAGATTGTTGAAGAAACCAAGCTGGAAGTCCCAGGCCTCAACGTGGGCCTGACCGGCGAGCCGGTTCTGGAACACGATGAAATGCAGCAGTCGCAAAAAGACACGACTGTGGCCAGCATTGTGTCGCTGGTGGTCTGCGCGTTGATCTTTATCTACGGCTACCAGGAAACCGGCCGGCCGGTAAAAGCGACGCTCTGCCTCATCGTGGGTCTGGGGTACACCATGGCCTTTGCGACATTCACGGTCGGCCATCTCAATATTCTGACCATCACCTTCGTACCGATTCTCATCGGGTTGGCGATTGATTACGGAGTTCACTTGATCTCGCGTTATGAAGAAGAGTTGCGCCGAGGCCGAACCGAGCATGACGCGCTGGTGAAAGCAATTGTTTATACCGGTCAGGGGATTTTCACGGGGGCATTCACGACCGCCGGTGCGTTCCTGGCGATGGCGTTCACTAATTTCAAAGGCATCCAGGAGATGGGAATTATCTGCGGAGGCGGTTTGCTCGTGTGCCTGGTGCCGATGATGACGATTTTGCCCGTGCTCTTGTTGAGAGGCCGTCAGAATCGGATTGACCACGCCGAGGCCGGAGCTCCCGATCGGAGGGCGCGTATCGAAAACTTATGGCTCCAGCGCCCCGTGCTGGTCACGGTGATTACCGTCGGCTTGTGCGCCCTGGCTGCCACCCAGGTTCCCAAAGTCTACTTCGACTACGACTTGTTGCACATGCAGAGCGCCGGGCTGCCGGCGGTGCAGTTCGAGAAGAAGCTGCTGAACTCGGCAGACAAATCCGTTCTCTTTGGCGCCGTCATCGCGACCAATGTCGAGGACGCCAACGCATTGATGGCGCGCTTGACCAACCTGCCGGCGGTCGCAGGAGTCGAGTCCATAACGAAGTACCTGGGCGGGGATCAGTCCGAACAGCTAAAGCTCGTGCGTGAAATCAAAGCCGAACTGGCTCCGATCAAGTTTGCTTCCCCGGATCCCGCCCCGGTCAATATTCCCCAACTGAGCACGACCCTTTACTCATTGTTCGGCTACCTCGGAGCGGCGTACGATGAGATTCATAAGGACGAACCCGTGCTTGCGGCCCAGATGCTTTCTCTCAGGCAGGCAGTCGGCGATTTGCGCAAAGAAATGCTCAAGGGTTTACCCTCGGACGTGGAAAACAGCGCGATAAAATTAGGCGCTTTCCAACGCGCCCTGTTCAACGACGTGCGAGACACGTTTGAAGCGATGAAACACCAGGAAAGCGACGAGCCACTGCGAGTGAAAGATCTTCCCCAGGCATTGCGGGATCGCTTCGTCGGGGTCACCGGAAAGTATCTGCTGATGGTTTATCCAAAAAAGGACGTCTGGAAACGCGAAAACCAAAAGGAATTTATCCAGCAGGTCCAAACCGTCTACCCCAACGTGACCGGCACTCCCGTTCAATTGTATTATTACACGGACTTGCTCAAACGCAGTTATGAGGAGGCGGCACGATATTCATTGCTTGCGATTGTGGTGCTGGTGTTGTTTCACTTCCGAAGCCCTTTGTGCGTGGCGTTGGCGCTGGTTCCCGTTGGTGTGGGTTTTCTTTGGTTAGGCGGATTAATGGGCTTCTTTGATGTGCAACTCAATCCGGCCAATATTATGACTCTGCCGCTGGTGATTGGGATCGGTGTCACCAACGGCATTCACATTTTGAACCGCTATGCTGAAGAACAGACCCCCAACATCCTTGCTCGCAGCACCGGAAAAGCCGTCCTGGTTTCGGGGCTCACTGCTATCGCCGGGTTTGGAAGCCTCATCCTGGCGAAACATCAGGGTATTCAAAGCCTCGGGTACGTCATGTCCACAGGCCTGGCCACTTGTATGATCGCGGGCCTAACCTTTCTGCCCGCGCTTTTGAACCTGTTAACGCGCCATCCGCAGGAAGCCTCCCAACACAGAGCGGAAGGCGCGGCTGACCCATTGAATCAGGAGGCACAACCGTCGAAAACATCGACCATGAGAGCGGATTAGAGGCGCACAGCATGTCAAAACGGACGTTTCTTGCGCGTTTTCTTCAGGCTTTAGGACTCCGATATCGTTATCGGCGTGTTAAAATCGGCTTGCCCCAGTGTCCCGTATTCCAGCGGCTTGCGGTCTTGATTTGTTTTCTGTCCGCCACAACACCGGTTTTGAGAGCGGCTGACTTTCTTAGTGCGGGCCCCCTTTATCATGAATTCTATCTGACGCTGACCCCAGGAACTCGGACGGAGGCGTTGGGGCCTTTATTCTATGACCAAACCGCCGAAACGGAGCACACATGGGCTGTGCCTCCTTTGCTTTCCTACACCACGGATGAGGCGGCGGGCCTGAAGGAGTTCGATTTTCTATATCCGATTTTAACGTATGACCGATATGGGTCGCAGTACCGATGGCAATTTTGCCAACTCCTGAGCCTGGCTGGCGGCCCTGACCCGGATGACACGAGCAGAACGCGTTTCACGGTTTTCCCGGTCTATTTTCAACAGCGCTCAATCCATCCTGAAAACAATTACACCGCGGTATTCCCCATTTACGGCCGCCTCAAGCATCGGCTCTTTAAGGACGAGATTTACTTCATCATGTTTCCGATTTTCGGAGAAACGAAGAAGCGTGAAGTTGTGACGGACAATTACTTGTACCCGCTGTTCCACCTAAGGCGCGGACCCGGCCTGGAGGGGTGGCAATTCTGGCCTATCGTGGGACACGAGCACAAAGAAATTACGATTACAACGAACGGTTACAACGAGAAGGTCCAGGTGCCGGGATACGACAGCCTGTTCATCTTATGGCCGTTCTTCATGAACGACCACATGGGACTCGGCAGCACAAATCCGGTTTGGCAGCAAGCATCGATCCCTCTTTATGCAATCGTGCGGTCCCCGTTGCGGGACTCTACGACGGTGATTTGGCCCTTTTTCAATCGAATTGTCGACCGGGAGAAGAAGTACAAAGAATGGGACGCGCCATGGCCGCTGATCGAATGGGCAAGAGGCGAAGGCAAAACGACCACGCGATTCTGGCCGCTGTTTAGCAAATCGCATAATGAGACGCTGCAAAGCGATTTCTACATGTGGCCGATATACAAATACAGCCGGGCCAAGCTGGCTCCCCTGGACCGATCCCGCGTGCGCATCGCTTTCTTTCTTTATTCGGACACAGTGGACAAAAACACGGAGACACATGCGGCAGCCCGGCGCACGTACCTTTTGCCTTTCTTTTTCAAGCGGGTGGAATTCAACGGCAACACGCGCCTGCAGGTGATTGCTCCGTTGGAACCATTTGTCCAGGGCAGTCACAAGATCGAGCGAGACTATTCCCCGCTGTGGTCTTTGTGGAGACAGGAGACCAATCCGCGTGCCGGGTTGAAGAGCCAATCGTTGATTTGGAACCTATATCGTCGCGACGTGACTCCGGCGAGCCGGAAGGTCTCGGTGTTTTTCGGGTTATTCCAGCATGAGTCGGGGACGAACGGCAGCCGCACAAAGCTGTTCTACGTCCCGGTTGCAGGAAAAAAAGGTTCGTCGAAATAATGGGACCGAACGTGATGAGAAGAATGGACTTGCGAAGGATAAGATGTCGCCACAGGTTGCTGCCGACACGGCCTGGGATTGACACCGCCGGCGGCAATCAATCGGGTTAGGCCGACCAGACGCTATGTTTCAAAATGTAGGGGAAATGGTGATTTTGTTGTGGCGCACGCTGCTAGCATTGCCGCGCAGCTGGCGCCAGCGCGACAAGATCTTTGATCAATTCTTTGAAATCGGGAATGCAAGTTTGCTGATGGTATGCATTTTGTCGTTCTTCATCGGTGGTGTGATTGCGTTGCAAACGGGGCCGGTGCTGGTTGAACGGGGGCTGGCGAATGCGGTTGGAGGAGTGGTGGGCATTTCAATCTGTAAAGAACTCGCGCCGGTGATGATGTCCATCCTGATTGCGGGAAGGATTGGGTCCGCGATGGCGGCCGAAATCGGCTCGATGCGAGTATACCAGGAGGTTGACGCCCTGCGCACCATGAACATCAACCCGATACATTACCTGGTTTTGCCGCGCTTGCTGGCCATAGCCGTGGCCTTGCCCATGCTGGTGATCTTCGCGATCCTGGTGGGATGGTTGGGTGGAGCATTCGTTTCGACCTCCAATTCGAGGATTGATATCTCGTTTTCGGCATTTTTCACCACGCTGCGCGACATCGTGCAATTGAAGGATGTGGTGAATGGAGTCTTTAAGAGCTTCGTTTTCGCCTGGGTGATCGGCGTTGTTTCCTGCCACCAGGGGCTCATCACGATTGGGGGTCCCCGCGGCATTGGCCGCTCCGTCACCAAGGCGGTAGTTAACTCCATCGTTCTTATCGTAATCCTGGATTATATTCTGACCCGGCTCCTGCTACGGTAATGACAACACCTGCTCCAAACCAGCAAGGCATCGGCGTCGAGGTGCGCGGGTTGCGCAAGAGCTTCAATGGACACGAGGTGTTGAAAGGATTGGATTTTGAGGTCAAACCCGGCGAGGTGTTCGTG
>DATGLT010000013.1:0-2837 GCA_035294005.1 Verrucomicrobiia bacterium
TCGATCAATCCCCCGCGCTGGCGATGGCGTTCCTGAGAGAAGTCAGCCACCGGCTCCGGGGATTCAACCGGCAGTTCCTCCGCGAAGTCCTGCAGGCCGAACGGTTGTCAGTGGTCGGTCGGTTCGCCCGCTCAATCGTCCACGACCTTAAGAACCCGCTCAACATCATCGGGCTGACCGCGGAGATGGCCGCCCTGAGCGAGACCAACGCGGAGGCGCGTCAACGCGCGCTTCAGAACATCCGGCAGCAGGTCGACCGCATTAACGACCTTGTCGCCGAGATACTTGATTTCACCCAAGGGGCATCGCCTGAGTTGATCCTGCCACCGCTCGACTTCGCGCAATTTATAGCCGACATCTTGATGGAGCTGCGCCCGGAAGCCCGGTTGCGCATGGCCGAAATCGAGCTACAGAACGAACCGCCGTCGGTCTCGCTGCCCTTGAATCCCAAACGGCTGCGTCGCCTGTTCTTCAACCTGGTAACCAACGCCACGGACGCGATGCCGCGCGGCGGCACGATCCTGTTGCGATTCCGCACTACCGACACGGCGGTGATCACGGAGGTGCAAGACACAGGGCCGGGCATCGCGCCGGAAATCGCCGATAATTTGTTCGAAGCATTTGCCACGTTCGGCAAAACCAACGGGACCGGGCTCGGCTTGTCGATCTGCAAGAAGATTGTCGAGGATCACCGAGGCTGGATTAGCGCTCGCAACGCGCCCGACGGGGGCGCCGTGTTCGAATTTGGTTTACCCCTCCGTTGAATTGATGCAATTCGTGTCTGTCTCATGAATCGCATCCGCCTTTTACCCGAACAGGTGGCCAACCAAATCGCCGCCGGCGAGGTGATCGAGCGCCCGGCCAGCGTGGTGAAGGAGTTGGTGGAAAACTCGCTCGACGCCGGCGCGACGCGCATCGTGGTCGAAATCCAGGCGGGCGGCCGCAGTTTGATCCGAGTCACCGACGACGGCGTCGGAATGAGCCGGGACGACGCGTTGCTCTGCCTGGAACGACATGCGACCAGCAAAATCGTGCGGGCGGAGGACCTGGCGGCGATCGACACCATGGGATTTCGCGGGGAAGCTCTCCCGAGCATTGCGAGCGTCAGCCGGTTTATCCTGACCACGCGCGAACGTGACAGCGAATCGCCGGAAGGAACCCAGGTGGTGATCGGCGGGGGCAAGATTCACGAGGTGAAAGTCGCCGCCAGCGCGCCGGGAACCACGGTGGAAGTCCGCCAGCTTTTTTTCAACCTGCCAGCGCGGCGCAAATTCCTACGAACCGAGGAGACCGAGTCAGCTCATATTCAACACTACCTCACGTTGGCAGCGCTGGGTTTTCCGCAGGTTGCATTCACGTTTCTGAAAGATGGCCGGACTGTGTGGCAGTTGCCCGCGCTGAAAACAGGAACCGGCGCGACCGCGAAGCATGCCGCGTTGCGCGAACGGCTTCGATCCCTTCACGGGTCGGACGACAAGATGATCAGCGTGGATTTCAGTGTGGATCTAAATGCGCAAACGGACCCCGGCGCGGGATCGCCAGAGGAGGAGTGGCAAACGCAAGCGGTGGAAGCGCCCATGCGGCTTTGGGGCTTTATCGGAGCGCCCGGTGTCTCGCGGTCGACGCGCGAGGACCAGCATTTGTTCGTCAACCGGCGGCCGGTGGAAAACCGGGGTCTGAATTTCGCCCTGCTTGAAGGTTACCACACCTCCCTGATGAAAGGCCGTTACCCGGTTTGCTGCCTGTTTCTGGAAATTGACCCGGCAGCGGTGGACGTGAATATCCATCCCGCGAAACGCGAAGTCCGATTTCGCAGCGAAGGCGATGTCAGGCGCGCCGTAGCAAAGGCCATTCGCGACACACTGCTCGGATTTCATTCACAGGAAAGTTCCGCAAGACCGGTCGGGCCCGCCCCGGTTCCTCAACCGTTCCAGGCGCATCCGAACGAAAAGCCCGCTGGGAGGGGGTTGCCCCTGGGGCAATCCGTTTTGCCGGCATTTCCGGCGAATCTCAAGCCGCTGGCTACGCCTTTGGCTACGCCTGCCACTCAGGCCCCGTTGCCGATGGGATTTGGAGTTCACCCGCCGCCGACGCCAAGCCACCTGCAAACAGCAGGCCCATCCATTTCGCCCAACCCGATCAGCCGCCCTCCCGCAGCCGCCGGCGGCGTCCAAACCCAGCCTGGAGCGGCAACCAACAGTTCTGCGGGTGGCGCCGTTCCCCTGCTGCACGTGCCCCTTCGTTTAATTGGCGTCATCGGCCGGTTGTATGTCGTGCTGGAGTCAGACCGCGGGCTGGTGCTGCTGGACCAGCATGCCGCGCATGAGCGGGTTTTGTTCGAGCAAATGCTGAAGCGGCTCGAACACAAGGAACAGGCCGATTCCCAAAAACTGTTGCTTCCGGAAACCGTCGAACTCTCGGCGCGGGACGCCCATTTCCTCAGGGAACAATTGCCCGTGCTGTCGCGGCTTGGGGTGGGCTTGAGCGAATTCGGCGAACGGACCTTCCTCCTGGATGCGCTGCCGCCGTTCGTCAAAGCAAGCGAGCCGCGCCGGTTTGTGGTTCAAATCATTGATGAACTCAAAGCCGCGGGGCAGGAAGTGAACTCGTTGCGGCTGGGCGAACACATGGTTGCAAAGACCGTCTGCCGCCACGCCGTCAAAGCCAATGATCCGCTGTCGGATACCGAGCTGGAAAATCTCATCAAAGACCTGCGTCATTGCGATATGCCTTACACGTGTCCTCACGGGCGGCCGACTCTCGTCGAAATGAACTTCCGCGAATTGGAAAAGAAATTTGGAAGAACCCAATGAGGATCGGAAAATGAGTGTGAACGG
>DATGLT010000014.1:0-7159 GCA_035294005.1 Verrucomicrobiia bacterium
TGGTCCGCTGGTGTTTTTCCCGGTAGCAGTGACCTCGCTCATATGCGTAATCCTATGCGTTGTCGAACAGGACCTCGCCTCGTGGGTTTCCAGGAATCGGCTTGAGGCAGGATTGATGTCGGACCTTTTAGAGGCAGATGCGGAACGCCGGGCAATGGTGCTGGCCGAATTGCAAAACGCGAAAACTGGGTTCCCGCTTCACGAACCAACCCGCTTCAGCGGCGGGGCTAAGGCGGCGGCGTTCTGCCTCCCACGGGGTGGACTTTATGCCAGCGCGAGAATGATGGCGCCAGTGACAATGAGACTGCCGCCGAGGTAATGCTGCCAGCCAAGCCGTTCACCGAGCAACGTCGCGGCAAGAACGATTGCGAACACAACGCTCAATTTGTCGACCGGCGCCACGCGCGAGGCCTGGCCCATCTGCAAAGCGCGAAAGTAGCACAACCACGACAGGCCGGTGGCGATCCCGGACAATACGAGAAACGTCACGGTGCGCGTGGATAAATGACGAACGGATGAGATTGGCCCGGTGGCAAAGGCGATCGCCCAGGTAAAAACCATGACAACGGTGGTGCGCAGTGCGGTCGCGAGGTTCGAATCGACTCCAGCAACGCCGACTTTCGCCAGGATCGCTGTGATCCCGGCAAAAAACGCGGACAGCAAAGCCCAGGTAATCCAGTTCATTTGGCAAAACTGTTACACCCGAGCCGCGAGGTCAATGAAGCAAGAGCCAGCGGAGGGCCCGCGCGGGGGAATGAGGTTTGCAAGAATCGTTCTCATAGCTGTTGACCAGAGTCCGCTCCACTTAGAGGGTTTCAGCCCATTTATTTGCGCGCGATGGAGTCGAGAGTTCGAGTTGGAGAACTGTGCGTGAACGACTCAAAGACAGGGATGCCGGCGGTCCTATTAGTGGAAAACAATGAAAACGATGTTCTCCTTGTTCGGCGGTCCTTTGAGCGTGCCGGATTCGGGCACCAGGTACAAAGCGTCGGTTCGGGACAGGACGCAATCGCGTACTTGAGAGGCAACCCGCCCTATGATGACCGCGGTAAATTCCCGTTGCCTGGGTTGCTGCTCCTGGACATCAAGATGCCCGGAATGGACGGGTTTGAGGTTTTGCAATGGATCCGTCGTCAATGGGAATTCTCTCACCTATGCGTGGCGATGCTCACCACTTCCGACGAGATACGCGATGTGAACCGGGCGTATAAACTTGGGGCCGATTCTTTCTTGGTAAAACCCCTGGATTTCGAGAATGCCGCAGAACTCTTCCGCTCTCTCGACAGCGTGCTCGCCCGTGGACATTCGTAGCACTTTGAGCAAGCGAGCCGCTCTCCAAGGCAAACCAAGGTTTTCGCCGTTGCATCCGCGTGCGGCAAGTGGCTACTTTTACACGTCGTGCCTGCCTCCAGGCCAAGCCAACGTTCGATATTGCTCGTCGAAGACGAGCCCGACGACGTTGCCCTCGTCAAGCGAGCTTTTGAGCGCGCTGGCGTGGCCTATCCTCTTCACCCTGTATCGAGCGGCATGGAGGCAATCGCCTACCTCAATGGGGACCCACCCTATTTTGATCGAGCGCGTTATCCGTTTCCAGCACTTGTGCTCCTGGATCTCAAGATGCCCAGGACCGACGGTTTTGAGGTTTTGAGGTGGATTCGTCACCAGGCAAAGCTTGTCGATCTTCCTGTGGTGGTGCTGACCGGATCAAACGAAATACGGGATGCAAATGCAGCCTACCAGCTAGGGGCGACTTCATTCATGGTCAAACCCCTTGACTTCACGTCTGGCAGCGGATGGGCCGATACGCTCGACCGCCTAATTAAACGGAACTCGCTGGATTAGCTCTCGGGCTCCGATATGCTGTAGAATGGGCCGTGGCTCCGCACCTTATGTCGCGCGGGCACAATGCCGTTGAACCATAGAGTGGGTCCCACCCACCTATTTTGCCACTACGGCAAAGAGAGACGTGCCGGTTTGCAACTTTCCGCGGATGGCCCGGGGCTGCTCCCACAGGTACAGCAGCCTCATGACCAATGGGCCAGGCCAAGGGGGAAGCCGCAGATAATCGGCGTAGGTCCTGGCGGAAGCGGCTTTATCTGCGCTCGAGCTTTTGTTGCGCCGACGCAGCAGCGGCACCATCCACTGGCCCCACCAAAAAATTTGTCGCACCTGCAACCCTGTATTCGCGAACGCTGCGCGTAATCGGTCCGGCAAGTACCGGCGGCGGTGGCCCTGGATTTCGTCGAATGCGGAGAACAGATCCGGCCGGGCAGGAACGCTGACGATACCCAACCCTCCGGGACGAAGAAGTTCGCCACAATGCTGGGTGACCTGCCGGTCATCGTCCACGTGCTCAATAACGTCCAGGAGCAACAGCGCGTCGGCTTTGGCTTGAAACCCTGGAACCGGCTTCCTCAGATCCACTTGCAGCAAATGGCGGGTGGGACGATCAATCATTTGGAGGATGTTTCGTGAAATATCCATGCCAACGGCTTTGTAGCCACTGGCCTCGAGAGCATCCAGGTTAACGCCCCAACCGCAACCCACGTCCATGATTGTTTTCGGAGGGTGGATACCGTTGGCGCGGAGGACAGCCAACGCCATCCTGGCCCGCGCTTGCCACCAGGGATGCTTCCGCACCAGGGCGAGCGTTTCGGTCAGCATCTGCTCCGGCATGCCGTCATCTGCGGACTGTTCGGTTAGTACCTGGATCAAGGAAAACGCTGGGCCTGTTAGACCTGCGAGCGTGCCTGTCCGGTGTACTCTCCCCTGTACTCAGGAATCAAGAACTGATTGACCGGCGCGGCTTCATCAGGCCTTTCCGCACCGCGCGAGAGATGACGATGCTGGATGCGGGTGTCCTCATTCAGCAATGTCTTGCGCGGATTGCGCCCGGATCCTCATCAAGTCTCAAGGGCTGGCCTGCTCCGAACCATGAACTTCCTGAGGCACAGGACTTGGCTGGAGTTGCAAAAGGGCGCTACTGACTTGCTGCCGCACGTAAGCATTGGTTGGGCTGCCAAGGGTTGTTGCGTTCGTCATGAGGTTCAATAGCAGCGGAAGTGCCGCCCCGGCGTGGTCCTTATGTTTAAGCAGGAGTTCAAGCTTGTAATCGAGGAATGTAAAATCCGAGTCGCGCAAGCTCTCCACCACCGTGGGCATGAAAATTTTCGGGTCAGCGCCCAACTTGCCCAGAACTTCTGCGGCCCCAACCCGAACCATGACGTTCGTGTCGGCCAGCCTTCTTTGGACCACGGGTATAGCGATGCTGGCCGGTGCTCCAATCTCCCCAAGCGCCCAAGCGGCCAGGTTACAGACCTGAAAATCGTTGCTCGAGAGAGCATCGATAAGTGGGGGGATTGATGCCGGTGCCATCTTCACCAGCAGAATGAAGGCAGTTCCGGCGATCGGACTGAAGTCGTTGGTGGTCGGTCCCTTCGTCGCCAGCATTTGGATCAAGGCGGGGATAGCCGTGTCCGCTTCAGAACCTAGTTCAGTTATTGCGGCCTGCGCTAACGAACGGTAGCTCGCTTTCCAGTCTATGTCCGTGGTACGAGGCCGAGGCCTGATGATGCGATGGCTTTCCAGGAAAATGATTGCACGATCCTTTGCTGCTGCAATCCTGCCCTTGATCGACGGCCGATCTTCTAGCTGAATCCAGCCAAGGAGTAGCGGGATCGACTTGCTTGCCAACTGGCGCACCACCCTCCGGGCCTGTTCGTCATCGGGGTGAACTCGTGTAACCACTATCCAGTCGCTAAGGGTTTTTCCACCGCAGGCAGGTTCAGACGGCCCTCGCTGGCGGATGGCAACGCCGATGGCTACGATTCCTGAGACCAAGAACAGTGCTATGACATGCCCCTTGCGCACGGGGGCAGCGTAGCTGAACCTCTTGCCTTAAGAAAGTCCCCAATTCCTTCATCCCCTCTTCAACGGGATGAGCCTTGAGAGCGGCCCCACCGAATCTCGTACCGGCGCAAAAACCAATTTGGGACATTCACATTACACAAATGTAATGCTCTTGCTTAAAACAAACCTGCATTTTGGGTGTCATATACTCGTGAGCAGCGCGTTGGATTGTTGCCAACGGGATAAGACGTTCAAATGAAACCAAAATATTGCGCCGTGTTCGAGCGCCCCCGCCTGGATCCGACCCGGTTGAGCGGATTAAGCGAAAGCCAGCTTATCAACGCCATGATCGAGCAGGGGATTCACACGGTATCGTCGATAACCCATGATGAGGAAAGCTCTGGCAAGGTGTGTCCCGTTGAAGGCAAGGAGCTAATTTCTATCTGGAAGCAGGTTCATGGGGAAATGCAGTCCCGTCGCGGCAAGGCGTCGATGCGGGGCAGACTGAAAGGAGGTTGCCAAAGAGGCCAAAACAAAACGGCTGATGGAATAAGTGAACTTTAGAAAACGGCATTGCCGGACTGCGCCTTTCTTGCCTCGGCGGTCCTGCAATACCAGTTTGGTTTTTCCTTTGTCTTACCGTTGGCTTTGTTGCTGTCGCATTGCCTGCAGTTCCTTTTCCTTTTGCTCGGCTTCAAGTTTTTGAGCATCGGAACCTTGCGCAACATTTGCGAAGCCACCCTGCCGCTCAGCCTCCTGCTTCTCCCGAAGCGCCTTTGCTTGGTTCGCATTGGCGACGAACTGGCCGTGATGAGCGATGGCCATGTGCGGCGGGTCAAGATTTACTGGAATGGCGACTCCAACTCGCCGACCTGCAATTATGAACCGCCGACCAGTTACGATTACGATTGGGACGGGAAATGAAACTCTCCGCTTACTTGATTACTTTGCGGAATCCAGGTCTTTGAGAGGTTCGTCGGACGCGATGCCTGCCGCGAGCACCTGCGCGACAAATTCCCGGTCTGGTCTTGTGGGGTGCACCGCCCGGACGTAGCGGATTCCGGCCACCATCACTTCGGCCCCGGTGGAGGGGCCAACGACAAACTCGACGCTCACCAATGTTCTTTTGCCATTCTTCAGGTCCGCAGGAAAGCGATACAATACCCCCGCGTCTCCCTGGATAGCCGTTTTCACAACGGCCACGTCACTCAGGAACCGAGGGTCCAGCGCGAGGTCCAATTTGCCACCAAAGGCTGTAGACAACATCGCCCAGGCTCCGGGCAGACGAATTACACCCTCGGCTTTGTCGCGGATTTCGTTCAGGGTGGGAGTTGAGAGGGACTCAGCAAGTAGACCACCGACGGTAAGAACACCGCCTGCCACCGGCCGCATTACTTTGGCCCAGTCGATGGCACCGTCGACACTTCCGCCGAGGAGTTGTTCGAGCGCGCGCTTCCGAGCTTTTTTGTTCTTTTCTGGAATGGCTTGAATTGCCTGCAAGTCCAAGCAAATCCTGCATACGTTCGCCAGGCTGTTGGTCATCAATTCCCAGGGCACCACGGTCTGGCCTTGCTTCTGTAGTCGGGCGTTCTCGTCAAATACACGGACTCGAAGAGGGGCCAGGCTGTAAACAAACTCGAAGGGCATATTGGTGTGCGAGGCGTGTGCAGGTCCAGGCCAGCTGACCCGGTTAGTATAAAGCACTGAATCGGAAGGCATGCTCACGGAGTTGGTTCGGTGCGCACGTATGGTGGTCAATTCAACGAAGTAAACGCTTCGTTTGGCACCCTCGGTTGCCTTGACGCCGATCAGCAGCTGGAGGTCGGAGTTTGTGTCGGCTTGTTTCTGGTCACCAACGCCTTTGACAATGCCAGTGGCCTTCCTGAGTGCAGCCAATCCCGCCTCGAAGGCAGGGTCAAAAGACGTGGATGCTGGGCCTGGTGATGAGCCCGAGGCACGAATGGTGAGCAAGCTGGCAAGGACGCCCGCGACCAAAGCCAGGAGAGTCTTAAACGAAGGCTTCGCCAGGGCGCTCATGCGCGGCATTGTGAAAGGCGTCCCCCGGGCAAAACGTGGTCTCAGCTGGAAACCAATTAGGTCTCAACCAAGGTCTGAGTTATGAGGACGAAAGGCCCTATAGCCCTACTGCACAGTAAGTGTGACCGTCGTGGTGTGCCGCAAGGACCCGCTGGTACCCGTTATGGTTAAGGTGCGGGTACCGGTAGGAGTTCTTCTCGAGGTACTCACGGTCAAAGCCGAAGTCCCAGTTGAAACCGACAGCGGGTTCGGACTAAAACTGGCAGTGGAACGAGAGGGCAACCCGCTTACGCTCAGCGAAACCGAGCCGGTGAAACCTCCGGACGGCGTGATCGTAATAGTGTAGGACTTGCTATTCCCTCGCGAGACCGTCTGGGAAGACGGATTAGCCGTCAAAGAGAAATCAGGCGTTGGAGGTGGTGCGGTGGGTGTTGCGTACGCTTCGGACGAGTTTGGGCCTTCTCCACCGGCGTTGACTGCCGAGACCTCATAATAATAGGTCGTGCCGGGGGTAACGCTCTTGTCTGTGTAACCGGTGGTGGTGACGCCCGTGGCATAGGTCGTTTCCGCTCCGGAGGTGGTGGACCGCTTCACGTTGTAACTGGTGGCCCCAGTGACGGAGTTCCAAGTCAGACCGACCTGTCCGCTGCCGCCTGTAGCTACGAGGTTTCCGGGTGCGGTGGTCGGAGGGGAGACTGGCGGGCCGCTCAACACCGTGACCAGATTATTGGCTACCGGGGAGCCGAGCCCGGTAACCAGGTCGTAGCCGACCACCGAGATGTCATCACTGTCGCTGCCGTTGCTCCCGGAACTAATGTCGATGAAATTGGCTGGGTTAATCGCTCCGGCCGTCGCGGTAGCTGCGGCATTGTAGATGTCAGGGTTGCCGTTCAAGCCTGACGCGCGTCCCTGGTTTGCCAAGGCGATCAACGCCGCCCATTGCGGCGCGCCCGCGCTGGTACCGCCCACCTGGTACCAACCGGGCGGAGAATAGGTGGAACAGTAAACATAAAAACCAGTGTTAGGATCGGCGTCATAACTAACATCCGGCACGCCACGTTTAGTACTCCAGGTGTTCCAGATGGCCTGCCAGGACGGACTTACATAGAAGCTGCTCAGGCCGCCGCCACTGCCCGACCACGCAGTTTCCGCCGGACCAGCAGGGCCCGCGATACGATTTCCATTGGCGTCCAAGTACAAACTGGTGCCCCCGACGCCCACGACGTAAGGCGAGACCGCCGGCCAATCCACTTCCGGTACACTAGCCAACTCT
>DATGLT010000015.1:0-15615 GCA_035294005.1 Verrucomicrobiia bacterium
ATCTCAGTTGTTCATTGGGCTGCATTGGTGGTTAGCGTCGTGCCCTGCCGCCGCCCCCAGCGCTTGAGAACTTCGGGAGCGCTGCGAACCCAGGGATTGGCAAGACCCCGCGCGATGGTGCGAGTTGCTCGACGGTTGCTCAATTGGCCGCCTTTCGGTACCCGGAGTTGTTCACAGCCACGTTGACCTGCTTCTTTGGCGCGTCGAGGGTGATGCTGGACGCGTACGTCGTGCCGTCGTTCAATTGACTCATGCGCACGTCCAACGCGACCGCGTCCTTGGCGTCGTCAAGATAACTGGAGACTTTCAGACCCAAAGGGCGGTTACTCGTCAGGTCCACTTCTACTCCCATGTTGTCACCCGGTTTTTCGTAGTCGCGGAAGTTAAGTCGCGCGCGTTTCCCAGGCTCCAGCACTTCAATCGTGACCCGGCCGGCATCCTTTGCCGCCTGGATCTTTGTGGGGTTGGGCGGCACATATGATTTTACCAGGCTCACGGCGTTCATCATGTAATCCTTCAACTCCTCCTTCTTGTTCGCTGCAATCCGCCCGCGAAGGCCCCGCTTCTTCTCCTCTCCGGGAGATTGGCCAATCTCGACTTTCTGCAACCCGCCATCCGCGCCGTAATAACAGCGCTGTTCTTTTCGGGATTTCTCTTCGCCTTTGAAAAAGACGACGGTGGTCTCAATCCACTCATATTGCCGCAGGTTGGATTGACTGGCGGCAACGCTGGCCTTGAGGGCCAAAACCCGCTCGGGAATGGACGGCTGCTGACCCCTGGCAATGTTGACTTCAGCGAGCAGCAGGCTGCATATCACAGCAATGACGGTGCCGCCGGATGGAAAAGCGCGGGTTCTCTGCGCTGGCATACAACAAAGAGCGCTTCGCGAAAGATTGGAGATAACAGAGGAAAGCTGTAGGTTCATGGTGATTTTGTTCGCTTATTCGCAGTGCGAATGGGTGACTGATATTTCGGTGTAACTACTGCGGCCAAGGAGCAGCTCCCGACCCTTGGGTACCGCGCGCGAGTCATTCCATGAAACGCTTCCTTGGAGAGGGTGTAGGGCCTGAGAGCTATTGAAGAATGGTTGTCCATGGTGACTTTATTTTTTCGGAAACAGGAAAGTGACGGTGAACCGAAGACCCCAGTCCGGTCCGCCGCTCGGACCCGCGGCGTAGTAGCGTCCGCCGATCTGGAACTGTACGGGCTGCTTTCCAATCTTCAGGAGTTGGGCCACCGTCAGATTCAGCGGCACACTCCACTGATGGCGTGACCAGTCGTACGTCGACTCCGTGTTGAGTCCGAAGGTCGTATAGGTCTTAGTCGTTCGGGAAATAAACGGCTGAAGGAAGGTGGCATTAACTTGGCTGTTTCCCCAGCCGGCATAGGACCAGATCTGATTTACCAGGGCACCGTAGGTCCAGCCGTGTTCCTGCCGCAGCGCGACCACGCTCGGTCCGGCACCCCATTTGCCTGAACCCAGAGCACTGTCGGTCGCGGTGGGCCACAGAAACACCGGCCCGCCGCCTAAAATCCAGCCACCCAGCGGATCCTTTGGGGACAGGAAAAAGCTCTGTACAACATCACCTAGACCCGAAGCATCGCGGCCTCCTTTGATTGGCGATTCAGCGTAAATGACCGGCACAATCGTGCGCGTGATCAGGTTCCAGTCCTTGGTGAGCGTGAAGGGAATGACCGGCTGGATATTGGCCGTGTAACGCATCGCGTTTGCCGCTCCGATCCCGAAGTCCCAGTTATTCTGAACGGGAACGCTGATAAGGTTCGCCACAGGGTTCTGGAGTTTTTTAGCCAACTCGGCTTCCTTGGCTTTCTCCGGGTCGCCGGTGCTTGAGGAGCCAGGGTCTGCAGGGGCGAGGGTAAGCGGATGATTAGGCTGCAAAGGATCTTGGGCTTGTGCCATCATCACCGCCAGTGCGGGGACCAGGGTGGAGAGAATAAATCTTCGTTGCATGAGTCGTTCGTTAAAAATCAGTTGGTTTGAGGTGGAAGGTTCCGTCCCCATTCTGGTTGGCGCCCCATCTAGCCCGGCGTTCCGCCATCGGTGCCGCCCGAAGCGATGATGCTCTCAAGTCGGGTCAGCTCCGCCTTGCCCAGAAAACCTGTCGCTCCCGCCTCGCTGGCGAGGTTGCGAAGCATGCGGTTATCGTGCTGCGTCATGATCAGGATGCGGGCCGTCGGGAATAGCGCCTTGATTTGCTTCGTCGCACTGAAGCCATCCACCCCGGGCATAACTATGTCTATGAGAGTCCAATCCGGGCGTTCGGTCGCGAATTGAGCGACAGCTTCCTCACCTCCGGCGCACTCGATAAACTCTTGCGCGACATCCTTCAGAAGGCTGCGGATCAGGGTCCGCATCTCGCTATTGTCGTCGACGATCATGACTTTCACCGGTGTAAGCCGGTTTTGGGCTTCATGGGTCACAGTTCAGCACGACACGCTCCTCCTGTGAATTCGTGGCACCCCGTGAAACATCTACGTGGCTGCCCACGCCGGCCTACGTAGTTGCACGGAGAGAGAGGGCAAACCACAGAAAACCTTTATCGTGAATTTCACGAGGCCGCTTTTACGCCTGCGATTGGGCCATTCGTGGTAAGTTCCGTTGGAAGCAACTTTCAGAAAATAGGCTCACTTATCTGAGCATTGCCAGGCTCGAGATGACACTCCTGGTGTGGGACTTGGCCGAGGAACTAAAACGATTTCAAGGCGTTCACCGCAGATTCCACGGATTACTGCTTATCCCTGGCATCAGTGCGTTCTGCCGCTTAAAGCTCCGAGCGGTGCTCCATCGCAAATTGAAGCAGTTTGTGTGCGCCCGAGAGTTCGAGCTTTTGACAGATGCTCGAACGGTGGGTCTCGACCGTTCGATGGCTGATAAACATCTCCGAAGCGATTTCCTTGTTGGTTTTGTTCTCGGCTACCAGTGACAGCACGTGGCGCTCCGTAGCGGTCAGCGCTAGAAGCCCCTTCTTCTCTGCCTTAAATGCCGAAGCACGGTGTTGCCGCCGTACGAACCAGCTGGAGATAGAAGGACTGAGATACACACCGCCGGCTGCTACCGTTTTCAGTCCCAGTAGCACGAGATCCATCGCGTCCTCTTTCAGCAGGTAGCCTTGAGCGCCGGCGTCCATTGCGGCGTTGAAGGTGCTTTCCTCCGCGTTCATGGTGAGCATAAGGCACGCAACGGGCGGCTTGACGGCACGGAGCGCCCGCGCCACCAACAGGCCGTTACCTTTCGGCAGATTGATGTCCAAAATGGCGACCTGCGGCCTAACCTTGGTTATTATTGCGAGGGCCGCAGCTCCATCGCTGCACTCGGCGACCACCTCAAAGCGCTGGTCGGCGTCGATGATCTCCTTCAGGCCGTGCCGGAACACGGGATGGTCATCCACGATTAATACTTTCGTTTTTGCCGTCATGACTCACCTCTCGAGCTTGGCAATGGAACCTGGAAGCTAATCCGCGTTCCGCGTCCAGGAGCGGTTTGGAGTTCGAGGATGCCTCCGATAAAATTTACGCGCTCTGTCATGCTTTCCAACCCCAAACCCCTGCGGGTTTCGGTTTGATCGCCCGGTTGTCCTGGATCGAACCCGCGACCATCGTCGAATAACGAGACGCGGAGCCGGTCTTTTTCGCGCTTCACTTCGAGTATAGCCCGCGAAGCACCCGAGTGCCGGCTGATGTTGTTCAAACCTTCCTGGATCGCCCGGAACAGATGGATCTCCATCTCCGGCGAGAGTAGCCCGTCAATGTTGTCCACATCCGCTGAGAATTTCGTGGTGGAGCTTTCGCCGAATTGCGAAATCATCCACTCGATGGCTTTGGTCAGGCCCACTTGATCGAGGGATGCGGGCCTGAGGGCTTGGGAGATGTTGCGGATCTCGCCGACAGCGCGGACAGTCGCGGCTATGGCCGCCTCGAGTTGACTGGTGAGTTCCGCAGGGTCAGCCTTTCTTGCCGCGGCCATCGCCAGGCGATTCTTGATCAGCAGCACATCCTGGCCCAAGCCGTCATGCAGCTCGGCCGCGATGCGCTTGCGTTCGTTCTCCTGGGACATGATGAGACGCCGGGCGAAATCTTGTTTGGCCAGTCGCTCTTTCTCCAACTCAGCCAATTGGCGCCGGTGTCTCCGACGGGCCCGGGTCCAGGCCGCCAAACCGCCGAGATTTGTCAGCCCTACCAACAGGGCGAGCCGAAACCACCACGTTTGCCAAAAAAACGGTTGCACAGCGAATGCGAGGCTAACACCCGTCTCGTTCCATATTCCGTCATTATTAGCGGCTCGTACCTGGAACTTATATTCTCTTGGTGAGAGGTCGTAATAATAAGCTACTCGCCGATTTCCAGCCTCGTGCCAGTCGATTTCCTCGTTGCCCATCTTGAATTGGAAGCGCACTTTCTCTGCAGTAACAAAACTTAGCCCGGTGTAATGAACTTCCACCCGCCGGCTGCCAGGCGGGAGCAGCAGTTTTTTAGGAAACGGCGGACGGATGTGCACTTCGTGTTCAACGCCTTCAACCGACCGCGGCAGAAAGTACGTCACCTCTTCGATGTGGGTTGGGGGCGGCGTTTTGTTCTCAAAAAATTCCTTCGGATCAATTTCCGCAACACCCTTCGACATTGCGAACCATAGTTTCCCCCCTGCATCCCGTGCGCACATGGGCTGGCGCTCAGTGGAAAAGTCCGAGCCCGGCAATCCGTCGTGCATATCGAGAATCTCGCAATGGACCCGCTCTGAAGGGTTGTCTGCAGCCGCTTGCAGCTCCGCGAACGGTACGCGCATTACGCCGCGATCCGAGGTCATCCACCAGGTGGCTTCTTTGTCCTCGATAATGCTGGAGATGGCTGCTGGTGGCAGACCCGCTGCCGCACCTACGGTCCTGACACTCCCTTTGCGCCAGCGAATGAGGCCGCGGGAGTTAGACCCCATCCAGATCCCACCCGTTGCATCTCCTCGGACGCAGGCAATGTCCCGGAGCGGATGACCGGATTCGTCGGTCATCAAGGCGAAGCGACCGTTCTGAAAACTGAAAACACCCTCCTCATGCGCCAGCCAAATCTCGCCGCTGCTGGCTTGGGCAAAGCAATAAACGGCGCCGTGTGGCAAGCCATCCTCCGTACCAAAGACGCGAAACTTGTTTCCGTCGTACACGGATGCGGCTTCTCCACCCGACACCCAGATGTGCCCGTCCGAAGCCTCGAAGAGCGCGATCACATTGCCGCCACCGGTTTCCGTGCCAGGGAAAACACGCGTGTTTTCTCTATCCAGCAAGCAAACCCCGCGGCCGTACGTGCCCACCCAGACACGGCCAGTGTGATCTTCAAGCACGCTTTGCAAATGCCGCACCGAACCGGCCCCCCTGGGCAGCTCGACTTTGATTGCCCCGGAGAGGTTCCGCCGAAAGAGCCCCTGGCCATAGCTCGCGACCCAAACATCCCCTGCCGGTCCGGCCGAAATCGAGGAAGCCGAAGAATTGGCCTCTGCAATAAAACTGTGGACTCGCCTGGGCTTGAAGCGTTGAAGCCCTCCGCCGCCGGTGCCCACCCAGAGATCGCGTTCACGATCCTCGAAAACAAAAGTAGTGCTGTCGCTCGAGAGACCGTTGGTCCGCGTCCAGGATAGCACCTGACCGGCAGAGGACACCTGGCGAAGTCCCTGCTCGGGGGTGCATATCCACAAGTTGCTGCGACTGTCCTCGAACATGCTCCAGACACTGATGCTTGGCTCGGGCAACTCCACACGCGACAGTTCCGTCCCGTTGCGGTATTTGCGAACCTTGTTGTTGATGAAAAGCCACATTCCGCCGTCCCGCGCGGCCGTGATCCATAACTTGTTGTCCGCTGCTTCATTGATGAGCGGCAGTGTTTGCCACTTCTGCTCGACCCAACGAGAGACGAACCGTGGTTGGGCCACCCACCACTCGCCCGCCTCGTCAACATGACCCGCATAGCCCAGGCCGGGAGTTCCCGCAGGTTCGGGCAATTGACTCAGTCGTCCCTTCGCAAATTCCAAAACTCTGCCGTTGAAGGTAGTGAGAAGCAGGTCTCCGTTGCGCCGCTCAGCAAACGAACGCACATAATCGCCGGACCACCCCTCGTTGGTGCCGAAGGGATGCCATTGGTTTTCTGCCAGCACCACCATGCCTCCGGTAGTGCTGACCCATAGCCAACCGCGCCGGTCCGAGTGCAGGTTGACGATTCCCGAACTCGGCAACTGAGGAGTGTTGGCGCGATTAAAGACTCTAAAGCTCACCCCATCGAAGCGCACCAACCCTCCGAAGGTGCCGAACCAGAGATAACCATCGGGCGTCTGTACCATCGCGGTGCTGGTGTTTTCGGGCAACCCATCCTCCGTTTCCCAGGTATCGATCAAATACCTGGGGTCGTCTCGATAAGTGACCTTAGCCGCGAGGGCTTTAGGCGCAAGCAGGAGACCAGTGAGCAGGAGCACTCGGAGCCATACATTCGGCCCGGGAACGTTGGGCCCGCCAACCTTCCAGCAGAATATATAGATCCCTTTCCCCGCGCCTGGCGTAAACTCCACTTGACATCATGAGTAGCACCCCGAAATGGGGATAGGAAGCATAAATACCAAAATTACAGAAACCAAAAATCCGACCACGAAATCGTGCCCAGGCGACGCGTTCTTTTTTCTAACGGGCAACTCTTGCTTCCACTGGTGCATCGTTACGCCGTGCGTTGTTATGAGGTATCGGATCCGAAACAGGTCCTTGACACGCGGCAACGAAGGAGCAGAGTAGAGCATCCTAAACCCAAATCCAGAGCGGGCTGCGCCGAATAACGCCGAATTGACGATTTTCCACGACCCGCCTGGACCGTGCGGATCCATCGTTGCGCTTCTGTCCCTTTGCACCCTCGCATTGGCGGTGAGCGGATGCAGCCTGGTTGCCCCCTTGGTTAGCGCCGCCATGCCCTACGCAGGAGCTAAAATGATGTTCGCCTGCATTCCTGAACACACCAGGGTGGACACTCCGACAGGATCGAGGCCGATTGAACTGCTGGAAGCGGGCGACCTCGTAATCGGCTTTAAGGGCAAACCGGTGCGCATTTTACAGAAACATTCCTATCTGGAGGATCCTGCGACACTTTTTCTGCACATCACCTTTACCGGTGGCGCATCAGTAGACCTTTGCGGAATGCATCGAGTTGCCGGGATCCGAGCCAAAAGCATCCTGCTTGGCCAAAGCATCGACGGTCGCGAGGTTATCCGCATTGAGTCTCGGCGCGGCGAAACTCATTCCTTCGATCTGCTCACCGAAGATGCCGGCTATCAAATCCACGGAGTTCCAGTGAACAGCATGATCGCCGAAATGAATCACGCCGCGGCTTCGGGTATGCGCTCTATTGTTGAATGACCGAACGCGATCGCTTTTGAATGACAAGGGCGACACATGGTCAATTTGCGTCAACAAATGTTCACCTGTGTCTAAGAGGCAAAGCTACCAAGGAGTTGACCGGATTCCATCGCGGTGAACTCAACAAATGAGCGGTTACGACACGAAGCTGAACCTCACGCAAGCTTATCCCGGGCGTCCAACCCACTGTCCTGGCGAACCGTAATAAGACCCGTGTCAACTCGTTAAGACGCAACGTACGGATTTGCCAAATAAGGTTCCGTGAGCTGCGGGTTTTATGCAAGGGACTCGGCGCGAAATGGCATTCAATCTTAAGAAATTTTTGGCGAGAGGGCCGGAGCTAATCCAAGCGGAAACCGTGTTCGTCAGGGAAATTCCGCTGTCGGAGCTTGGCTTGACCGCCATCTACGTTGTGATTGCGGGGCTATGGTGCGTTTTTTCCGACGAGCTTCTTGACCGGTTGCTGGATTCTCCGCAGCCCACACCGGCCCTGGAAACACTCAAGGGATTCAACTTCGTTTTTACTACCTCTTTGGTTCTTTATCTGGTCCTGCGGCGCGCTTTTCGGACCCGCCGATTGGCGGAGGAAGCCTCGCGACTTAACCAGCAGCGTTTTGAACTCGTGGCCCACGCGACCACCGACACCATCTGGGACCTCAACCTGCAGACCAAAATCGTGTGGTGGAGCTCCGGCATCGAGCAATTATTCGGTTATCGTGCTGAAGACGTGTCGCCGAGGCTTGATTGGTGGCTCGAACGGTTGCACCCGGATGATAGAGAGCGAGTGACCCGCGAGTTGGAGCGGGTCGCGGAAAGCAGCGACCATAATTGGGCTGGGCACTATCGCTTTCGCCGTCAGGATGGGACTTATGCCTCAGTGCAGGATCGGGGCTACATCATCCACGATGCGACGGGCAAGCCGGCGCGCGTGGTTGGCGGAATCAGCGATATCACCGAGCGGCGCCGGGCCGAAGAAGCATTAGAAAGCTCCCGACGGCAACTACGGGCATTGACGGCCCGGCTTCAGTCCGGGCGCGAAGAGGAACGGGCGAATGTGGCCCGCGAGATCCACGATGAACTGGGACAAGTGTTGACGGCCATCAAAATGAATCTCGACTGGCTCGAGCGTAAACTCGGCGAGCGCGAAGACGGCCTGGCTATGAACCCGTTCCTCGAACGCGTGGTCGAGAGCGCAGAGATGACCGATTCAGCGATCAAAAACGTACAACGAATCGCGACCCAGTTAAGGCCGGAGGCATTGGATAATCTCGGCCTGGCCGAGGCGTTACTTCAGGAAGCTAACCGATTTGAGCAACGCGGAGGCGCTGCCTGTGAGCTACAATTGACCGGGGAGCGCCTGAACCTTCCCGGACCTGTGGTCACGACGGTGTTCCGTGTCTTCCAGGAAGCTCTTACGAATGTCGCCCGGCACGCCAATGCTACCTTGGTCCGTATCTCACTTGAAGCAACCACCGAGCAAGTGCTTCTTCACGTTGAAGACAACGGCCAAGGAATTCTACCCGAGTCCACCGCCGATTCCCGTTCACTGGGTCTGCTGGGGATGCAGGAGCGCGCCTGGGCCTTGGGAGGCGAAGTGACCATCTCGCCGGTCTTGCCGCGCGGCACCAGGGTTACCCTGCGCCTGCCGCGGACCGCAAATGACACCAGGTTCTGGGCCGACCTATGATCCGGATCCTCGTCGCTGACGATCATGAACTCTTGCGGCGCGGACTGCGCGGCGTTCTGTGTGACGCATTTCCTGGTCTCGTAATAGGGGAAGCGCTGGATGCGGGACAAACCCTGTCAGCCGTTGAAACAAAGGCATGGGACCTGGTGCTTCTGGACATCAACATGCCCGGACGCAATGGCCTGGACGTTCTGCAGGATCTCAAGGGCCGTTTTCCAAAGCTGCCGGTAGTGATTCTGAGCGCGTTTCCTGAAAAGGACTACGCGGTACGAGCATTCAAGCTGGGGGCCTCCGGTTACGTTTCCAAACAGAGCGCTTCGCACGAACTCCTGGCCGCCGTGCGTAAGGCCCTTGCGGGAGGACGTTACATCACGCCGTCCTTGGGCGAGGCGCTTGCCGCCACCGTTGCTGGCGATAGCTCGGCTGTTCCTCACGAACTTCTGTCCAACCGCGAACTTCAGGTGCTGCGTCTCGTCGCTTCAGGAAAGTCCTTGAAGGAAATCGCGGCGGAGCTTTCGCTTAGCGAGAAGACAATCGGCACCTATCGCACCAGGATATCATTGAAGCTCGGAATGAGCACGAATGTGGAGTTAGCGCGTTACGCGACACTCCACCAACTCGTGGATTAACCCTGAATACGCGGGCAATGCTCGTGCAGGGTCGTAGGCTCCGTTGGACTGCTCCTCAGACCCCCTGTCAGGCAATCACCTGACAATGCGTCCTGTGACCCCCCGGCCGGTGTTTCAGGATTCCTCTCTCTATCAATCTTCGTAGCGGAGCGCCAAGGTGAACGCATGCAAAAACAAATCAGCAGCCGGAAAATCAGAATATCAGCTGCTCCCGATTTTTGCTGGCCGGTGCAGATCCGAGTCAGAGCCATGCAAACCCTCGCGGCTCCTCGTAAACACCCCGATCTCCCGGCCAGCTTCGCTGTCTTGACTAAATCGCATGCCGGATTGCTTCGTGCGCACAAGATTGCGCCAGCGAGTACGCCGGTCGCTCCGAGCACACCGGACTGGCGGGTATTTGGTGAACAAGAGGAAGAAGCACGAGAATGAAACAGCTGCGCAATCAGTGTTCACCTCGTGCTTTGGCGGCATGCAAGAAGCCGCACGTCGTCGGGCAGACGAGTCCCGTCTACAGATGGCCGATTCCAGTGATGGTTATCGGTGCCTCGCAAGGCCCGCAAGCACCCGTGCGTGCCATGGTTCGCCAGGAACCGGGGTTTTTTCTGGTTGCCGAATCCGAAACGGGCGCGGCCGCGTTGGCTTTGGTTTTTCGTTGGCAACCAGCGGTTGTGCTGGTCGAGGTCAGCCTTGCTGATCGCAACGCGTTCGAGGTCGTAAAGTGTATCCGGCATTTGGTGCCCGCCTGCGCCGCCATTCTCCTGTCCAATGCTCCCGATCCGTGCGTCCAGGAGGTTGCTCGCGCGATTGGGGCCAAAGCGGTGTGGCACAAGGGAGGTGGCCTGAATGACCTGCGACATACGCTTCGATGCCTGGTTCACAATGCCTGGTTCGGCCAGCCCCTGAGTTGAGTTTCACAATCTCTTCACACCTATTTTTATGAACAAAACGCACCGAGTTCTCCTGTGCGACGACCAAGACATGGTTCGTTTCATCATACGCGAAATTCTAAACCAGTACGCGCCCGACGTCGAAGTGGTCGGAGAAGCGTCCGGAGGAGAGGCAGGCACCGCCGCGGCCCTCAAGCTTTTGCCAGACCTAGTCCTTATGGATGTGCTGATGCCGGATCTCGACGGTTTCGAAGCCACACGACAAATTGTGAAGGCATCCAGTGTGAAAGTCCTGGCCCACTCCTCTTTAACGGACTGGGACGCCGTTGATCAGATGTTCGAGGCTGGCGCGTGCGGCTATGTGCTCAAACAAGGTGATCCTAGAGAATTGGTGCGCGCCATCCGCATAGTGCTTGCAGATGGGTTTTTTCTCAGCCCAGGACTAATGGCCTCCCCAACACCGGTTGAGGAGGAGCGCTAATTACTGGCTTGGGATGCTTTTCCCCTCATGTTGCAGATTTTCTGACACTCCAAACCCTCAGACTAACCGACACCGGAATGAGTTTTTGTGTCACCCTTATTGTCACGGTGCAGCGGGTTGTTTTAGGTATTTGGGGGTAAAACCTCCTTGAAATCAGCTATAGTTTGAGGTTTTTTGCCTCGGATCAGAAGGTTGCAGGTTCAAGTCCTGCCGGACGCGCCATTCTATTAGTTGCTGCAACAGTACATAGCGGCGGCGTAGAAAAGGAACGTCGCAGGAACGGGAGACAAATCCGGTTTGTATGGTGGTGCGTGCGACACTTTGGTTTGCAAATAACATTTGGGTGCGGTTTTGACCGAGGTTATTTGGCATAAGCCCGGGCATTGTCTGCAGCTTCATGCTCGAAGGCACTCGCCATCCGACTAATCTCCCGACTGGATGAGCCGAGCCTGGCAGCTTCCTTGCGCCATTTGGAAACGGCAGCCACGACCTGGGAAACAATGCGGCGAGTATCCGCCTTGCCGAGTCCATAATATTCAGCGGTGCTCATCACGACCTCGAAGGACGCCGAGTCGTTTTGTTCGTCGATCAGGGTCGACAGAAACGCAGATTTAACATCTCGCGGCACCGGGTTTAAATCGTACGCCGGCGAGAGACGCCAGCCTCGTTTCGTCGAGTCGTATAAAAATCCGTGGTTACGGAGGTGATCGTCCACGTTCGAGATTAGCACGCTGAAAAGCACCCGGCGCCAGAGTTCCTCCTGGTCTTGGTTGGCTGCGGCACCATAGCGCCGCAAAGCATCCACCAATTCCAAGTAGCTGCGGGGTTGGCCGTCGGCCGCGCCCAACATGCTCATGGCCGAGAGAAACGGAATTCGCATAGCCCCTTTGCGATCAAAGCGGGATACAACCAAAACGCCGCGTCGATTTACTTCAATCATTTGGTGGGGTGGGACATTGATCCCCGCCTCCGTGGCGAGGCGATGCGCCAAATAACTCCAACGTTCCACACTATATTCGTCTCCAGCTTGCGGGAATTTGGCGATGTGCAAATTGCCGTCGGAGTCAGTCACGGCGGCTTTAGGTCTTGCGCCGCCGAGCGAAGAACCGGGTGCCAGCAGCAGTTGCAAATCTTCATCAGATTCATTGTCGGCGATAACCCGTTCAGAAGCCGCGAGGAGCTTCGAAAGATACACCAGCGGCGGGATCTTCGGGCCGACGCTTGCGAAAAATGTTTTTGTTCCGGTTTCAGCAAATCGTAATGCGCCGGGACGTAATGCATCATTGACCATCAGCAGGTAGTCGATTTCCAGCAGCGCGCGCGGTGCCCGCCCCTCGCGCTTGGCTACGCTGCGTTCCATCCGTTTCATCAACATGCGCCCCCAACGATCGGGAGCCGAATCACCCAGCGCCCCAAAGAGGGAACGGCCTGGGCTGGTATGGTGCGTCCCGGGATCGAGACCCAGCGCGGGTTCCAGCGGAAACCGAAGCTGCGACCTGAGCCATGCGGGATCGTACGCAAACGAGGCGCCCTCGTTGCCTTTGTTCAGGCGTGACCAGAGGCGCCCAACCAGATGGCTCTGACCATCCAGATCGACGTGGATGTCAATTTCGCGGTTCACTGGTTCGTCCCGGTTGCAACGCGTTTCCTTCGGGGACCGTCAATTCGCTTCGGCAACGATTCGGCTTCGAGGTCAAGGCCCGTGCGGTCATGGCTCGCATCCGCCAGTTCAGCCAGGCGGTCGTGCATGCCGAGGACAAATAATACCGTGGCAAATATGCCGAGTGAGACATTGGCGTCCCCGCGTTCCAGGCGCACCAGGGTCGGGCGACTGATTCGGGCGCGCTCTGCCATGATCGCAGTCGAGACCCGACGCCGTTTTCGCGCATCGGCCATGTCGCGACCAAGTTTTTTTAGACCCGAGCGAACCGGCAGGGGAATTGAACTGATCGCTTTTGATTTCATTTAAACAATATACATTTTACTCAGTTCTAAATACCGATAAATATATGTATCATAATATAAGTGATTTGTCCACGCAATCGCAAAGCCTTCGCTGGTCCTGTCGGCGAACGCCAGGATTGTACTCCTCGGCACGCATTGCAGGTGAGTTCGGTTACGTTGAACCCTTTAAAACCCTCTTGCCGGGAATTGTCGGCCCAATGGAAACGCCGTTTCGCTTCACAAACGGACTTCGCCCATCAAACAGGAAACGGAGAAGGACAGTCGGAAAAACTTCAGATTTATTTAAGACAAGTCCTGACAACCGGAGCCGACCCGAATCCATGTTGTCGCCTAAAAGTGGGAACCGGCCCGGCTACAGGATGAGCTTAGCTAATGACAAAACGTACGTAAACCGTTGAAAATACGTGATGAAAAAGTTTGAATTCATTTAAGAGGACGGGCCGAAACTATAAATCTTTTTATTCGGCGGACTTCGGATCGAAGGTTGTAGGTTCATGTCCTACCGGACGCGCCATTTACTCACAATACGCAGCTTCTGAGTGTGGTCCGGGTTTGTTCGTTGAATCGGCCACTGCTTGACCATATTTGCCCACGCCGAACAAACGCACATCAGCGTGGTGGCTGGTTTGAACGGCCCGCGCATAATAGGAATATCCGCGCTCCGCGAAATCCGAGTGCTCGCAATGGTTCACCGCAGTGCTGACCATGATGCCGACGAAAAGCGCCGCGAACAGTGCATCGAAAGAATGGGAATTCCCAGTTGTGGAAGTCGTTTTTGAAGTCAGCCCTCTCCGTCACTGAAGCAACCGGCAATCAATCGCCCAGTTCGCGGCTCAGGCCACTTCCAACAATATCTCAGGATGCTTTGCCGCGATCTTCAGCAAAACCTTCGCTGGTCCTGTCGGCGAACGTCTGCCTTGTTCCCAGTTTTGCAGCGTGTCCGTACTAATCCCCAAAATCGCCGCGAACTTCGATTGCGACAACCCGAGTTTCCCTCGCACGCGCACTATATCGGCTTTCGCGTTCACTCGAACCACCCTCGCGGCCTTGAGTTCGCCCTTCTCGATAGCCTTCGCCTGCTTCACGCTTTCCAACAATTCTTCGAACAGCTCTTTCTTCATAGCACCATTTGATTCCTCCCCGTTTTCCGCGTCCGCTGCCCGCCCAACGCAACTTCCTCATCCCGCCGGAGCCTTTTATAACCTTTCCAGCGTCAGGCCGTGCCGCTAACACTAACTGCAATTCGGCATAATCATCGTCGTCCATCAACTGCTGAATCCGTCGATAAAAAACAGGTGTCTCAACAAAGACCACCTGATAAATATACGCCATTGGCGTATATAGTGTCAATCCTTCTGTTTCCAACCCTTATCTGTCTTCGTCCCGTCGCAAACCAAAACTTGTGATTCCTCGGACGGCTTTCAAACATTCCCGGTTGCCTTTGGCCCTGGTGCCAGTCCGGGAGGATCGTCGCCACAACTGACAGCAACGCCCTTCGACCTCGCGAAAGCGAAGCGGCGACTTGAGCCATGCGGGGTCGTAAGCAAACGAGGCGCCCTCGTTGCCTTTGTTAAGGCGTGACCAGAGGCGCCCTGCCAGATGGCTCTGACCATCCAGATCGCCGTGGATGTCAATTTCGAGGTTCACTGGCTAGTCCCGGTTGCCACGACGCAATCGCAAAGCCTTCGCTGGTCCTGTCGGCGAATGCCAGGATTCTGCCCGATTTGGCGTTTGGTGCTTGGGCTCAGGAGAAAAGCATCGGTTCTCAATTTTTTGATTTCTTCGGAGCAGAAGGTTCCGGTTCAGGTCCTGGCAAACGCGCGACCCCTACGTACAATGGTGACAAACGGCAAAAGCAGGTAAAGGTAACGATAACCGGCTCAATTCCGAGGTCTATACGGCATGATTTCGCGAAAGTCCGGATGGCATGGAACCTGCAGCTTCTCACCTGTGTAGTTTTAGTACTACACCTCCTGAGAAGGGCGGTGCCTTGGGATGTGGCCCGCCCTCCTTTCATAGTGGTTAGGTTGGGGGCGGCTCGAAGGTAAACCTGCGAGCCGCCTTTTTCCCGGTGGGCTTCAAACCCCACTTTTCGGCAGCCCAAAGGCGGGGCAGTGTTCCCTGGGAGTGCCATATGATTTCTTTCGTTCAATTACCCTATCGCCGGCCGGAATCGGTGAGCCGGTCGGTGGAACTTGGGCCCCGGATGACGGCCCTCGTGCTCGCGCTCATCCTCTTTTTCCAAATCGGCGTATTAGCCTGGGCTTTCCTGAGCAATTGGCGCTGAACGGTTTTTGACGATTTCCCCATCCTCGCATCCTGGCGGGTCCGTTGTTTTCAAGAAACTGCCAGCTGGAGCCCTCCCTTTCCGCGTTCATCCGGGAATTTTTGAGCTTGGAAATCCGGGCAGGTTCCGCACTTTAAGCCCGTGATTCATCCGACGGCTATCATTCATCCGAAAGCGGAGTTAGGCGCCGGGGTGAGGGTTGGTCCTTACGCGGTTATCGATGGAGATGTAACCCTTGGCGAAAACTGCGTTCTTGGGCCGCACGTTTATATCACCGGGTGCACA
>DATGLT010000016.1:0-37396 GCA_035294005.1 Verrucomicrobiia bacterium
GGCCGGTTGTGGCAATCCATGCAATCCATGCGGCGCACGGAAGCCTCATCCACCTGGTTGGTGAATTTCGGTGAACGGAACTCGGTTACCACCCCCTGGGCATCGACCATTCGCACCCATGGAATCTTTTGGCGGCCCTCATCCGCAGCGACGTAATCGATTCGGTTGCCGACGTTCATATGCCAATGAATGCCGCCCACCGGCCCGTGCGTGGGATCGCCGCCGCCAACTTTCAAGAGCAATCGGACGGTAAAAGGTGTGTTGGTTTCATCCCCAAGGAACGACGTGTAGCTGCGTTCCACGTTGCCTACGAATTTCTTTGGCCAATGGCACTCTTCGCAGGTCTCCTGCGCGGGGCGCAGGTTTTTTACGGGGGTCGGTATGGGTTTGGGATACTTTTCCGCCATGGTGGCATACACCTGGTAAGTGCCGGAAAGCTTCGAGCGCACGTACCAGGCCGCGCCTTTGCCGATATGGCATTCGGCGCAGGCCACTCGCGCGTGGGATGAATGACTATAGGTCACGAACTCCGGTTTCATGACTCCATGGCAGGCCTGGCCGCAAAACTGAACTGATTCGGTGTAGTGATAGCTCTGGTAACTGCCGACTGCCGAAATCAGAAGGAACACCACACTCCCCGCGAGGAACAAACCGAAAAAACGCCGATCGCGCGGCCGGGTCAGGTCGATCCGCAACGGGGGAAACGGCCCCGAAGCTTTCACCATATGGCGCCGCCGCAACAGTGCCCCGCCAACGGCAGTGACCAACCCCATCACCATGAAGGCCGGCGCAACCAGGTACGTCAAAATGCCCAGGTACGGATTGGACAGATGCGCCATCGCATCCATCATCAAAAGGAGCACAAACGAGAACAGGCTGCCCACCATGACCACCAGCCCGCTCAGGCTGAGCCAGTTTCGGAAAACAGAACTACGCCGGGTCGGAACGGGATTGGCAGGTGTTTCTTCCATAACGGATCCTATTGATGATTCAGCGGCAAGGCAGGACTCGAAGCCCCGAGCAAACGGCGCCGGGTTCGCGCGTATTGGCGCAGCAGCGGCGCGGCGAGGCACCTCGCCCTGCCTTGTGGCGTGTACTTCATTACTTCTTAAGGGTGCGCATGTAGGCAACCAGCCCTTTGATCTCTTCGTCCGAGAGGGCTTCACTCGGTTTCATAAGGGTCTTGCCGTCTTTGTCCTTGAGACCTTCTTTGATTGCTTTGAAGGCCGCGTCGTCCTTGAGATCGGCCTGGACTTTGGCGTCGGAGTAGTCTTTGGCGCCAAGCTTTTTCCCCATTTTCGTTTCGCCTTTGCCATCTTCCCCGTGGCATTTGGCGCAGTCTTTGACGTACGACGCCTTGGCGTCGGCCGCGAAGACCGATACAGCCGGCAAAGCCAATATGCCGACCAGCAACGGTAATAGTTTCTTCATACTTGTTTTGCTGTTTAGGTTTTCAACTGACTGTCTGTTTCCGGCGCAGCGAACCCGGGAGAGTTGAGACTCCGCCGGATGCCGTGCCGAAATCGTTAGGTCATGCCATTCCCTCCTGCCGCTCCGAGAGGAACAGCTTGATCATGACGGTTAAAAGAATGAACGGCAGCGACAACAGCACCGCCCCCATGAACCACCCTTCCAAGCCGGCGAATTCCATCTTGTAACTCATCACCCCGCGCAGGCTCTTTGAGAATAATTGTCCGCCAATGACAACGTTCCAGCGCATCGCCAGCACGCCGCACAGAATCAGCATGGCGCTGCCGAAATACATCCGGCGCCGTGACAGGTCCGGAACGCGCTTGCGGAAAAGCTGCAGCGAACCCAGCAACAGAAGAGGCACGGCGGTGCCCATGGCCGCCTGGCCCAGGTTCAACGTGTAAAAGAGCTTCTCGCGCGCCATGTACTGCATCACCTGGAAGCCTTCCTCAGCGGAGTAAACGCGGTGGATCCAATCCAGGCCCTCGATCGCCGCATCCACCACCAGCGCGTAGAACAGGAACATGCACATCACATCCAGGCATTTCATGTCGATTTCCTTGCGCCGAATCCAGCTCAGCGCCATGTAATTGAAAACACACAATGCGATCCCCGAAACCATCGCCGACATGATGAAAATGATCGGCATCAACACGTTGCCCCACCACGGGTTGGCTTTGACCGAGCCGAAAATGAAACCCACGTAACCATGCAGCAGGAATGCCGAGGGAATCCCGACAATCGACAGGATGTGGCCGAGCTTATGATCCAATTTCACGGCCGGTTCGCTGATGTCCGTCACACCCACGGTGAACAGCCGGTACAGCAGCCCTTTGAACCCGGCAGTCCGGTTTGACCACTCGACAAAATCCCGCCGGTAATCGAACCACAACTCGAGCAAAAGAACCGCCATCAAGTACCACGCATAAACAAATCCGAAGATCGCCATCGGCGAAGTCAGGTGGGGGGTCATCATGACCTCGAAGCAGCGTTCAGGGTGGCCCAGGTGAAACAACAACGGCAGCGGAGCGCAAAGGAGAAACGCGAAGGCTGTCAGCAATGAAAGCCGGTAAACCGGCTGAAGCGCGCGCACGTTGAACACCCGCACCAGCGACGCCATGATAAATGCCCCGGCTACCAGACCGGTAATGTATGGGTATAGAACGATAAGCACGCTCCACAGCGGCTGCTGCGTGGCTTCGTTGGGATAAACGTAGCCCTCGAAATGGGGCATCGCCTCGAAGACGTAATTAGTGACTTCCGGGCTCATGTTACCGTACCTCCTTGTCGATACCGGCGTAATACACCCGCGGGTCCGTGCCCAGGTGCGGTTTGAGGGCCTGTACTTTGTTATTCTGGTAGAACCGTTGTATCGGGTCGTCGGGGGCCGGGTTTTTCAAATCGCCGAAAACCCGCGCCTGGGTCGGACAGACTTCCACGCAAGCCGGGTTAAGGCCGCGCGTGATGCGATGGTAGCAAAGCGTGCATTTTTCGGCCGTCTTGGTTACCGGGTTCAGGAACCGGCAGCCATACGGACACGCCTGAATGCAGAAACCGCAGCCGATGCAATACTTCGGATCGATCAGCACCGCGCCGTCCGGGGCGTCAAACGTGGCCCCCACCGGGCAAACCTGAACACAAGCCGAGTGCTCGCACAGGTTGCAAAGCTTGGGCACAAAGAAGGAGTGCTGAATCTCTTCCTTGGGCACCGGCGGTTCTGGGAATCCATGCATTCCCCCTGAGGGACAGTCGACCAGGGTTTCGCCCCGGGCGTCGCCGCTGCCCGGCCGGGGCTTGGTGATGATGTAGCGCTCGATCCAGGTGCGGTAATACGGGCCTTCGGGAACGTGGTTCTCGGTCTTGCATGCTTCAGCGCACAAACCGCACCCGATGCAGCGGTTCGCATCGATCGCCATCACCCACTTGTGTTTGGTGGGATCGTACCCTTTGGCCGCCCCGGTCGAAACCAGGACTTTTTGGACTGCGGCTTTGGCGGTGCGCGCCAGCGAAGCGGACATCACGCCCGCCGCCGCGGCCCCTATCTTGCCCAAAAGATTGCGTCGGCTTACTTGCTGGCTCATGGAACCTCCGTCGGTGAATGCGGCACGTGGCACTCCGTGCACTTCGAACCGGTATAATGGTTTTTCGAAACTACCTGCTTGTGCCACTTCGGCCGAGATGGATTTGACTCATGACAGCGGATGCATGGACTGAAATTCTTCAACTCGATCTTGACGTCGGGATTGTCCGAGTGCGCCTGCCCCGGCCCATGACATGCCTCGCAGGACAGCGTTTTGTGCTCACCTTTGGAGAGCTTGTTTAACTGGTCCGAGTGGCATTCTTCGCACGCCTTTTTGCCCGCAAAAACGGGTTCTCGGGCCTGGAGTTCCGATAAAGCCGCCCCGCGGTACCAGCCATACTGGCGGAAGGAAGGGGGGGTGAGGAAATACCGCGCAAGCGCGTAGCTGCTTACAATAGCCAGCGCCAGCAGGCAGAGTCTCAACACCTGCGGCGGCATTTTGAATGGATTTCTCATTGCGCTGGTTGCCTGGTTAGAAACGCTTCAATGATGCTGTTTTCACCGTAGAGCAGCTGTAAAGGCGAACCAATACCTCCGCTTCTCTTCCGTTGCTGTTCTATTAGCTTTTTTTGCCTCGCTGCAAGCAAAATAGTTGATCGAATTCACATTTGTTGACCGATTAGTTATTCTGCTGACAATGAGCTGCCTGGCCGGGTCAAACGCAACCCCGTTGTCCAACACCCGCTTGCACTGAATCGATTCGCCCAGGACCGCGCGGAAATGGCGCCTCCCCTTTGTTCGACAGCCCCGCTAGGAAATGGTGTGGCCCAAGCTCCCTTTTGTTGCGGCATCAGCAAATAAAAAGGGGCCCGAGGGCCCCGTGGCTTTCATGTGGTGTGGGTGAGACGGTTACTTCTTGAGTCCTCGGATATGGGCCACCAGGGCTTTGACCTCGTCGTCGCTCAGGTCGCTGAAGGCTTTCATCTTGGTCTTGTCATCTTCTTTGATGCCCTCTTTGATGGCTTTGACCATCTTCTCGTCCTTCATGTCCGCCTGAACTTTTGCGTCTGAATAATCTTTAACGCCAAGCTTTTCTCCCATCTTGGTTTTGCCTTTCCCATCTTCTCCATGGCATTTGGCGCAATTTTTGTCCCAGGTTTCTTTGGCGTCAGCCGCCCGAATCGAAACGGCCCCGGCGATGAGCAGGGCGCAGGAGAGGATAGCTATCTTTTTCATACATGTTTGAGTGATGTGCGATCTTACATTCGACGAACTGTTCGTGCTTTTTCTTTACTGCCGCGACCGGAACCTAATTGCTCCATCACAGCAATTGCTATGTCGTAGCAAAATTTGGTTGCTCCCGAGGCGCGGCGCTTTGCTGAATTTGCCATTTGCTCCTCATCCTTTGACTGGGCAGGACGCCGCGATCAATTCCGTCGGCACGGTTCTGCTGGTGGATACCGGCGCGCCAGTAGATCTCCTGGACGATTCGGAATTAAGCCGATTGGGGCTTCACCTTGAAAGGCACACGCGCGCGCCCACCGGCAGCCTGATCGAGGCCGACGCCAGCGCGCGTATCATCGGCCTCAATGAGGTCGGGCTCCATGAAATTCAGGTTGCGAAAGCCAGGACGTTCGCCCTGGGCGCCCGGCAATGGGGAAATATCGCCTTCGGAATCGGCGATCTTAAACCCTGGAACATCGCGAAGCCAGGAACGCCGAGGACGTGAAAGGCTTCCTGTCGGCGGAGTTTCTAGAAACGCATGGCGCGCTGATCGATGTCCGTGGCGGTCACCTGTGGTTTCGTCCCACCAGGCCTAAGGCGCGCTAAGCCGCCAGCGCGGAATTGATTCTTCGAATCGCTTCGTCGATTTCGTCCCGGCTCTTGAATCCGATCACAACGGCGTCCAGCTCGGGACGTGACATGGCGAAGCGAATCGACTTTTCGCGGTCCTCGGCATTGACGAACTCGCCGTTGCCGATGATCTTCATGCCGATCACACCCCTGCCCTTGGCCCTCATGACTTTGAGTTGTGAAACAACCGGCTCCACGTCATGGATATTGTCGTTCCAGACCGATTCTTCGGGACCGTCGATGCGGCGCCCCTGGGGATTGACTCGGACCAGGTGCACTTCCGCCCAGGGCGTTTCAGCCGCCCCGCGCAACGCCGGCAGGCTGTGGCAGGAAACACCTTTGCTCCGAATCCAGCCTTTTTGTTTCGCTTCATCGAAACCGTCCATGATGCGTTTCCACTGGTCGGTCCAGCCGTCCTTGATCATGCAGTGGATCAACATCGTGTCCACGTAGTCCGTGTCGAAAACCTTTCGATGATGGTCGATCACATCGAGGATTTTCTCCGGCTGACCGGGGATTTTGGATTGGATGAAAATCTTTTCACGGGGCAACCCTTTGACAGCTCCGCCAAGCCATTCAAAAGTTCGGTACGTTTGCGAACAGTCGAAGTAAGTAATTCCCTGGTCGTAGGCATATTTGATCAGGCTGGTGAACCCTTCACGCCCGAGATCGTATTGCACCTGGCCGCTGTTGCTGCCGGTGCCCATTCCTAGCCGGCTTAGCTTGATCCCCGTTTGACCCAATGTGACCCGGTCCACCGCGGTGCGTTTGGCCGGGGCGGCACTCAGGGACCCAGCCCCAAGAACGACCGCACTTGTGGCGGCAATGGAGGTGTGAAGGAATTCTCGGCGGCTGAAACGTGAAGTTTTCATAATGTGGTGCTCCGGAATGTCTTTTAGGTAGCACAGCTCTGAGCGGGTTTCAATCACTTACTGAGGGCTCGGGTGGTTGTGAAGGGGCCGGGTTGCAAGGTGCACGCCTTGCAGGCGGCGTTGACCAGCGCTTCGCAACCCGGGTTTAGGGCTAGTAAGGTCCTGCTGGAGCTATTTAGGGCCAACGCCAACTCCGAGGCTTTCCGGATTTTGCCGATTGCTTTCCGTCCATTGGTCATCGTGCAGGTGATCCTGTCAAGTTTTGGCGGGAACCACCCTATTGGAGTGGCCACCAGCGTGGTGCACATGTGTCAAGGATTTAGGCGGGCAAAGTGATCAATGACGATATGAAAACATACAGGACCCTTGGGCTGATCTCGGCCCTGCTCGTAGCAATGCAGATAACGGCTCGCGCCGACGACCTCTTCCAGCTGTTCTGGCGCGGCACTTACTACACCAAGAACAGCTCCGGGCATATCATCGCAGTTCCGTTTACCGAGCAGGATTTCGTCAATAAAGTTGCGCAGGATAACGGGCTGGACCCATCAACCCTGGTTTTTGTTTACCGTCCCGACCGGCGTGACACCGTCGTGGTGCGGGCCTCGACCGGCCAGTTCATCGCGGATGTGATTCAAATGGAATACACCTGGACGGACGTGGTCAACCCGACCGGCGCCGTGACTGTCCGGCACGCCCTGCTTTTCGATGAATATCACCAGGCGGCGCTTGGCTCCTTTTTCGGTCTCGAACTGGCCAATCGCGACGCGAATGGCAATTTGATCAACGATACGCTCACAGGCACGGTCCTGTATTCCAAGCCCGATTTGGGGATTGTTTACGGCGCCAAGATTTGGACAGGCCAACGAATCACCGACACCACCGGCACGCCACCCTGATTCAGTTAAGCTTTACGCTCGAGTGATCCCGAAGCCAGAGATAATCCGCGGTGGGCGCCGGCACAAAGCCGCCGGCAACCGCGCCTTTTGAAGCGGGACGGACTGTGTTTGGAATCCAACGGTGGCGTTCGACATGGCCATCGGCCCAGGAAATGTTCGCAGAGCTATTGTGGTATGAAGCAGGCAGATTGCCCCACTTCACCTGGTCCAGGGTGTTGACAAAATAGCCGTCGTTGATGGTGTCCGCGTGTTCTTCAATGAACACCCAAAAATTAGCCGGACCAGGCACTTGGCTTAGCTTGAGGAATTGAATCCAAGCCGGGTTGAACCGATTGGGAACAATCATCGGATCCCCCATTAAAGCGTTCATGGAAACGCTCCTGAGCCGCGGCCCGTTCTGCGCCAAAGATTGATCAGAGGGACATTTGTAAACCGCCAGGCTGTTATTAACGTAAACCGCGAGCTTGCCGCTGCGGACGTAATCGGCATTGGTATTCTCGATGCTGGTCCCCCAGTCCTGTATGTTATTGACCCAGCTCTGACGATATGCCCGCGTGTCGACCATGCTGCAGTTGTTCATCAACAAACCCTGGTTGTCATCCAGGTACATCAGCCAACCGGGTTCCAACTGTTTGATGTTGTTCGCGCAAGCGCCGGCTTGCGCCACGGCTTTGGCCCCAGAAAGCGCCGGCAAAAGCATGGCCGCCAGAATGGCGATGATCGCTATGACCACCAACAGTTCAATCAAGGTAAAGCCCCGGCCGCACCCGGATGTGGGGCGAGACTGTCTCGCATAGAAGCGGCATGTCATGATACGATTTGATGCAACGGCGCACGCATTCCCTCACCATTGTTTGCTCAAGCCTCACCCGAATTTGCCCTCCTCACGGTGGCGAAGCGCGGGCGAGCCGACCGTTCGGGGCGGCCCCGGCCTCGCCGCTACGGGGCGTACAAACCCTACTGCGATTTGTAATTGCCGAAAGCCGCTGTACCAATACCGTTTGGTAGTATCTGGAAACCTATGAAAAAACTAGCCATTGGATGCGGTGTGCTGGCGTTTCTGGGAATTTGTGTGCTGATTCTACTCGCGATCGGCGGGGGCAGCTACAATCACCTGGTGAGGCTTCAGCAGGAGGTCAACAAACAGTGGGCGCAAGTCCAAAACGTTTACCAAAGACGAGCCGACCTGGTGCCCAATCTTGTCGCCACGGTGTCGGGCGCGGCCAATTTCGAAAAATCCACGCTGACTGAGGTCACCGCCGCACGCGCTTCGGTGGGCCAGGTGAAGCTGGATCCTGCCAGCGCCCCCACCGATCCGGCCAAACTCGCCGAGTTCGAGCGCGCTCAATCGCAGCTTTCTGGCGCGCTGTCCCGCTTGCTCGTCGTGGCGGAGCGTTATCCTGACTTGAAAGCCACGCGCAATTTCCAGGATTTGCAGGCGCAACTGGAAGGGACTGAAAACCGGATCAGCGTCGAACGCAGAAATTTTAACGAAGCCGTCCAGGCGTACGATACCGCCATCAAAACATTTCCGGCCGTCTTTTATGCGGGAATCTTCGGGTTCAAGGAACGCCCTTACTTCAACGCGACACCCGGGTCCGAGACCCCGCCGAAGGTGCAGTTCGACTTCAACAAACCCGCGGCAGCTCCCGCTCCGGAGAAACAGTGAGTGAGCCGAAGCGCTCTATGCGGGCCTTTTGAGGGGGTGACCGTGATCGCTCGTGGGCGGCCTGGAGCGTTCACTCTCGGGCTTCTCATTGCCGCCGTTGCCTCGCTCGTGCTGTGCAATTGGGCTGGAGCGGCAGAGAAGATACCGTCGGTTCCGGAGCGTTACTTCAACGATTATGCCGGAGTTGTTGGGTCTGAGACCTCGCAACGCCTGGATAGGAGCTTGGAGGAGTTCGAACGTAAAACCTCCAATCAGATCCTGGTGGTTGTTTACCCGAAGATGGATTCGGATTCGTCCATCGATGATTACACAGTGAGGATAGCCCAGTCGTGGCGGGTCGGGCAAAAAGCGAAGAATAACGGCGCGATTCTTTTCGTGTTCATCCAGGACCGCAAGATGTTCATACAAGTCGGGTATGGCCTGGAGGGAGCACTTCCCGACGCAACAGCCAAGAGAATCGTCGAGGAACAAATCAAGCCGCGATTCAAGGCCGGCGACTACGCCGGGGGCTTGAGCGCGGGAGTTCAAGCGATGATGGCCGCTACCCAAGGCGAGTACCGCGGTACCGGCCGAACCACCGGGCGCAAAAACGGGGCATCCGCGTTCTACATCATTGCCATCGTGGTGGTGATCCTGCTGCTGATGGCAGGCCGAAGACGCGCCTATCGGCCAGGGTTTGGATATGGAGGATGGACGCTCGGCAGCGGTGGATTCTCCGGCTGGGGCGGAGGCGGGAACTGGGGTGGCGGAGGAGGAGGAGGAGGGGGCGATGGTGGAGGTTTTTCGGCCGGCGGCGGTAGTTTTGGCGGGGGCGGCGCTGGCGGGAGTTGGTAAACTGTGAAGGCACGCGATTTTCTCAAACAACTGCGCCATGACGATATCGTGGCGGCCATCCGTGAAGCGGAGAAAAAAACATCGGGTGAAATTCGAGTTTTTATAACACGCCAGGAGGTGGAGAAAGCAGTGCCCGTCGCCCAACGGCATTTTGAAGCGATGGGTATGGCACGAACCCGGGATCGCAATGGTGTGCTCATTTTCGTAGCGCCCCGATCACACCAATTCGCTGTTATTGGAGACACCGGCGTCCACGCCCGTTGCGGGGACGAATTCTGGACAGCCCTCGCCGGTGAAATGACGGCGCACTTCAAAAGGTCGGATTTCACGACCGGCATTGTGCATGCCGTTACGAAGGCAGGGGACCTGCTGGCGCGACATTTTCCCAGGCGGCCCGACGACACCAACCAATTGCCCGACAACGTCGAAACTGACTAATCCTTCGGAAGCCCCGAGCTGAGGCCCACGTCTCGTAGCTCGGCTCGCCAGAACCAGGTTTCGCAAATATTTATCCCGTCCGGGCTTTAATCTGGATCAGGCAAGCCCAAGTCAGCATCATTGCACGCTGAAAATGTCTGAGGTGAAGCCCAGCAGTAACGTTGAACATCGGTATTCGACCGGCGAATTGGTGCGCCGTTTGCTGGCATTGGCGTGGCGCTTTAAAGGCGATTGCCTGTTGTCCGTGGTTTTAAGCATGGCGCTTCTGCTGCTGGGATTGGCCGGCCTGCAACTCCTCGGCGTCGTTATCGATGTGATCCGCCACGCACTCGATCCCACCCAACGCGCGCCCGGATATCCGTTCGGCTGGAATCCTCCCCCATCCTGGGCGCCTTTGCAGATTGTCGTCGCTCTTTCCGGCGCGATTGTGCTCCAGGCCTTGCTGCGGGCATGGCTCACTTACGAATACAACATGGTCACAGCCCGCCTGACGCAGGGCAAAATTGTGCCAGGCTTGCGCGACAAGCTTTATGCCCGGTTGCAGTGTCTGAGCTTCCGGTTTTTTGACGTTCACGGCTCCAGTTCCATATTCAACCGCGTGACGGGAGATGTTCAGAATACACGGCTTTTCGTGGATGGCGTGGTGTTGCAGGGCTTGAACATGTTGCTCACGCTGGCGGCGTATTTGATTTTCATGTGGCGAATTCATTCGTCGCTAACGATCGCTTGCCTCTCGGTCACGATCGGGCTCTGGTGGGTCACGCACTACTATTCGGGCTTGCTCAGGCCGGCCTATCTGAAGAACCGCGAGCTGTTTGACAAGCTCGTTGAGCTGTTCAGCGAAAGCGTGCGTGGAATGCAAACCGTCAAGGGGTTTGCAGCTGAGCCGCACCAGGTCGCCGCCTTTGAAGCCGCCAATGACAGCGTGTCCGCCCAGCAACAACGCATCTTCCTGCACCTCTCGGTGTTCACGCCCGTTACGCAACTGCTATCGCAGCTGAGCCTGGTTATCCTGTTCGGATTCGGCGGATGGCTGTACGTCCACGGAAAACTACCCCTCGGCGCGGGGTTGGTGGTGTTCGCTGGCTTGTTGCAACAATTTAACGGGCAGGTCGCTAATATCACCACGATCGCGAATTCGGTTCAACAGAGCTTCACGGCCGCCCGGCGTGTGTTTGAAGTGCTTGATACCCCGACCGAAGTGGAATCGAAACCCGGCGCATTTGTCCCGGCGAGATTGAGCGGGCGAGTTGAATTCGACAGGGTCACTTTCGGATACAACGCCGACGCGCCTGTGTTGAAGGACATTTCCTTTGTGGTTAATCCCGGCCAGGTGGTTGGGGTGTTCGGCATGACCGGGTCGGGGAAAAGCTCCTTGTTGAATTTAATACCGCGCTTTTACGACCCTCAGTCGGGGCGCATCCTGGTCGATGGCCGCGACCTTCGCGATCTCGACCTGGATGGTTACCGGCGCCACGTCGGGATTGTTTACCAGGAAAGCTTTCTGTTCTCGAACACCGTAGCGGCGAATATCGCTTTTGGAAACCCGCATGCTACTCAGCAACAAATTGAGCAGGCCGCAAGGCTGGCTTCCGCAGACGCCTTCATCCGCCAGTTGCCCAATGGTTATGAAACGGTTCTCGGCGAATCGGGCGCTGACCTTTCGGGTGGGCAGCGGCAAAGATTGTCTCTTGCCCGCGCGTTGCTTCTCCAGCCGCCAATCCTGATCCTCGATGATCCGACCGCATCGGTGGATTCGAAAACGGAACACGAAATCGTGTCGGCGCTGCGCGAAGCCATGGCCGGCCGCACAGCCTTTGTCGTAGCCAACCGTCTCAGCCTGTTGCGCAGGGCCGACCTGATTCTGGTGCTGGATGGCGGGCGCCTCGTTCAGACGGGCACCCATGATCAACTCGTGGAGCAACCCGGGCCGTACCGCGACACCGCGGCACTCCAGTGGATGGACGCGGAGTTACCGGCCATCACCGACCTCAACCCGCGCGCAGAGAACTCAACAACTCAATCCTCGGCAACGCAGACAACCCAGCAATTCGTGAGGGTTCAATGACCGCTTTGCCGGGCAACAAAATAAAACCAGGCAAGCCGGCGGTTTCCCCGGTCGACACCCTCGACGCGAACGAACGCGAAGCCATTACGTATTATCGGCCCATGGAGGATCGCGAGGCGGACCGCGCCCCTCTGAGCGCGCATTGGATCCGGCGCATCTTCAGCTACACACGCCCGTACAAAGCCTGGCGCAACTGGCTGTTTATCCTGACTCTACTTCGCGGTCTGCAATTGCCAGCCCTGGCATGGATGATTGGCAAAATCATCAACGGGCCAATTGCGGGCCAGAACTTGCATGCTATTTACATCTACACCGGGGTATACCTCGGCCTGGCCGTCTTCATGCTGGTCACGCTGCATTTCCGGCAACGGCTTGCCCTGCAATTGGGCGAGGCTGTTGCCCACGACATGCGTTCGGATTTATTCCGCAAACTCAACTCGCTGCCGATGTCTTTTTTCAACAAGACAAAGTTCGGCCGCATCATCAGCAGGATGACGTCGGATATCGATAATGTGCGGGTCGCAGTGCAGGACGTGGCTTTTGTGGTCACTATTCAAGCTGTGCAAATGGCGGTCGCAGCCCTGTTGATGATCTGGTACAATTGGAAACTCTTTTCCGTCATGCTCCTGTTTGCTCCGGTGATCTGGGTGATTAACGAGAACTACCGGCGCGAGGTGGCCCAACAGCTTCGCAAAATGCAGGAGACCTGGAGCCGGGTGACCTCGACGCTGGCGGAATCCGTCAGCGGCATTCGGGTGACGCAGGCTTTTGTCCGGCAGGAGATCAACGCCGGCTTTTTTCGTAAACTGGTCAATGTGCACGGAGAAAACAACGTGGGTGTCGCGCACGCTTCGGCGGTGTTCATTCCTCTGCTCCAGATGAAGAGCCAGCTGTTTCTGGGCGCGATGGCGCTGCTGGGCGGGTACGGGGCGCTGCGTTGGCAGGGTTGGCTCCACATGAATGTCGGCGACCTGGTCATGTTTTTCTTCCTGGCAAACTTCTTCTTCGATCCGGTCCAGGTCATTGGCAATCAATACAACCAGGCCCTCAGCGCCATGGCCGGCGCAGAACGTTATTTCCGGTTGTTGGATGCGAAGCCCGAATGGACTGATTCGCCGGAAGCCTCTCCCCTGCCCGCCATTCGCGGCCGTGTTGAGTTTCAAAATGTCCACTTCGAGTACGAACCGGGCCGGCCAGTGCTCTCGGATATCTCGTTTACGGTGGAACCCGGACAAACCGTTGCTCTGGTGGGGCACACGGGCAGCGGCAAAACTACGGTGGTCAGCCTTCTGCAGAAATTTTATCTGCCGGTCCAAGGGCGTGTGCTGGTGGATGGCATCGACCTGATGAAGGTGTCGAGCGATTCACTGCATTCGCAAATGGGGACCGTGCAACAGAACAACTTTTTGTTTGCCGGCACGATCCTGGACAATATTCGGTTTGCAAGGCCGGACGCCAGCAATTCCAGGGTGGTGGCGACGCTCAAAGCGCTGGATTGCCTTGACCTGCTCGAGGCTTTGCCCGAGGGCCTCAATACAAAAGTAGGCGAAAAAAGTGCCTCGCTTTCCCTGGGCCAGCGCCAACTCATCTGTTTCGCCCGGGCGTTGCTGGCGGATCCCCGGATCGTCGTTTTGGACGAGGCTACAAGCGCCATTGACACGGTGACCGAAGCGCGCCTGCAGAAAGCTTTGGAAGCCTTGCTGAACAATCGCACTGCTTTCGTCGTGGCCCATCGGCTGAGCACGATACGCAAAGCCGGGCTGGTGCTGGTCATGGAAAATGGACGGATCATAGAGCGAGGCACTCATGTGACCCTGCTGGCCGCGGCCGGAGCATACGCCCGGCTGCACGAGGAGTTTGTCAGAGGCGGGCTGAGCAATTAGCAGGTTCTGGTTGGCCACGCACGGGTACTCGCGGGGAACCGTTTCGCGTTGGGCATCAGTCAAAAATCGTGGCTGGATGTCACTTAAAGTCTGTTGCTCTATGATTTACTCTGTGCCTGAACACAGCGCGCTCGATGAGGAAAGTCAACGTCAAGAAAGACTTCGGTGCGGCCGTGCGAGCTCATCGGCTGCGCCTGGGCCTCTCCCAGGAGACCCTTGCGGAACGGGCTCAACTCCACCGGACCTACGTCACAGACGTCGAACGCGGAGCCCGCAACATTTCGCTGGACAGCATTTCCAGGCTGGCACACGCGCTGGATCTCTCGATCAGCGCGCTCTTCGGTTCGACAACTCCAACGTATTTCGGCTCCGCCCAGGACGTGGACATACTTCTGGTCGAGGACGACCCGGCCGATGTTGAGCTCACGTTGGCAGCATTTAGAGAGGCCAGGCTTTCCAATCGTGTGGAAGTTGTCGGGGATGGGGAAGCCGCCGTGGATTTCCTTTTGATGCAGTTAGCAAACGGCCGCGAGAAAAAGGCCCAAACACCCCTGGTGGTTTTGTTGGACTTGCATCTACCCAAGCTGCACGGGCTGGAAGTCCTCACCCGGTTGCGGGCTGCTGAAATCATTCAGCAGCTGCACGTCATCGTGCTCACGAATTCTCAACAGGACGGTGATGTTCGCCGCGCGCTTCAACTTGGAGCCAAAGCATACCTGGTCAAGCCTCTGGACTTTCACGCCTTCAGCTCGATCACGCCCCAGCTCAACTTTTCCTGGATGTTGCTCGACCCGGTGTCTGCGTCCACCCCGGGCCGCAAGCAGAGGAGAACGCGCTTGAAGATCTGAGCATTACCCGCTATCAGAAGTCCACAGTCCTTTCGAGTTTATGCCACAGAAGCAAGCGGGCCGGCGCAAAAGAAGCAAACCGGCCGAAGATCTTGCCGGGCAGCTTCAACTTCAGTCCACTGCCCTGGCGTCGGCCGATAACGGAGTGATGATCACCGACCGCTCGGGCAGCATTTTGTGGGTAAACCCCGGGTTCACAAGGCTGACGGGCTATACACCCGAGGAGGTCATCGGGGCAAACCCGCGGATTCTCAAGTCGGGCCATCAGGATCCAATTTCTATGCGCAGTTCTGGCAAACCATTCTGGCGGGACGCGTGTGGCGCGGAGAATTTGTCAACAAGCGGAAGGACGGCCGGATTTATATCAATGAAGAGACGATTACCCCGGTTCGGCTGCACGGTAACGAGATCACGCATTTTGTGGGCGTGATGCAGGATGTCACGCAGCGCAGGGAAGCCGAGGCACAGATCCGCGCGTTGAACGACCGGTTGGACGAAAAGGTTCGCGAGCGCACTGCTGAATTGGAATGCGCTAATCAGGAACTGGAAGCGTTTGCCTATTCGGTATCGCACGATTTGCGCGCGCCTCTGCGGCACATCAATGGTTTCCTGGACCTATTCAGAAAAAGCGGCTACGCCGCCCTTTCCGACGAAGACCGTCACTTTATTGACCAGGTTGAGGCCTCCGCGAAGCACATGGATCGGCTGATCGATGACCTGCTGCACTTCTCCCGTACCGCCCAGGCGAAAATGGAACGCGAGCCGGTCGACTTGAACCAACTTTATGAAGAAGCGCGCAGCCGGCTCGGCTCGGAGATTCAAGGGCGGAATATCCTTTGGAATTGCGCCCCGCTCCCGGTCGTCAGCGCCGACCGGGCGATGCTGCTCCAGGTGCTGGTCAATCTCTTGTCCAATGCCGTCAAATATACACGCACGCGTGACTCGGCCCGGATCGAAATCGCGGCCGAATTCCCCACCGACCAGGAGACCGTCGTGTATGTCCGCGACAACGGCGTAGGCTTCGACATGCGTTACGCGAATAAGCTATTTGGGGTTTTCCAGCGCCTGCATTCGAGCGACCAGTTTGAGGGCACCGGGATCGGCCTGGCCAACGTTCGGCGTATCATTATGCGGCACGGTGGACGAACATGGGCCGAGGGGAAGTCCGACGAGGGAGCGACGTTCTATTTTTCGATCCCAAAAAAGCGAGCGATTGCTCGTCGGGACCCGGCCGACGCAAGAGCATAGTCCCCATTCAGCCGTTGATTCCGGCGCGAGCAGTTCGACGCCAGCGCAACCAGCGCACCGTGTCGCGCAAAGGATGGATCTTGCTGTGCTCCCTTTTGTAGATAACGCGCACCGGAACAAATCCAATGCCCAATCCAGCCCTGGCAAAAGCCACGATCACATCGGATTCTATTTCGAAATGCTCGGCCTCCACCTGCAAGCGCGCCCAGTCATGGAGGTTCATCAAGCGGAACCCGCATTGGGAGTCGGGAATTTGATGCCCGCAGAGAGCCGAAATCTGCCGGCTCATCCAGCGATTGACCAACCGACGAATGACAGGCATTTCGCCGGGGTTGTGCATGCGATTGCCCACGACCAATGACACGGGGCTCGCCTCGGCGCAACCGACTAAGGCGGGGATGTCGGCCGGACAATGCTGGCCATCGCCGTCCAGGTTGAGAGCCCAATCAAAACCGCGCGCGCGAACGTGCGACCAACCCGTGTGGAGCGCCCGTCCTTTCCCAAGGACGCGGTTGTGCTTCAATACGACAGCTCCCGCCTCCTCGGCAGCGCGAGCCGTTGCGTCGGACGACCCGTCATCGATTACAAAAACATTGGGCAGGAAATGACGAACGGCCTGAACCACCGATCCGATGGTTGCCTCCTCGTTGAGGCAAGGGACGACTGCCGCGCAGGCTGCCTGCCAGTGCATCAGGAATTGCGGACCTCGGCCGTGGCGGCAAGAGGCGATGGAACGTCCGGAACCTGGCGCACCGGGCTGCCGGATGTTTCAGACTGACCCGCACCGGAGAACCAGGTACGCCACCCTTCAGTGACTTCCAGCCGCATCCATGACAGAGCGGCCTTGAGAATTGGCGAGGAACTGGCCGGCGCGAAGGTATAGCCTCCGAACATGAAGCGGCGATGGTCATTGAACCGCCCGGAGAGCTTTCGCTTGCGTCTCTCTCGAGCTATGGCCGCGAAACGCCGGTTGTAAGTTCGAATGAAGTGAAAGAATGGAACCGATGGGGCGGTCGAGAACACAGGTTCAGTGAGCGCCTTAGGGCCTCGCTTGAACGGCTGCGAAGCCACTCCGAGGTAGTACAACCCCAAGTCCAACAAAAAGGCCAGGCGCATTAAATCGAATTCGCCCATGTACTCATACTTGTTGAGATACAATGCCTCAAACCAGCGTGCATAACTGCGGCTGAAATCGCGGTTGTGCCTGTCCAACAAAGGAACAAGGTCTTCTCCACGTTGCTGAGCAAGCACCAACTGGACGGCAGACGAGGTGGTGAAGGAGATCCAATCCATCCCGGGGCTATAAAACGGATCCATGAACCCCGATGCGTCTCCCACCAACGCAAACCCGTCCCCGGCGAAAGTAGTGCTGTAATAAGGCAAATTCTTGCGCCAATGCACGTCGCCCTCGCGACATTGTGCGTCCCCGAGCAATTCGCGCGCAACCGGGTGCTGCCACAGGAAATCCTTCAACCGCTGCCCCAAATCGCCCTTCTCCGGAAAGGTCACCAACCGTTGATCGAACACGACGCCTACGCTGACGTCGCCGCCCTTCAAAGGAATGCACCAGGCCCACCAACCAGGGCCAACCAGGTGGTTGGTCGCCGTGGACCGAATCCCATGGCAGGCCATCGACCATTCTGGAAATTTCTTTGCCAATTCAAACCCGTCCCAATCCTTGACCCCGGTCCACCGAGCCCAGACTGCCGTGGTTGGATGAGCAGTGTTGGGCCGAAACCATCCCTGCTGGCGAGCCAATAGGGCCGCCACACCCGAAGCGTCAATTAACCACCGGGCGAATACCTCGCCGGACTGCCCCTCCTGCTTTACTTCAACCCGTTGCAATCCCCCCGGATTAAGATCAATCTTGCCGACCACCGCCGGTCGCCTCACTTCCGTCCCGAGCGAAGCCGCGCGGCGCAACACTTCTTCGTCCAGCACCGCGCGGTCCACCTGGTATGCCGGCACTCTCGCAAGATATCTCCCTCCAACTTCACTGCAGTCGGGCAACTGAGCCGTCCGCTCGTTGAAAAACCAGAATCGCATGCCCTGTTTGACCAGGTGTGATTCATTCAGGTGCTGGGTTAACCCGAGAACGCGACCAAGAAAGTACCCGCTGATTTCGACCGTCGCCTCGCCCACTCGCCGGCCAAAGGCGGACGATTTCTCCAGGACCAGGATGCGCAACTGGGGCAACTCTCGTTTGAGCAAAATGGCAGCGGCAGAACCAGCCAAAGCTCCGCCTACGATCACAACGTCGTAGGCCTGAGCTTTTGGGTCCGAGGCTTTCATTCGACTAAAATGCGAAACCGCTTAGTGCGGGCGCAATGGGTCAATCAACCCGGTTTATGCGCAGGTCGTTTTTGACAACCTGCCCGTCCGTGGCCGAGATCCAAACCTCTCCAATATCCGCATCCTTCTGCGGATTCCGAAGCTTGGCGGCCCAGAGCCTGACTTTCCATACGCCCTGGCCGGTGCCGCCCTGGCCCAGCACGCCTTCACCCACCCTATCCAGCGTCAAGCGGGTGGCGGTCAGCTTGAGGTTCTGCAGCAAAGGCTCCTTTTGGGCGATAGCAATTGCCTGCGGCGAATCGATCTTGATTTTGCTGCGGTCCAGCGGCAAATCCCCCCCGGTTACGGGTTCCAGCAAACGCATGGGCCGTTTGACCGATAGCATTTTGCCCGCACCGAACTTCACTTCCACGGCCTTGAGGCTTGCGGTCGGATCGTAAAATACGACATACCATATGATTGGAGACAACGAGCCGACGGATTTTTCAGATCGGATCTGCACAACCTTATCTTTGGCCTGCTCCCCCACATAGCGGTTCCCCTCCGAGATAAGGCTCAAAGCGGTTGCGTCGTCTGCACTGGCATGGATGGCTAAACCGCCAAGCGCAATGGACAAAAACCCTATTTGAAAGAAACGTCTGCTGATTTGCATAACGCAGTATAATCCGCGCGCACCCTGCTTCGCAATGCCCGACACCGTGGACACCTTGACACCTTGCGGACAGTTTGACTTGGCCCTGAAATCCCTTACAGTGCCCGCAACGAACTCGGTTTAGCCTGTGTTATTTCCTTCCGTTCGCAAGACCAGCAACTCACCGCGCGTCGTCGTCACCGGCGCAGGCATCATCACATCATTGGGATGCGGATGGGGTCCAAATGCTCAGGGATTTCGCTCCGGAACAACCGCTTTCAGACCCGTTACTTTGTTCGACGTAGCCAAACAGCGAGTCAAATTGGCGGGGGAAGTGGAAATGCCGGGTTTGCTGCCCCGAACGCGGTTAAGTCCTCGCACGATGGCGCGGATGGATCGGGCATCCAAGCTCCTGCTCCATGCGGCCACTGAGGCGTGGACTCAGTCCGGGTGGCAGGCTTGCGAGAATCTGCCACTCGTCCTGGGGACCACCGGAGGAGGGATGAATTTGGGTGAGGCAGTTTATCGGCAGGCCATCGCCGCTCCCCTGTCCCGCCGCTCGCAAGCCAGCCGCGTCATCCATTACCAACCTCCGCGGCAAGCGATCGATTTGATGGAGGCGTTCGGGTTCTCAGGTCCGGTAACCATTATCGCCAATGCCTGCGCTTCGGGAGCCAATGCCATCGGGCATGCCTGGGAGTTGATCCGCTTCGGACGCGCGGAGCGCGTGCTGGCCGGCGGATACGAAGGGTTAAGCCAATTAATTTTTTCGGGCTTTGATTCTTTGCAAGCCTTGTCCCCAACTGTTTGCAGGCCTTTCGATGCTCAGCGGGACGGATTGGCTTTGGGAGAAGGCGCCGCCGTGTTAACCCTCGAAACCCTCGAGAGCGCCGCGCGGCGGAACGCCGTTATTTTGGGAGAAATCGTCGGCTACGGAGCGGTCACCGACTCTCATCACCTGACCCAACCACACCCGCAAGGCGACGCAGCCCTGGCCGCAATGAACGCCGCTTGCGCGAGCGCGGGGTTGACCGCTCAGAGCATCGGTTACGTTAATGCCCACGGAACAGGCACGCCCCTCAACGACAGCGCCGAAGCCGCTGCGCTGAACCGCTGGGCCGGTGCCAGAGCCACGACTTTGCCGGTCAGTTCGACGAAATCGAGCGTTGGTCATTTGCTCGGCGCCGCAGGGGCCGTCGAAGTAGTGATCTGCCTCATGTCGTTGTGTGGAAGGTGGCTTCCGCCGACCTCGACGCTCCAAACCAAGGAAGCGGCTTGCACGTTTCCGGTCTTACGGAAAGCGGTTGATGCCAAGATTGAATACGCGCTAACCAATTCATTTGGGTTTGGCGGCGCCAACGCCAGCGTGATTGTTCGGAGGTGGTCATGAGCGGGATCGTCGTAAAAGGGTTCGGGGCCGTCTCGCCCGCAGGCTGGGGCGCTGAGGCGCTTCTAAATGCTTGCAGGCGCGGAGAATCGGCTCCTTTCAAAGAAGTCGCTTGTCCCGGCTATAAGAACCCACTCAAGGCCCGATTCGTTCCCGTCGCTTCTCCCAAGTCAGCCTTTACCGCCCACCCTCGATTGCGTCGCACCAGCCCTATAGCTCAGTTTGCAGTCGGCGCAGCGCTCGAGGCGCTCGGCCCCGACACGCCGCTGATCCAAAACGGCGCCAGGCGTCTGGGCATCGTGTATTGCTCGACTTCCGGCTGCGTGAACTTCTCGAGGCGGTTCTACGACGAGACTCTGAAAGATGCTTCTACAGCCAGCCCCGTCATATTTCCCGAAACAGTGTTCAACGCCCCCTCGAGTCATCTGGGAGCCCTCCTCGGTTCCCAGGGAATCAACTACACGATCGTAGGAGACCAAGGGACCTTTCTCCAGGGCCTTGCTCTCGCCGCCGATTGGCTCGAGGCCGACCGGGTCGAGTCTTGCCTGGTTATCGGAGCTGAAGAATTGGATTGGCTGATAGCCGAAGCGTTCGATTTATTCCATCGGAACAAACCAATCAGCGAAGGAGCCGGAGCCCTTCATCTTGCCAAACGCGCACCGGGCGGACCTGCCGTGAATTTACAAGCCGTCACTCAGCCGCAGTTCTTTTCAACACGCGCAGACCGTCGCGCCGCAGCGGAAAGGGCGCGCAAGGAGCTGGGTCCGCAGGCCGAAGGCGATTTGTTGTGCGACGGAATACAAGGAGTGCCACGGCTCGACCGCGACGAGCAGCAAGCCTGGAGTGGATGGGGCGGCGAGCGGTGGTCCCCCAAAGCCCTTCTTGGTGAAGGATTCATGGCCGGCGCAGCATGGCAATGCGTGGCTGCCGTGGCGGCGCTTTCCTCGGGGTTGTGCGACAATGCCACGGTTAGCGTCCTGGGCTTCAATCAGCAGGCCATAGCCGCGCGTTTCGGCAAATCCTAGCACCAATGAGCGAGCGAGTCATTCTTGTCACGGGAGCAAACGGCGGGCTGGGCCGGGCTATTGCACAGGCTTTTTTGGAGGAAATGCCGGATAACCTTGTCTGGCTCGGCGTCCGAAACTCAAGAGACAGTGCAGAAACACTGGCGGGACAGTTTTCGGGACGTTGTTTCATTACCGATCTGGATGTGACGCGGCCGGATTCGTGGCAATCGGCGGTGGACACCATCCTTGCCAGGCATCAACGCGTCGACGTGTTGATCAACAATGCGGGAAAACACTCCGATTCACTGCTCGGAACCATGAGTCAAAAAGCGTGGGATGAAGTACTTCAGACGAACCTGACAGCGGCATTCCATGGTTGCCAGGCCGTTCTACCCGCGATGATCTCTCAGCGTGGCGGCAGAATCATCAACATCTCCTCCTTAAGCGCTCTGCTGGCGCCTGCCGGACAGACCAACTATGCGGCCGCCAAAGCCGGTCTCGTCGCTCTCACCCAATCGCTCGCCAAAGAAGTAGCGCGTATCAACATCACGGTCAACGCGGTATGCCCGGGCTTCATCGATACCGAATCCTTGGCCGCCATGCCCCCCCAGCAACGACAGGCTGCCCAGGCCAAAATACCGATGCGGCGGTTCGGACGCCCCGAAGAAATTGCCGCCGCCGTCCGATTTCTGGCTTGTTCCCAGGCCAGTTACATTACAGGCTCAATACTCAAAGTTGACGGCGGAATCTTTTAGCATGGACGACCCGAACGCGCTTAAGCAGAGAATCAAAGAGCTTATGGTGGAAAACCTGATGCTGCAGACCACAACAGCGGAGATCGGCGACGAACTGCCCCTGTTTGGTCCGGGCGGCCTGGGATTGGATTCCGTTGATGCCCTGCAGTTAGTAGTGGCTTTGGACAAGAATTTTGGCCTTAAGATTCGAGACCCTGAGGTTGCCCGGGAAATCCTGCGTAACGTTAACACAATCGCCCAGGCGGTGCAGCAGAAAATGGCTGCATAACGTCTTCCTGGCGGAAAGGGCCAGGAAAAGAGGTCTTTCGACTGTGTTATGCCCTGGCCCGGATATTGGGATAACCGCGCCGCTTAGTCAGACAGATCGTTGTGCCGCAAAGAATTGCCGTAAGCACCTGGTTTGAGGGCGGCGCCAGCGGTAAGGGGCCCCCCCATCCAATTTCCACCACCTCAGGCGAACGCGGTTATTCCTATCAAACACAGCGCGAACTGTCTGTAAGGAAAGGAAGGAAAAGGTTGTAAGGTTTTCCATTACACGCCATCCACCCTCCTACGGGCTCACTGGTACTGCCCGAGTAAGCCCAGTGAAGACCCGGTTTATCAATGCCGCCGGGCCTTTCTTTTTTGACAACCCAATGGTAATCAAAGCCTCTTTCGCGGGTCTCTATTATGTGTGAAACGAGCTTCGACCTGCCCGACTGCTTGCGTCGCCTGCGCTTGCGGGACGACGAAGCCGCGCGTCAGCTCATCGAACACGTTTACCCGCAGGTTATGCGAATTATCGCCGCCAAGCTGCCTCGCCGAGATGCCCCGGAAGATTTGGCCCAGGAGATTTTTTTGAAAATGTTCACCAAGCTGGAACAATACCGGGGCGACGTGCCGTTTGAGCATTGGGTTTCCCGAATTGCCGTAAACCATTGCCTAAACGCCATTCGCGCCCAGCGCAGCCGTCCAGAATGGCGCTGGGCCGATCTCACGCCAGAACAGACCCAAACGCTCGATGCCGTGCTGACATCCTCGTCGGACGCGCCGCATCCTTCCCAGGCACTTGCGGCGCGCGAGCTGGTTGACAAATTGCTCGCGGAGTTGGACCCTGCGGACCGCTGGCTTATCCAACTGCTCGAACTGGAAGAATGTCCAATCGAGCAAATCAGCAGCCTCACCGGATGGTCCTCCACACGCATCCGCGTGCGTGCCTTCCGGGCGCGACGAAAGCTTAACAAAACCTTCCAGCTTTGGAGAAAACAGGGAAAAGTATGAATCAGCTTGATCCTGAACTGAAGAGATTGATGCGTTGGGCCAGGCAGGCTCCCGAACCGGCGCCGGCCGAAATGCCTTTCGGATTCTCCAGCCGAGTGCTGGCGGCCATGAGTTCCAGCGCGCCAATGAACGAGTTGGCTTCCTGGCAGAGCGCGCTCTGGCGCTGCTGGTGGGCGGCGGCAAGCGTGATCGTGCTCGGGCTCGCAATGCTGGTCGGGGAGGAAATTCGCCAGGGGACGTTTTATACCGTGCCCCCGCTTTACCAAGTCGTTTCAGCCAACCTGGTCCCATGAGCCCGCTTCGATACTGGAAAGTCATTCTCGGCCTCCTCTTAGTGTTTGCCGCTGGGGCCATCTCCGGCGCTGTCGGGACCTGCCACGTGCTTGCTCATAACTTTCAGCAGGCGTTGAGCTTTGACCGATGGAAAGCAGGCACCATGCACGTGCTTCAAGACAAATTGAAATTATCCCCCGAGCAACATCAGAAAATTGAACAGCTCGTCGACCAGCGAGGTCTCGAGATTCGAACCGCCTTTTCATCCTCCTGCCAGAACTGCGGCCATATCCTCGTGCAACTTCAGCACCAAATCGATCAGGAGCTGACGCCCGCCCAAAAAGAGGTCCACGACAAGATGAAACGAGAACTTCGGGCGGACCTTAAGAAGAAATTCAATTTCGACCTGCCCGAAGAGTAACAGGGCCGCGACAATGGGGCGAACGGCTAGCCGGGTTTTGAAAAGCTGATCAAACGTCCTGCTCGCCAATAATACGCCAATCGGGACTGGAGGAGGCGCATGACCCGTAAGTCCCCGAGGCAATCTCCTGTTCCCAACCGCAATCCACCGCATCTGCATCCCAAAGGTGGGCAGCATTGGATTGGGGGGTTCGGTTTTCAGAACGCGAAGATTGCCCCGGAGCGCTTACTTTCCAGCAACCACAACCAAACTCACTAACCTCCCGCTTGGCGCGCCTCACAGATGTCGATTGCCGTGAACAATGCGACGAGACACGCAACAAACGGGAATTCTTAGACTCAACCGTAGCATCCAACCCAATAAAACAATCGCTGGCCGTGAAGACGGAAGATTTACGAGGAGCCTTGGAGGGGGACTTGGCTCTGGCTCGGTCCTGCGCCGGCCAGCAAAATCTGTTTTTGAATCCGGGTCGCTGATCCATGGAATCACTATCACCGCTCGGCCCCGGGACAGGCTCACCGGATTTTGGCATCTGCTGCCCAACAATTGAGCCGCCTTTAGGTGACATTGCCCGCGAAGCCTTACTCAATGGCATGTTCTCTTGGGTTACAAGCAGCAACTTCGGCCATCCCCTGTGCCCGAGAGCGGCGCCTCACATCCAACCCTGCCGCGGCCGCGTGTCAAAGGGTCTTGCCAAAGATAGCGGTTATGTTTTCTTACGATCATGTCCGAAGTAACTTATGACGCCCTGGTCATTGGCGGAGGGCCCGGCGGCAGCGCAGCGGCAACTTTCCTGAGCCGCGGGGGCCGTCGCGTGCTCGTCCTCGAAAAAGAAAAATTTCCGCGGTTCCACATCGGAGAATCCTTGCTGCCGTATAACCGGACGATTTTCGCGGAGATGGGCGTGCTGGAAACGCTCGAAGCCTCCGGTTTTCCAAAAAAACTCGGGGCGCAATTCCATATCGGCAACGGCAGCAAAGCGCTCAAGCTGGTGTTCAGCAACGGCTGCTGGACTCGCGAGACGTGCGCCTTTCAGGTGGAGCGCGCCAAGTTCGATCATATCCTGCTCAAACACGCGCGCACCTGCGGCGCCGAAGTTCGCGAGGGCTGGACCGTGACCGGTTTTGAACCGAGCCCGGACCATGTCACCGTCGAAGCGAGAGACGAGCAAGGCAACAAGCAAATGTTCAAGGGATTGTTTTTATTGGATGCCAGCGGCCGCGGCAACTTTACCGGCAATCAGCAGGGCTTAAGAGTAATCCACCCGGCACTGAAGAAGCTCGCGGTGTTCGGACATTTCGAAAACGTCACACTGGACGAAGGAACCCCGCGCGGCGACACCGTCATAGTCCGGCTCGAGGACAAGTGGTTTTGGATTATTCCGATCACTGAAACGAAGACGAGCGTGGGCTGCGTCATGGACCAGGAGGAATACGCAAAAGCGCGACTGAGCCCGGCGCAGGTGTTCGAACGGGCGTGGCGTTCGAGCGCCGCCATGCGCGACCGGATGCAAAACGCCAGGCTGGTCCAGGCCATTCAAACAACAGGCGATTTTTCCTACTACAACAAGAGGCTGGTGGCACAGCGCTTGATGCGCGTGGGTGACGCGGCCGGATTCATGGATCCAATCTTTTCGGCGGGGGTTTACCTCGCGATGTACTCAGGCAGGCTCGCCGCCCGGGTTGTCTTAGACTCGCTGGACGCCGGCGATGACGGGGCCAGGCGCATGGCCAAGTACGAGAAGAAGGTGTTCCGGGCCATGCAATTTTATTGGGAGATGGTCGAAGGCTATTATACCAAACCCTTCATGGAATTGTTCATGGAGCCGCGTCCCAAGTTCAATCTGCCGGCGGCCATAGTGGCTATACTGGCCGGCGAACTGGATGGCGGGTGGGGAATTGAATGGCGGCGGAAATTGTTTTTCCTGCTGATCAAACTGCAGGCGCGCTGGCCGCTGGTGCCCCGCATCTCTTTTGCCGAAGCGCCTTCGAATTAGGCCGCTTCGAGCGACATGATTTCGATTCGCCGGTTTTCTTTCCGAGAACTTGGACCGGCCGAAAGGGCCAGGTACAGGAACGCAAAGGGACTGGTCACGGGCAGAATCAGCAGCAGAGCGACGACGAATGTTTTCCCCCGGGCGTCGGCAATCCTGATGCACCAGAGGATCGAGGCGGCCAGGTTCAGCACGGGAACAAAGAACCCAAGGAACCACCAGGGTGACATCCGGGCAGCCTTTAAGAGCGGAAACATCTGCAACACGGGCAACCAAATCAGCAAACCGGGCTCGACACCGGACTTGCGGCAGATGAGCAGACAGCAAAAACAATAGGCAAGGTAAAGCGCCGCGGCGATTCCACCCGCCGCAATCAGGAAGTTCCGCGTCATGGGAATGGCGTTCAGCCGCGACATCGCGTGTCCCGGCGCCAGTAATCCAGACAACTGCGTCTGGACCTGCCTGACTTCCGAGGTGTCTATCTTCGAAAGAGTTTGTCGGGCCCAGAGGGCCGGGGTGGGTTTGGGCTTGGGCGGTTCGGGTTCCTTATAGCCCAATTTCGCGCGAACCTCATTTGAAAGGTCCGACACCTTGATGCTAGCCATCCCCCCGGGATACACCAGGAAGACATAATTGCTGTTGTGCGTGGTGACTGTAACGTTCCGATACGTGGTTGTCCCAACCTGGAGCACATCGAACGTCTGATCGGTGTCCGCCCAAACCAGAGCGGGCAGGCCGACCATGAGCACCGCCGCCACGCCGGCCAGCACTCGAAACGCTTTAGAAATCAACTTAGTAACGTTCATATGCCAATCTCAATCGAGTGAGATTCACCGATTCATCACCCGGACCTTCACGGGCAGGAAATATGCCAGACGTTCAAACCGTCAGGTGGGAGCGCCCGGGTGGGGACACTCCTTCAAAAAGAGCCACCTGCTTGATCAGGGGTTCTTCCCTGGAAAATCAGGACTTTTGAATTTCCTCGTCGGAGATTCCACCGATCATCTCCATGACCCGCTCGGCGGCTTCCGGCGGATATCCGGCATCGTCCAGAATCGAAGGCGCTGCCAGTGCCAGAGAATCTATGAGCTCGGTTTGGGAAAGCCCAACCAATGAGCCCCGGCGAAAATACCGGCAACAAGCGCGTCGCTGCTCATCCACGCTCTCCACGCAGGTCCGAAAGTCTCCCGCTGCTTCGTGAGTAAAATTCCTGAGCAATTCCTCGCGGGACTCCAACGGTGGGGTTAACTGCACCTCGCCGAACGTGATAAAGGAGTAAACGTTTTCGGAAGGGCCGCGGTATGCGCCGCTGAATCCACACAGCCTGCACGCCAGCGCGGCCATGTACCAACAATCGGTTTCCTCGCCCTTCCACTGAGGGGTCGTCAACCGGGGTATTGCGTTGGCTTCGCCGTACTCTTTCACTCGCAACGCGTGCTCAATTAAGCTCTGCGGATTTGAGGGGTTTGCCCAACTCCAAGTCCAGGTTCCGGACGGCGCATCGTACGCGCCGATCATTTGGGCCGGTGCAATAACCATCCGGCCAGGAAAACTGAACACAAGCTCCCCCCGACCAGGGTCGAGGTTCCATTGTTCCTCCTTGCCGAACAACCAGGTTTCCTGGTGCTGTTGCGTTTTCAAAAGCAACTCTTCCATGCTCACGCGAAGCAAGGTGTCAAAATCAAGGGCGCCGCCACCATTCGCAAAAGCGGGGTCGGGGTGGAGTGTAAATCGAGGCAAGCAGTTCATTGGGACAACCAGCAAATTGTGGCCAACGCATGCCGGAAATTCCTGGACGAAGAAAAGTAACCGACGGCTTGTCGCTCAGTATCCATGCATGAGACAACCTCGTGCCCAGTTTTCGTGTTCAGGCCGTCCCAAAAATTCCCGAAATATGTCGAAGACCGCATTCCACACATGGAGAGCACCGCTCATGCCAGAAAGGGGTGGCAAGCCATTAACGAGAACAGAAACAACGGCTTCCAGACGGGTTTGCGGCGTGTTGGCCCTACGGATTTCCGTGATTCGGGAAGGATGCTCGAAATTAACCAGTGAGTGCGCCGCCCCATGACCCGGGGAACGACCCTGCTCGCGACCCCAGGTTAGTCCAGCAACGACAGGGATATCCGCATGCCTTAGGGCATGACGATATCGACCAATTCTCCCGCGCGGATAGGGATGCGCTCCCCGGCCCCGTTGGTTTTTTCCGGCAAGCTGATCTCGACAGGTAATCCCAACTCGGTGTTGGCGATTTTCATGGGACCGATCAAGATGGGCGGGACGGTTTCCAATTGTGTCCCAACCTCCAAAATCCTGGCTGATCCGACCACGCGGGGCAGCCCGCGAGTACGCACTTCGACAGTCATACCGGGCTTGGGTTCCTGGCCGATTGGAGGTCGCAGGTACCCCACGATCCGGCTCGGACTCAAGGTTGCAACCGTCACGATAGGTTGGCCGGGCGTAATGGATTCACCGGCGCGATGAAAAATCGTATTCACGATCCCATCGATGGGCGCGGTTACGGTGATTGGGCTTAACTCGGCTTCGGTCAGGTGCAGCTTGGATTCCTGGACCGCTATAGCCGCCCGCAGCGGGTCGATTGAGACGCTGCCGATTTCCTGGGAATTCGTTAGCTGCAGCATTTGCAGGCTCTTTTCCCCATCCTGAACGAGCTTTTCGAGGTTGGCGACTTCGTCTCTGAGCCGATCGCGGGCAGCCTTGGCCTGGTCGAAGGCGCGTTCGGAAACGATTTTGTCTTTGAATAGTTCCTCGGTCCGGTGGAATTCGGTGCCTGCCAACTCAAGATTGACACGAGCCGAAGCCAATTGAGTGCGTTCCCGCATCCAATCCAGCTGCAGCTGATCGTAACTCATCGCATTGTGTTGCTGCATCGTCACCGGTCGCATGTTGGCTCGCAGAGACTCGATTTCCGCCTGGATGACCGCGATCGAAGAAGCCAGAATACGCGGTTCAGTTACCATGATCCGGCAAATCGGATCGCCCTGTTTGATTCTTTGAAACCGGTTTACCTGCAGTTCCGTAACCACGCCGGGTTTGTAGGAGGAAACGTTCGAAAGAATCGGCTCGGCCTGCCCCACCATGACGCGCGACAAGGTATGGTCTTTCCACAGCAACACGACCACCACAATTGCCGAGGCAAACACGATCGCGGGCAAGGTGCGCTGCCGGATTTCGCACCATCGCTGCTGTGCTGGAATCGGGATCGGCTCGTTTGAATCGCTACTCATACTTCCAAAATTCGGCAAATAAACGTCAACGCCTGCATTGTGACAGAATGAGCATGCGGGACTGCGCGTCCGCCAGTCGAGTAAAAAGGAAAAGGTGCCGCGTCGAAAGGGCCGCCGCCACCGGTTAAGAATCAACTCAGGGTGAGCTGCTTACTGATAGGCCGGAAACGCGGAGATTAGTTGTGCTTACGTGGCTTAATTTGTTCAGGCTGCGCATTCCCCCGATGTTCTCCTTCCCACCATCAACGAGTTATGTCCGAAAACGCCTCGGCAAGGCTTTTGCTTATGGGTGCCCGACGATCTTTTGGCTTCCCAAAAATGGAGGGGACCGGCGTTATTCGCAGGACTCCTCCATTTCGGGAAGCCTTTAATAATGATTATGAAAACAGGATATCTCATCGACATGGACGGGGTGATATACCGGGAAAACCATTTGATCCCCGGCGCTCGAGATTTTGTCGAGGCGCTCATTGCCAGCGGCGCCCCGTTTGTGTTTCTCACCAACAATTCCTCGCCCACTCCGGAGGATTTGTCGGTCCGGTTGGGTCACTTGGGAGTGCCCGGTTTTTCGCCGCGACATTTCTACACTTCGGCTTTGAACACCGCCGATTTTCTGAGTGAAACACACCCGATGTGCACGGTGTTTGTGATTGGCGAGGGCGGACTGTTGACGGCATTGCACGAAAGAAAAATCGCCAATGACGCGATTCATCCAAGCTACGTAGTGGTGGGTGAGGGAGCGGTGTCGATGGAAAAACTGGCCAAAGCGCATTCCTGCATCGAGAAAGGAGCGCGCCTGTTGGCAACCAATCCCGATAACTGGTGCCCGGTATCGGCCAACGATACGCGGCCGGGCGCCGGGTCGACCGCCTCATTCCTCGAAGCAAGCACCGGCCGCCGAGCGTATTACCTCGGCAAACCCAACGGTTACATGTTTCATCGGGCCCGACGCAAACTGGCGGAAATGGTGGGTGGCATGCCCGATCAGATCGTGGTGATTGGTGACACGATGGAAACGGATATTCGGGGCGCCATCGAAGCAGGGTTGCAGGCGTACCTCGTTTTGAGCGGGTCGACGGCTGTCGAGCAGGTCGCCGAATACGTTTACCAACCGACTCGCGTGCTCAGCAGCGTGGCCGATTTGATCGAGGAAATTAAGTCCGGCAAACCTTCCAACCGCCTCGACAGCCCTGTTTACAGCCACGCGTTCGCCCGCAACAATCGTCCAGGACGCCGCCACCAAACCGACGGCGAACACTTCGCCAAAGCACGCCCGCGCGCGCCAATGACGACGCGCTAATTGGAACACATGCCAAACGTGCAGTTGGACGTTGCCAATAGCGCCAAAGGAAAGTTACGGAAGCGCCACGGCCCCTTTTTGAAATTCACAAGAGGCGTTAACCGGTGCTCAGCGGCTACACGTTTTCCGGGGTCGGGTGCGACCAGGGGGATCGATAGGTGCGCGTCAGTTTTGCGTTTGCCTCAGCATCCCCCACTACTTTCCCTGCCTGGGGATCCCAGCGCAGGCTGCGGCCCAACTCCATCGACAGGTTGGCCATTATGCAGCACGCCGTCGAGATGTAGCCCTCTTCAATGTCGGCGACCGGCCGTTCACCGGATTTGCGGCATTGAACAAAGTTCAACAGGTTGCGCCGGTTTGCTGGCGCGGCGAACAACTCCGTCTCTTTGTGAGCGACGTCTTCGGGGTATTTCTCGCGCTCCTCGACGGCCTTGGCTCGCTCGGGCGAACCGCCGTCATTTGGAAAGTAATCGTATGACCAAACGCTAAGTTTCAGGGTCCCCTTTTCACCGTAATAGGTGACGCCCCAGGGGTAATCGGGTTCGGGGTTGTGGCCCCAATTGCGTTGGGTCCAGACGACCTGGACGTCGCCATAGTCGAAAAGAGCGGTCTGGGTGTCATGCACGTTCATGCTGCCATGGCGGTCCCGCATCAGAATGCCGCCAGTTGCCGAGATGGTCTTAGGCCACTGCAGGTCGAGGAACATGCGAGTTACATCGAAAAGGTGAACACAGAGGTCGCCGGTCTGGCCGTTGCTGAACTCGCGCGCATCGCGCCAGCGCCGCGGATGGATGGCGGGGTTGTACTCGCGCCAACTCGCCGGCCCAACATACATCTCCCAATCCAACGTGGGCGGTGGAGCGGTTGGGGCAGGAAAGCCGTCGCCGCTGCCGTAGTAACTGTGGATATCGACATAGGCAATTTTGCCGAGTTTCCCGCTCCGGATGTAACGATCCCTGGCCTCGAGAATGTGCGGGGTGCTCCGGCGTTCGAGCCCTACCTGCACTGTTCGCTTGTATTTCCGCGCCGCCGCAACCATGGCCTGGCCCTCGATGACGTCGTAGCTGATGGGCTTCTGCACATAAACATCCGCTCCGGACTTGCAAGCTTCGATGAGCGGCAGGCAGTGCCAATGGTCAGGCGTCCCGATAAGGACGATCTCAGGTTTTTGTTCAGCCAAAAGTTTTCGGTAATCGGAAAAAACAGGCGGCTGCTTTTTGGATGGCTGGCGTGTGGCCACCAGGCCAGCCGCGGCTTCGACCATGTTGCGATCCACGTCGCAAAGACCGACAACTTCCACCGGGGCGACTTGGATCAGGTGAAACAGATCCGTCTTGCCGTACCAACCGCACCCAATGAGAGCAACGCGCAACGGCGTTTGATCCGCCGCAAAAAGGCCCTGCCTTGCCACCGCGAATCCCAGCGCACCGGCCCCGGCTGTCTTCAAAAAGTTCCGTCTCGTCATGTCTTCTACTTTCATTTTTGGCCATGTTGAGCCTGAGAGGTAACGTCGGCAATGCCAATTAGCGGACCCAATCGCTCCGCGCAGGGTTTGGCGTGAACCCGAATGAACCCGAGCCCGAAATGAACCCGCAGGGTTCACAGCGAGTTGCCGGGCGGTCGTAGCGCACCGGAGACGCCCGGTTATGCCCCCCAAAAAACATCAGTCCGCACCCGGAACGGGTGCCAGCAAATTTCGACGGGGCGTGCGCCGCCGAAAATTTCAATTATCACCCGCAACCGGGATTTTGCCCTGTTCGCTGGCATCCCTGGCGGGACGCAAAATAATATTTTTGGCGCGGTTCCGTGGGTCTGGCGACCAGGTCGCCAGACCCACGGCTACTCGCTGCGAACCCTGCGGGTTCGGGCATTCCCCGGGGAAAACTATCGACTCGTTGGAAGCCGCTTGCTAGATCACACGGGCACCGCCGGACTTATGAACGAAAGACGCTGGCTTCGGATCGTCCCCATCGCGCTGATCATGTACACGATTTCGTACGTGGACCGGACGAATGTGGCCCTGGCGCTGGAACCCACCATTTCCTCGATGATGCGGGACCTGTTCATGGACGACCGCATGAAAGGCCAGGCGGCTGGGATCTTCTTTTTTGGTTACGTCCTGCTTCAAATCCCGGGAGGGTACCTGGCCTCGCGCTGGAGCGCCCGAAAAGTCATTAGCATTTTCCTGGTGGCCTGGGGCATCTGCGCGGTGGGCTGCGGGTTGTCACGCACGTTCCGCCAATTCGAACTGATGCGTTTCATGCTGGGCGTCGCGGAGAGCGGCGTGTTCCCCGCCACAACGGTGCTGCTGGCCAATTGGTTTCCGCGCAACGAACGGGCGCGCGCCAACGCGTTTTGGAACCTGTGCCAGCCGTTGGCGGTCGCTGGTTCGGCTCCGGTGACCAGTTTGCTGCTCGGCAAATACGGGTGGCAGCAAATGCTCATCCTGGAGGGCATGCTGCCTTTTATTTGGCTGCCCATTTGGTGGTTTGGAATCACGGACCATCCGCGAGACGCAAAATGGATTTCAGCTGAAGAGCGCCGCTACCTCGACGAGACCCTCAGCAAGGAGGTGTCCGCCCTCGAAGGCCCGGTGCACATCCCCTGGTGGGTGCGGCTCAGCCACCCGTCTGTCTTCGTGATGCTCGCTATTTATTTCCTGCACAACTGCGCCGCGTACGGTTGCATGACTTTTTTTACCGCGCGCCTGAAAGGCCAGGGCTTTAGTGACCTGCAATATGGAATCTTGTTCGCCATTCCTTACGCGGTGACCGCCGTTATCATGATTATCAATTCGCGGCATTCGGACAAAACCCGCGAACGGCGCGGACACGTGGCCGTGGTTTACGTTCTCAGCGGGACCACGTTGATTCTGAGCGTTCTGGCCAAAGAACATTTTTGGCTTTCCTATGCGCTGTTGTGCCTGGCTATACCGGGTCCTTTTGCCGCGATGGCGCCGTTCTGGGCAATTCCGAGCGAAACGCTGCCTCGGAGCTTTTTGGGCCTGGTGGTCGGAGTGGTCAATGCGTTTGGCAACCTCGGTGGCTTTGCCGGCCAGTACTTTGTTGGCTGGTTGAAGGACAAATACCACAGCACGGATGTGCCGTTCAGCGCGTTGGGAGTCGGAATGCTTGTTGCCGCCGGGCTGGCGTTCCTGCTGCCCAAGGCGGCCGTGCAACTGCAAAGCGTTACCGGCGCAATCCCCGAACCGGTGGTTCGGCGGTAAAATTGGAACCCATGAAACTCTGCAAATTCGTCAATCGTGAAGGTTCGGTTCGGCTGGGGTGCATCACGGACGGAACTTCGATTATCGATGTCAGCGCGGCGGGCGTGGAATCCATCGCTTCTGTCCTGGATCAGACCGACTGCATTGCCTACCTGCGGACGCTCTCCGGCCGGCCTTTGCCTCGGGTCGAGGCCTCGACGGTCCGGCTCCTGGCCCCGGTGGACCACCAGGAAATCTGGGCGGCGGGGGTAACGTACCTGCGCAGCAAGAAAGCGCGGATGGAAGAGTCGGAGTTCAGCGCCACCGCTTACGACCGGGTGTATGAGGCCGAGCGGCCGGAATTGTTTTTCAAATGTTTGCCCGAAAAAGCCGCCGGTCCCGGCGAACCGGTCGGCATTCGCGCCGATTCGAAGTGGAGCGTGCCCGAGCCCGAGCTGGCCCTGGTCATCAATTCCCGTGGCAAAGTGGCCGGTTATACTATTGGCAATGACATGAGCTCGCGGGACATTGAAGGAGAAAATCTTTTGTACCTGCCACAAGCCAAGATTTACGAAGGTTCATGCGCGTTGGGCCCGTGGATCCAGCTGGGCGCGCCGGAACCCGAGGCGCGCCGGTGGGCAATCGCACTGCAAATCCGACGTAACGCGGAGGTGGCCTTCAAAGGGGAAACTTCCGTGGGCCAAATCAAGCGCCGCTTCGATGAACTGGCCGGGTTCCTGTTTCGCAGCCAATCTTTTCGACGCGGAGCGGTGCTGCTAACCGGGACGGGCATTGTGCCGCCCGATGGCTTTACGCTGGCGGAAGGAGACGAGGTGCAGATCGAGATCAGCGGGATCGGCGCCTTGCGAAACCCGGTAAAAACCGTTTGATCCTTTTATGAGCCTGCATGGTAAAAATTTCATTGGCGATCAACTTCGAACGGGCACAGGCGAAACAGTCGCCGCGACCAGCCCGTTGGATTGTTCGAAGCTGCCCGGCCTGTTTCACCAGGCCACACCCAAAGACGTCGACGATGCCATGAATCTGGCAGAAGAGGCCTTTGGCGTTTACGGCTGCACTTCCGGCGAGGCGCGGGCGCGGTTCCTGGAAAAGATTGCCGACGAAATCCTGGCGTTGGGAGACGAGCTGATTCACAGGGCGCGCATGGAAACGGGGCTGCCCGAAGCGCGGCTAACAGGCGAACGCGGCCGCACTGTGGGACAACTGCGGCTTTTTGCCCAAGTGGCCCGCGAGGGCTCGTGGGTCGAAGCTCGAATCGACCACGCGGTCCCGGACCGTCAGCCGGCCGCCAAACCGGACTTGCGCCGGATGCTCATCCCCATTGGGCCGATCGTCGTGTTCGGATCGAGCAACTTTCCGTTGGCTTTCTCGGTGGCCGGAGGCGATACCGCCTCGGCCTTGGCCACCGGCAACCCGGTCGTGGTCAAAGCCCACAGTGGTCACCCGGGCACATCCGAGCTGGTTGCAACCGCCGTCGCTCGTGCAGTCAAAGCGTGCAGCCTTCCGGCCGGGGTTTTTTCGATGGTTCACGGCGCCGGGAAAATCATCGGCATGCAACTGGTCCGCCACAAGTTTGCGCGAGCGGTTGGTTTTACGGGATCGCGGGCTGCCGGCCGCGCGCTGTTCGATGCCGCTGCGGCCAGGCCCGAGCCAATCCCGGTATTCGCCGAAATGAGCAGCTTGAACCCTGTCTTTCTGCTGCCGGGCGCCCTGCGCGAGCGCGGCCCTCAAATTGCCGAGGGCTTGCGCGGGTCGGTAACCCTTGGAGTCGGCCAGTTCTGCACCAAGCCCGGCCTTGTTTTTGCAGTCAAAGACGGAAGCTTGGACCAATTCGCCGCCGCCTTTGCCCGCGCGCTCGAAGCTGCGGCTCCAGCGACCATGCTGCACTCCGGAATCTGTGCGTCCTATCAGCAGGGAAAGGCGCGAGCCGCTGAGCTAAGCGGCGTCGAGGTTCTCGCGTGCTCGAAAACAGCCGCGGATCCGGCCAGGACCGAAGGGCAACCCCTGGTTGTGCGCACCGAACTAGATAACTTCCGCGCCCACCCCGAATTGGCAGAAGAAGTGTTCGGGCCGTTTGCTGTGTTGATCTCGGCCGGTGCCCTGCCTGAACTGGAACAAGTGGCCGCTACGCTCGAAGGGCAGCTGACGGCCACCGTTCACGGAACGGAGATAGACCTGCGAAATGCAGCCAATCTTCTGAACCTGCTCAAAAGAAAAGCCGGGCGACTCATCATCAACGGTTTTCCGACGGGTGTGGAAGTTTGCCCCTCGATGAACCATGGCGGCCCCTACCCTGCCACCACCGATGTGAGATTCACCTCCGTCGGAACCGCAGCCTTATACCGCTTCGTGCGCCCGGTATGCTATCAGGACTTCCCGGACGCACTGTTGCCCGACGAACTGAAAGAGCAGAATCCGCTGCGTCTTAGGCGAATGGTAGATGGCAAAATGGCCGATTGAAAATGGGTGCGGCTAGGCGATCCGAGAAGAGGCTTATTCCGCTTGTTACAACTGTTCTGCGGTGGTTCGCTCCGCGAGCGAGGATTGCCTTTTCAGGTTGGCGACCCTAAGGGGAATCGAACCCCGTTTTAGAAAATCGAAGTTTTCTTCAAAATGTGCCAGAAAACCCGTGTTTTACGGCATGATCTGAGAGGTTCGCAGACTTGGATGGAAATGCAAAGAAGTGCAATCCGGTGAGGCGAAAGTGTAGGGAATTGTGGGGAAACAACTTGCCCGGGTTCCAGTCGGCCCGAGGGCGAGGGGGTTCGCGACCCTTTGGTGATTGTGGGGCTGCCGATCCTTGGGCTACCTTTGGACGCATGGATAACCCTAAGGAAGCGCCGAAGTCCTTGCTTGCATTGCTTGCGCGGCTATCGAGCCATCCACTATTCGGGATAACGGGATGGATAGGGACGATGCTGGGAGTCGTGTTGTTTTTTGTTTTTCAGGAGAAGCCAAAGCTAACATTTGCAATAAATCCGGTGCGAACGCCTCTGGTCCGTGCTGGTGAAACTTCCCAGTTAAAAGTAACTTTCTCGGGAAGGGAGATCACCAATGATGTCACGGCGGTGCAGGTTGCATTGTGGAACGCGGGCCGACGCCCAATCCGGGCGAGTGAAATACTAGAGCCGGTCACACTTGCCATTTCAAGAGCTCAGATACTTGAGGTGACGATCCGCCGCGTATCTAGGCAACTTGTTGGCTTCAAATTCGACGCGGGGCGTTTTCAAGACGGAGGGTTGCAGCTTGGCTGGAATATTCTGGAACGTGGCGACGGTGCAAGCCTTCAAATCATCTACGCAGGCCCTGAATCCCTTCCAGTCACCTTTCATGGCGTTGTAGAGGGGCAAAGCTCTATCAATGCGGGCACATGGACCAGTCCGCCACCGTCTCCTAAAACGGTTCTAAAACTCCTCGCCGCGTGTTTGTTGCTTGGGTTTCTGAGCATCAAACTGGTGCGAAGCGAGGATCGCTTGAAAGAGCGCGTGCAGCCAGACCGGTCG
>DATGLT010000017.1:0-7307 GCA_035294005.1 Verrucomicrobiia bacterium
CCGTCAACGCCGCCAACTCGCTTGAGTTCATTTTGAAAATGACGGCCGGATATCCTCTAAGCCCCCTGCGGCTGTCCGCCAGCACGTGCACCTGCGGATGCTTTGCGGCAAATTGCCCAACCGCCTCTAAAACACGGCCGGTGACTACGCCGGTATCAGGCTTGTCGACTTGATCCAGGATGATGATGGCATCCACAGATCCCGAAACGTGATCCAAACCTCGGATCAGTGCTTCCTCAACGGCGGCCGGAGTGGTTGTCCAGTTCTTGCTATCCAAACGGTTCAATTCGACCGGCGGCTTGCCTTTTTCGACAATGAGAGGCTTGCAATAGGTGAAGGTGCGGCGCTCGCGGGTTTTAACGAAGGAATCGAGCCTCACCCCCGGGACCTTTTCCAAAGCCGCGCGGAGTTCCGAACCTTCCCCGTCTTCTCCGGCAAAGCCAATCGGCAGAATTTCACGGATGCCGAGCGCGGCCAGGTTGTTGACAATGGTCCCGGCGCCTCCGGGCTGAGGCCGGACATTCACCACGTTATGCACAGGCAACCCGGTCTCGATGGAAGTCTCCTGTTTGGACGGGTCGATTTCCAGGTAACGGTCCAGGCAATAATCACCCAGAACCGCGATGCGCAGTTTTAAATAGCGATTTGTGATGCTCTGAAACCGTTCGCGGTTCACGCAGTCTTAAGATACTGGATTAACAGCTGCAGAAATAAAACGTTGTCGCACTGCACATAGCTCATCGCCCCCCCCATGCGCGCGAAGCTTTTGCAAAACCGCAGATAGTACGCGGGATTATCCTTGGTCGGTTCACCGTTATCCCAATTCCAATGGCCACCATCCTGGATATCGACGACGAAGATGGAATGATCGTGAACGACAGGCCGGCCTTCCTGGAGACGGAGGTTATTGACGCAGCTGATGCTTTTCTCAAAAACCTGGGGCGCCATGATGGCAGAGCCCACGGACAAGACCACCCCGCCTTCCACGCCTTCCACCGCGCGGCTGAACAGCTGGAAGTCCATGCCGGCCGCCCGGCCAATGACCGCGCCGTTGAAAATCGGGTGAGTGGAAAAAATATCGTAGCCGATCCCCGGATGCACGGTTAGCGGAACATTTTCGCGGAAGGCTTTTGCAAGAATGCAGGTTTCTTTGTGCTCGTGCGGGACGCGCAGTCTTCCTTCCGGCAGCCCATGCGAAATCATCATCTGAAGCAATTCCGCGCGGGCCGGCGACAACGGGTGAGCGGGTTCGTCTCGCAAACATCGCTCCAACTCGGCGCGCGCAGGAAGTGTCGTACCTTCCTCGCAAATAAATCGGCCCAGGCTGCGGCCGTACCCTTCTTTGCTCAACGCTCCTACCGCTAGTGCCAAGTGGATGTAGCGCCCGGTTTCGTCCCAGGTTCCAAAAGTGCCGGTGGCGACATTCTTTCGCACGCTTTCCTCAGTGCGGCCCAGAAACGCGAGTTCCCAGTCGTGGATTGTGCCGGCCCCGTTGGTCGCCAGGTGGGTAATCAAACCGCGCTCAACCAGCAGGTTAACCAGGGGCATCGCTCCGTTTTTGATCAGGTGCGCTCCATACATCAGGATGACGCTGGCGCCGCGCTGCCTGGCGGCCTGAATTTGCCGGGCGCAACGCAGGACCAGGTCGCGCGTTCGGGGGGCTGGTTCCCGCGGAGCGGCTTCGGGGTCGACCAGCATTTTGCCCAGGGAATTCAAGCTGTCCCTCTGGGCCAGCGGGTAAACCTTCACTCTCTTTAAATCGAGAGGATCAGGGTATCTTTTCATCTGCGCCAAGTAACAGTTCAGGAACCGAGCAGGGATGCTACCAAATTGTCCGGATCGCGGTAGTCCGGAATTAACAAATCAGCCCCCGCTTCCAGCAGTTGGGGAGCCTTCTGGGGATGCAACCGCCCGGAACCATTCTGATCCTCGTCACTGGCGACGCCCACCGCCAATCCTCCGGCTTCCTTCGTCAGTCGAATCTCCACCGGCCCGTCACCAAACGACAGCAGGCGTTCTCCAGGAATACTCTCCTGCCTGAGAAGCCGGGCAATGACCGCTTTCTTTGATGACTGTTGCAGGTTCGCAGTGCTGCCGTAGATGTGTTCTCCAAAAAAAGGCGCGATCTTGAGCAACTCGGCTTCGCCCCGCACATGTGACTCGATGGTTCCACTGAGAATTATGAGAACCAGGCCACGATCTCGCAGTTTCTGCAGCAACGGACGAGCCCCGTGCACCGTGTACTCATCCGGATTGACCTCGCCGCGTTTAATCTTTTCGGTGCGCTCGCGCACGGCTTCGAGAAGCACGGATTGGTACTCTTCCAGTTTTTGATTTGGGTCGAGCGCCGGTCCGCCATGCTCGCGCACCAACTCGGCGCAGCGTTGCATTTGGTAAATCGAAGATTTCCCGTTCAAGGCCAGGATTTCACGCAGCAGCAGGTCGTGAATTGGCGTGCTTTCGATCGCTGCCGCGCCAGGAATCTCCTTGAGAAACAAACCGGCCATCATTTCCGGCCAGCCGTGTCTTAACCACGATAACGTGCCGTCAAAATCGAAAACGACGTGGCTGATGTCCGGCCGCGTGGCAACGGCAGGTTTTTCAGGAACGGCATTGAGGACCGGCGACACGTTTCAAACGAACCGTCCTACGTCAGTTTCTTCAATTTGGGGTCCTGGCTCAATCGTTTGACCAACTCCTTGACCTTTTGAGCTTGGCTCTTGTGCGCGAGCAACGTCGCGTCATCGGTTTGCACGAGAATGGAATCGCGCAACCCGACAACCGCTGTCGGTGTGCGCCGATCCTTTGTGCGCGCGTCAAAGATGATGTTTCGAGCACCGTCGACATGCAGGAATTCTCCCACGGCACAATTGCCTTCGGCATCGGCTTTCAAATGGCGCCCCAGGGCGGTCCAGGAACCGAGGTCGTCCCATTCGAAAGCGCCATCGGCAACGATCACGTTCTGAGCATGCTCCATCAGCGCGAAATCGATCGAAATCTTTGGAAGCTCAGGATACTCCCTGGCCAGCACCTTCTGGAGCTTCGCGGGCGTGCCTGCCACTTTGAACCACCTTTGACACGCTGCATACATTTCGGGTTGGTGTTTCTGGAGTCCTTCGGTAATGGTCACAAAGGACCAGATAAACATTCCAGCGTTCCAGCGGTACCGGCCGCTGTTAAGATATTCCAATGCCTTGTCGAAATTAGGTTTTTCCACGAATTGCTCAGCGCGGAAAAACGGCGTCTTGTACCCTTTCACCCCTTGTGGCGGCGGCAAAGGTTCACCGACGGAAATATAGCCGTAGCCTGTGGCAGGCTCGGTGGGCTTGATGCCAATGGTCACAATCGCCTGGCCCCGTCCGGCCAAGTCAAATGCATCCGCAAGAACCTGCTGAAATTTTTTTTCTTCTGGTATGACGTGGTCAGCCGGAAGCACGGCCATAACCGCCGTAGTCGAACGTGCCCCGACCAATGCGGCCCCGAGCGTGACAGCGGCGGTGGTATCGCGTCCTACAGGCTCAGCGACAACATTCTCTTTCGGCAATTTGGGCAATTGCTTTCGGACCTGTGGCGCCTGGACCTCGTTGGTGATGACCAGAATGTTCTTAATCGGTACCAGGGGCAGGACGCGATCAACGGCTTGCTGCAAAAATGACCTGTCGCCCAGCAGCGCCAGCAGTTGTTTTGGCGTCTTTTCACGGCTTACAGGCCAGAACCGTTCGCCTCGGCCTCCTGCCATGATGATCACAAACCGGTCGGAAGGGGTTGTTTTTGTTTTCATGACTCTTTCACGCCGCGAACCAGGCTGCTCACAAATTCAGTGACCCGGGCGACCATTTGCTCGTTATCCCGTTTCTCAGCGATTTGGTTGACGATGGCGCTGCCCACGACAACCGCATCGGCCGTTTGAGCAACAGTCCGGGCCTGTGCCGGAGTCGAGATACCGAAGCCGACGGCGATTGGCAACTGGGTGCGTTGGCGAATCCTGGCGACCATTTCGCTGAGGGTCTGGGAAACTTCGGTTTGCATCCCCGTAACGCCTTCGCGCGAAACGTAGTAAATAAAACCCCGGCCTCGTTTTGCAATGAAGTCCATCCGGTCATCAGGCGTGGTCGGTGCAACGAGGTAGATATTGGCCATGCCGGCCTTTTCCATCAGCCATTCGTAGGTCGCCCCTTCTTCAGGAGGCAAATCCAGCACGAGCAGGCCGTCGACACCCGCCATCGCAGCCTCATTCACGAAGCGTTCCAGACCGTACCGATGCACCAGGTTGTAGTAGATGTACAACACGATTGGAATTTGTGAGCTCCTCCGGATATCGGATACCGTCCGCAGCACCTTGGGCGGGGTCGTTCCGGACTCTATTCCGCGTTGTGAGGACAGTTGATTCACCAGGCCGTCGGCCAACGGATCGCTGAACGGAACGCCCAATTCCAAAACATCGACACCGGCTTTATCAAACGCCAGGGCCAGCTCGCGAGTCGCGCCGAGATTCGGGTCGCCCGCTCCAATGTACGCGATGAATCCCTTGCGGCCTTCGCTCTTGAGGCGCGCGAATCGTTCCACAATTCGGTTCATCGGCGCGGAGTGTTATCATTCAAGCACTTGGTTTCAAGCGGCAAGTATCAAAGATTGAGTTGGTGGCGGGTAGATCACCAGACGCTGCCCTGGCCTCGCGCTAGTCTCTGAACGTGCTTGCTCAGCCCCGGTTTGGAAGCTCGCCATGATGACCGAGCCAAAGCAGCCTCAAGCCGTCCAGGGTGAGCAACGGATCCACCGCGCTGATTTCGGGAAGCCGCTTTGCAATGAGTTCGCCATAGCCGCCCGTAGCCACGACCGGCAGCCGCGAAGATCCCAGTTCGCGCTTGAGCTCTTTTATCAATTCACGCACCAGGCCGCTGTAGCCGTGAACTGCGCCCACCAGCATCGCATGCTCGGTGCTTTTGCCCACAACGTTTCGGACGTCCCGAATCCGGATCCGCGGCAGCAACGCCGTTTTCTCGTGCAGGTAATCCGTCATTACAGAAAGCCCGGGCGCAATGATCCCGCCAATGTAATCCCCTTTCCGGTTCACAACATCGAATGTAACCGCGGTGCCGAAATCCACGACAACTACCGGCGATCCAAAACGGCGTTTTGCCGCAATCGCGTTGGCAAGGCGGTCCGGACCGATGGTTGCCGGTTTCGGGTAATCAATCCCAACCCCGCGCAAGGTGGCCGGCGTCAGCACCAGGCACTGCACGCCCCAAATGGTTGAAATCGTTTTTACAACCAAAGGGGTACAGCGAGGAACCACACTGCAAAGCGCCGCACCCTGGATCCTGGCCTTGCCAACAAACCGTTTCAGGCGCGGAACTTCCTTTCCCGTTTTCCACGCCGCGGTCGGAACATCTACCTGGCGCATGACGCGCTTACCATCGGCCAGGCCGATATGCGTGTTGGTATTTCCGATGTCGATTAGCAGGAGCATCAGGTCATTTCTCAATCTGAACATCTCCTCCAACAATCCTTTCCAGGTGCCCGTGCTCGGTACGCAATAAAAGCGCCCCATCTTCCCCCAGAGCTTCAGCCCGTCCCGAAACACGCCGATCACCCAACTGAATGACGAGACGCCGACCAAGGGTCGAGCAGTGATGTTCCCACTCGTCTGCCACGGTAGCGAAATCGCCGTCGAGAACTTGCTGGTAAACTTTTTCCAACTCGCGAAGTATCGCCGCCGCTAATTCGACTCTTGCGACCGGCTTTCCGGATTCAATCTGGAGCGACGTCGCCTGTGACTTGAGTTCGTTTGGCAAATCGTCGGGGCCAAGGTTCACGTCGACCCCGATTCCCACGATCAGGTATTTGACGCGATCAAGTTCCGCGCTCAGTTCGGTCAGTATGCCCGCAACTTTTTTCCCGGAGATCAGGATATCGTTGGGCCACTTGATTTCGGATTTCAATTGCGTCTCAGATTCAATGGCATGCCGCAATGCGGTGGCGGCGGCAACCGTCATTTGAGTCGCCGCCGACGGCCGGATGTTGGGTCGCAGTAAGACTGAGAACCATAGGCCTTTTCGCGCCGGTGAAACCCAGCGCCGCCCCAACCGTCCGCGTCCAGCCGTCTGGGACTCCGCGAAAACCACGATCCCTTCGGGAACGCCGTCCTGGGCCAATTTCTCAATCACGTCATTGGTTGAGGTGGTTTGCTCGAATACGCGGATGTCTCGCCCAATTTTGCGCCCGGATTCCAGCCGCCAGGTCAAGTCGTCCGCATGCAGCGCATCCGGGCTCTTTAACAGCCGGTAGCCCTGGTGCGGGCTGGCTTCGATGTCGTAACCGAGCCGCCGCAATTCCTCGATGCGGGCCCAAACCGCCGCCCGGCTGATTCCGAGCTGCTGCGACAGTTCGGCTCCGGAAATCGATCCGGAGGATGAACTTCGCAGCGCCTGCAATATCCGGGCGTCAATGGACATTCTCTTCAGGACTCGAAGTCCAGTCCGATATCCACCGCTCGCGCTGAGTGTGTCAGCGCTCCCACGGACACGTAATCGACGCCGGATTCAGCTATGGCTCGCACGGTTGCCAGCGTCACACCACCGCTGGCTTCGGTTTCCGCGCGGCCTTTGCACTTTTGGACCGCCAGTCGCAGTTGCACGGGGTTCATATTGTCCAAGAGAATCAAATCAGCCTCGGCAGCCAATGCCTGGTCGACCTGCTCCAAGGTGTCGGTCTCGACTTCGATCTTGAGTTTCGGAAATTGCGCGCGGGCCCGTTGAACTGCAACGCCAATCGGGTTCGATGTTTCCTTAGCCAGTGCCGCCAGGTGGTTGTCTTTGATCAACACCATATCGTATAGCCCAATGCGGTGGTTCCGACCACCGCCGCAAGTGATTGCGTATTTTTCCAAGCGCCTCCATCCGGGAGTGGTCTTGCGGGTATCGAGGATTTTGGCCCTGGTGCCATTAACGGCTTGCACGAATTGCGCTGTCAAAGTAGCAATCCCGGACAAACGTTGAATGAAATTGAGGGCCACGCGTTCAGCCCCAAGCAATGCGCGAGCCGGCCCGGTGACCGCCAGCAAAGGACTGCCGGAACCCAGGTGCTCGCCCTCGGCGGTCTTTCTCACGACAGTAACGTCGCTGGATAACTGCTCAAAGGCCCTTTGCGCGAAATCCAGCCCAGCGACCACAAGGGGTTCTCGGGCCACCATGGTGGCCGACGCGCTCGCCTCAGCGGGGAGCGTGGCGAGGCTGGTCACGTCGCCGGTGCCGATATCCTCGGCCAGCGCCCGTTCAACGAGGCTGTCAATTTCCGCGGCACTGAGT